>DATEXQ010000030.1:0-18206 GCA_035256745.1 Patescibacteria group bacterium
GCAATTAGGGCAACCGATAAAGTAGTCATTGGGGGAGGTATTTTAGTTTCCTCTACAAATAGACAAGACATTACCCTTAAGGATCTAGAAGATTATTTAATCCAAGTACAAAAGCAAGTTAGGTAAATCACTTAATTGCTACAGGAGGTAAAAAGAAATTAGAATAACCCACTCTTATCATTAAATCAGCGCCGGTCGGCAATCATAAATACTATTTGCCCCGGCGCATTTTTTTCAATATTCATTATTTGGAAATATTTTCCACAAACCAGTTTTTGATTTTAATAAAAATTGTTATTAGATAAACTCCCACCCCTAATATAAATATCCCCAAAAAAAGCGGATTTTTTGTATTAGTTCCAATAAAATAGGCGTGTATTGCAGCCAAAGGATAAATAATGTAATTAAGTTTATGAAAGTATCTCCAGTTATTTTTCCACCAAGGCTGTTTTCTTAAAACCGTTGCTGTAACTGCTACTGTTACAAACCAGAAGGCAATTCTCCCGAATGTATAATACAACTCTGGTCTGGTTTTACAAAGAATACAGAAATCTGTGTAAATATAGAAAAATGCAAATACTTTTGTAGCAATTAAAAGAAATAAAAGATAACTAACAGTATGAGTTAAAATTAAAGAATATAAAATTGCACCTTCAGTTAAATGAAATTTATAAACCCACGAACCAAGTTTTTCTTCGAGGTAATCCATAAAGGCTCCCAAAGGTATCTGAAATGAAAGCATCATAAATGCCCAAAGACCGGCCAGTTTTTGAATGATGCTGAGAATAGTTAATGGAGATTTTCCAGCTAATATTACTTTAGGAATATCTTTAAATTCTATAAAAAGCGCTAAAAGAAGAAGTGCTACCCAAATAAAAATAAATATTTTCTTAATTTTTACTTGAGGCATAAATTTACTATACCATAAATTTTGTGGAGTCGGCTGGACTCGAACCAGCGGCCTTCGCAATGTGAATGCGACGCTCTAACCAACTGAGCTACGACTCCATTAAACATATATTTTATCATTTTTAGCTTATTAATTTCTATTGTTGACATGTTATGAAAAATATGGATAAATTGATGCTTGTGGCAATTTTAAAACATAGATTTCCCTTGGGTTTATCTTATGATGATGTACTTCTGATTCCGCAATATTCAAAAATACAAAGCCGTTCGGAAGTAAATTTAATATCCCAAATCACACCCAGAATTAAACTCACGCTTCCTATTACCAGCGCTCCCATGACAGATGTAACAGGAGTTGATATGGCAATACAGCTTGCAAAACTAGGGGGGTTGGGTTTTATTCCCAGATTTGTGTCTGAGGAAGAACAAGCAGATATGGTTTATAAAGTAAAAAAAGCAAAGGTTTTGGTAGGTGCCGCTGTGGGGCTTAGAAATGATTTTATAAAAAGAGCGGAAATGTTGGTAAAGGCGGGTACGGATACAATATTGTTGGATGTGGCAAACGGCTATATGCAAAAAGCAATAGATGCGACAAAAATACTAAAACATCTTTTTGGAAAAAGTGTCGATATTATGTCCGGTTTAGTTGCTACATCCGAAGGAGCTGAAAATTTATTTAAGGCAGGTGCTGACTGTGTTCATGTTGGAATCGGCGGAGGTTCTATCTGCACCACAAGAGTAACAACCGGAGTCGGGGTTCCTAATATTACTACAATTATAGATACTGCCAAGGTAGCCAGAAATTTTAAAAAAACAATTATCATTGATGCAGGTGCAAAAAATTCAGGTGATATAGTCAAAGCTTTAGCAGCAGGCTGTTCAGCTGTTAGAACAGGTAACCTGCTTGCTGGAACAAAAGAAGCTCCTGGAAAATTAGTAATAATTAAAGGTAAAAAATATAAAGAATACAAAGGCTCAACATCGGTTACCGAAAAAAAGTTTCATTTAGAAAAAGGGGTAGTTTTTAATAGAAACTACATAAATCATATTGAAGGAGTTGAAAGTTTGGTTCCATACAAGGGAACTTTGGAAAATCATCTAGCAATAATTGTTGCGGGAATAAAATCAGGATTCTCCTACTGTGGAGCAAGGAATTTACCAGAATTACAAAGAAAAGCCAAATTTATTAGAATTACACCAGGGGGTTTTACAGAAAGTAATGCCCATGATGTAATTTTGATTAAAAAATAATCTCCTCTTGTTTTAATATGTTTTACCTTTCTATAATCATACTATGAATATTTTCAGACGATTAGGCGCATTTTTCTTGGATATCCTACAAATTGTGGTTCTTGCTTTTGCTCTTTTCCTTTTTATGTACCTTCTGGTTTTCCAACCACATAAAATTAAGGGAAATTCCATGCAACCCAACTTTCCCGATGGCGAATATCTTCTTACTGATAAAGTAACTTACAGATTTGAACAACCCAAAAGAGGAGATGTAATTGTATTTAAAGCCCCGACCGATGAAAGTGAAGAATATATTAAAAGGATAATAGGACTCCCGGGTGATACTATATCTCTAAAAGAAGGAAAAATATTTATAAATGGAAAACAACTCGATGAAAGCTATTTACCACAAAGTTTGGAAACATTCGGAAGTTCATTTTTGAAAGAAGGTGAAGAAATAAAAGTTACAGACAATGTATTTTTTGTATTAGGGGATAACCGTCCATTTTCCTCGGATTCAAGAACTTGGGGATTTGTAGATAAAAATAAAATTACCGGACGAGCATGGTTAATATATTGGCCAATAAATAAGGCTGGAAGCATTCAAAAGGTATTTTATAATATTTAAGAAGTTACCGACTTATAAATTTTTTGAAGCCTATCTTCAGTTTCTTGTAAACCTCCCTTTAATATAAATGTGACTCTTGTTTCTCTTCTTGAACGAGCCAGCTTTACCAATGTTGACCTATTTTTTGTTTCTTCTTCACCGGGAGTAAGAGGAATAAGAGCTGTCTGCATCTCTTCCTGAATTTTATCTATTTCTTCGGAGACTATCCTCATAGCGTTTCTATCCGTTCTTTTCTTTGGCTCTTGACCAACTTTATGTTTCATCCTTCTTGCCAACTCTTCCGCACGCCTTACAGATCCACTTTCCCTCAAAATAATCTTATAAGCCTCAATCATCAAATCCGTATCATCAATTGCAGCCAAAGCTCTGGCATGACCCTCTGAAATTAATCCTGAAAGCAGACCGTCTTTTAAGGCATCTGGAAGTGTTAAAAGTCTTATTGAATTGGAGACATAGGCAACGGATTTGCCGATTCTGACAGCAACTTCCGAAGTTGTTAATCCAAATTCGTTTAAAAGTCTTTCAAATCCTTTGGCTCTATCCAATGGATTTAAATCAACTCTTTGAACATTCTCAACCAAAGCCATTTCAAGCATTCCTTTTGGTGTGGTTTCCCTAATAATTGCCGGTACGTGAGTCAAACCTGCTAACTTTGAAGCCCTCCATCTTCTTTCACCGGCAATAATCTGAAAACCAGCGGGAGTTTTGGCTACTACCAAAGGTTCTAATATACCATGTTCTTTAATCGAATCTATTAAATCCACCAGGCTCTCCGGAGTTATTGCCCCTCTCGGTTGTAAGGGATTGGCATTTAACTCGTTGACATCTATTTGGATTATTTCTTCTGCCATGATTTAGTTTACCGATACAATTTTTTTACCTAACTTCTTACCAAATTTAACTACTCCCTCTTTTAATGCATAAAGAGTATGGTCTCTTCCGACTCCAACGTTTTTGCCTGCTGACATTTTAGTACCTCTTTGTCTTACAATAATTTCTCCGGGAGTAATTTTCTCTCCGTGGTTTTTCTTTGCTTCCAATCTTTTGCCTGCTGGACTTACGTGCTGTGATATTTTACCGCCTGCTTTTTTCTTTGCCATATTATTTGACTAAAAAACAATATAATCTATATTTTCACAGCTGTCAAGAGAGCAGAAGTATATGTTCTGATATATATTGTCTTATTTCTTCAAAGAAATTTTTTCAATTAGAAGACGTGTGTATTGAGGACGAAAACCTGTCTTTCTTCTATAGCGTGATTTTGCCTTAAATTTGATTACATCTATTTTTTTTCCTTTTTCTTCTCCTAATACTTTACATTGTACGACTACATCTTTAAGAGACGGTTTTCCAACCACAACTTTTTCTCCTTCAACTAGAAGAAGTACGTCTATTTGGGGTTTACCAGATATTTTGTTAACCAAAATTTCCTCTTTTTCAGAAACTTTATATTGGCTTCCTCCAACTTTTATGACTGTATATTTTTTATCCATATTCGTTTATATCCTTGCTATTGTATAGTTTTAAAAAAACAAACTCAAGATTTAGTATATTTGGTGGCTCCCAAAGCAATTCCCAAAGTTATCATTGTAGCCAAAAGTGATGAACCCCCAGCAGAAATTAAAGGCAATGGTAATCCTGTTATGGGGAGAAGTCCCAAATTCATTCCGACGTTAACAACAGTTTGTATTAAAAAAGTAATCACAACTCCCGCAAGAAATGCTCTTCCAGCAGGATTTATAGGTGCATCCATAAATTTTGTCAAACGCCATAAAATGAAAAATATCCCAAAAAGAAGAAGAAACGCTCCCATAAAACCCAATTCCTCAGCAGTTGATGCAAAAATAAAATCCGTATGCTTCTCGGGCAAAAATGACAACTGTGTTTGTACTCCTTTACCCAATCCCCTACCAAAAAATTTTCCACTACCCACGGAAATCATAGATTGGATGCTGTTATATCCCGATTTTAAAGGATCGGATGAAGGATCAAAAAAAGCTCTAATTCTATCCTGCTGATATGGAGCGAGAACTTTAAAAAGCAAGGGGGTTAACATAATTAAAATAAAAAAACCCACCAGTAATTTCTTTTTATTTAAGCCGGCAGATATGACAATACCCAAAAAACCTACTGCCATTAATACGGTCATTCCTAATGCGGGTTGAACTAAAATCAGAAAAGCGGGAATTAATAAAAGAATAATCGATTTGATCAGTATTTTATAATTAAGTTGTTCTTTGGTTAAATAATTAGCAAAAAATATCAAGAGAAAAGGTCTAACCAATTCTGCAGGTTGAATGGTTAATGCTCCTATGGGTATCCAACGAAGCGCACCTCTCGAAACTTGTCCAATAAAAAGCGGGAGTATCAAAAACAAGATACTAAATATATATAAATGTTTAGAAAAAATTGAAATAACCTCAAAATCCAATTTAGAAAAAATAAAAAAAGCAATAAGTCCTAATATTATATATAGAAAGTATAAAGGGAATAAAAACTTCGCTATAGAATTTAAAATTAACAAACTAAAAATCAACATGAAGAAAATACCCAAAATATATGGCATATCCATCCGAACTTCTTTGAGGTTATTATCCATTATCTTCCTTGAGAACTTCTACTTTAAATTCCTTTTTTTCGATTAGCTTGCTTAAAGTCTTTCTTTGAATTTTACCGAGCAATACTGGATTCTTAGGAAGCCAAGAAGATGAAACCAAGGTTTTCTGAGTAAGTTTTAAACCCATATTTTTTCTTTCGTCTTGAATCATACGAATAAGTTCTCTTGCTTTAGCCTCTTCTTCCAATTCTCGAGTAATATTAGTATCCAATACAATCCTTGCTTTTCCTTTTTTAAACTCAAGAGTTTTAATATTTAGTTCTTCCTGAGCTAACTGCAATAATTGACCTTCAAATTCTCTTGTATTCGATAATTCCCCATAGAAAGTGACTTTTGTTAAGGGTTGTTTGACAGAAATTTTTGCTTCTTTTCGCGAACCATGAACTTTTTCCACAACCTCCCTTATCAATTTCATTTGTTCTAATAATTTTAGATTTTGATTATCGATTTTTAATTTCGGGGTTGGCCAATCACTTAAATGAATAGAAACTTCTTTAGTCAAATTCCTATAAATTTCTTCTGAAATAAAGGGGGTAAAAATAGCTAAAATTTTGGCCAAATTTACCAATACGAAATAGCTAGTTTGATAAAAATATAATTTATCTTCTCCATCTTCGGCGGAAGGACCGACTCTTTCCCGACTACGGCGGATGTACCAATTGGATAGATCATCTACAAATTCCTCTAATACATTGCTTGCTGTAAACACATCGTACTTATCTACGGATTTGGTAACTTTTTCAATCGTTTCACCCAACCTAATTAAAATCCACTTATCTAAAATACTTATATTTTGATTTTTAATTTTTGAATCTTTATCCGGAGTCCAACCGTCAATATTTGAATAGGTGACGAAAAAATTATAAATATTCCAAAGTTTTAAGTGGAATCTTCTTCTTGTCTCATCTGCAACATGATATCCAAATAAAAGATTCTCTGTCGGATTTTGTTTTGCATACATCCAACGCATAACATCAACCCCGATTTTGTCTGCCGCCTCATTGAATTCTATGGAATTCCCCCAGCTTTTGTGCATTGGCCTGCCATCTTCGGCAAGTAAAGTTGCAAATCCCAATACCTCTTTGAAAGGTTCTTTATTCTCCAACACAGTACTCATGGCAATTAACGAATAAAACCAATTTTTGAATTGTCCGGGAAAACTTTCTGTAATAAAATCGGCTGGATACCATTTCTCCCATTCTTTTCTATCATTCCAATATAACGGTTGCCCTATATTATTTTTGGTTATTGTAGAAAAAGAAACAATACCAGCATCAAGCCAGGGGTTCCCTACATCCGGAATTCTTCCCATAAGACCTTTACACTGGGGGCATTTTATTTTTACCTCATCTATCCAAGGTTTGTGTGGTGTATGACCGTTAAATTTTTCCCAACCTTCAACTGCTTTATTTTTTAGATCATCCCTACTTTCCACCACCTCAAAAAAACCGCATTTTTTACACTCCCAAATAGGAAGTGCTAAACCCCAATATCTTTTTTTAGAAATAAGCCAATCATGCATGTTGTTTAACCAATCAAGTTCCCTCTCCAAACCAAAACTAGGAATCCACTTTATTTTTTTTGCAACCTCTATCATTTTTTTCCGAAGTGTTTTCCCCTTGTCTTGTGATGAGGATAATATTCGATCCATTGCTATATACCACTCATCAACTGTTCTCCACACCAATTCAGTAGCGCATCTCCAACAAACCGGATATCTGTGTTTTACTGGAACAATATCAAAAAGAAATTTTCCGTTAGAATATGTTTTCAGATAATCAAGAATTATTTCGGGATGCTTTTTGGCATTTTTAGTTGAAAATTCATCCATCGAATTCATATAATTTGCTTCTTCATCGATCACTTCTATTAAAGGAAGACTAAGTTTCTTTCCCAACTGAAAATCTTCTTCTCCGGCTGATGGTGCGATATGCACCAATCCAGTTCCTTCTTCCTCGCTTATTTCCAAAATTCTTTTGTCCGTGGAGATAACCTGATGTTGATAATTTTCCAAAGCCTTTTTAATTCTGGGAAGACTGTCAAATGGAGATTCGTATTTGAAACCAATCAATCCACTTCCTTTAATCTTTTTATCTATATTTAGATTTAATTGCTTAGCAACATTTTCTAATAGATAAAATATATTATTATTATCTTTTACAGTTTTGACATAAACCTTATCCACATCAACGGCAACAGCGACATTTGCGGGAAGCGTCCAGGGAGTTGTAGTCCAAACTAATAAGAATTCATTCTTCTTCCCTAAAATAGGATATTTAATATAAACCGAATCATGAGTAACTTCCCCGTAACTCTCGGTCAATATTTCATGCTGGGAAATGGCAGTACCGCATCTCGGACACCATGGAACCGTATCATAACCTTTGTAAATGAGATTATTTTCGTGACATTTTGCCAGAAAATGCCAGATCATATAGTTATTTTCATCGCTTAAAGTGTAATAAGAGTTATTCCAATCCATGAAGTACCCCAAACGTTCTGATTGATCTCTTTGTATATTTGCATATTTTTGTGCTCTTTCTTTGCACAAACTGATAAATTTGGCAATCGAAGCTTTTTTATCACCTGGTACAAGGTTTTCTATATCTTTTTTACTTTTTAAACCCAATTCTTTTTCAACTTCCACCTCTACCCAAAGTCCTTGGCAGTCAAAACCATTTTGAAACCTTTCTTTAAACCCTTGCATATTTTTGTATCTTTGAAAAATATCTTTATAGGTTCTTCCCCATGCATGATGTACACCCATAGGATTATTTGCTGTAATTGGACCATCTAGAAAAGAGAATGTTTTGGTTGAAGAAATATTCTTATCCAAATATTTTCTTACTATTTGTTTTTTATCCCAATCATCGAGTATCTTTTTCTCAAGTGAGGGAAAATCCACTTTTTGGTCTACCGGTTCAAAATAGGTTTTATCGCTTGAATAGTCAAAAGATTTTTTTGTCATACTGAAGCTATTTTACATCTCATGAATGAAGATTTCTAGAAGATCTACTGAATTTTCCTTAAAAAAGCTGGAATTTCAAATTTTTCTCCAAAAACATCTCCTTCTTCATCGGGAATTTCTGTTTGGGGTGGTTCCTCCTCATCACGTTTTTCAAACTTATTTTTTTCATCTTCTTCTTCATTCTTGGTAACACCCTGGCTTATTATTCCTTGTATTTGAGGTGTGGTCTTTTGCTGTGAAATCTGGGCTATTCTTGCTCTGGTTTCATCAAACCCTGTTGCAATGACTGTAATTCTTACTTGATCAGCCAAATCATCTCTAACGATTGCCCCAAATATTATATTTGCATCAGTATCTGCCGAAGAAGAAATAATTTTTGCCGCTTCATCAACTTCAAACATTGTTAAATCGCTTCCTCCAGCAATATTAAAGAGAACTCCTCTTGCTCCCTCTATAGAAAGATCAAGTAAAGGCGAAGAAATTGCGGCTCTTGCTGCCATTTGCGCTCTGTTTTCCCCAACTCCAGTTCCAATACCCAGAAGTGCAGTTCCTGAACCCTTCATAATAGTTTTTACGTCTGCAAAATCCACATTAATAAGACCCGGGGTGGTAATAATTTCCGAAATACCTCCAACAGCTTGCGCTAAAACCGAATCAGCAAGGTAAAAAGCTTCAACCAATGTCATTTTTTTATCAATGACATCCATTAATCTCTGATTTGGAATAACAATCAAGGTGTCAACTTCTTCTTTTAATTTCTCTATACCTTCATCAGCTATTACAGACCTTCTAGTTCCTTCAAATGCAAAAGGCTTTGTAACAATGGCAACTGTTAAAGCACCTGTTGATTTGGCTAGTTTAGCTACAACAGGAGATGCTCCAGTCCCCGTTCCTCCACCCATTCCCGCTGTAATAAACACCATATCCGAATCAACCATCAACTCTTTTAGTTTCTCTATTGACTCTTCTGCTGCCTGCTTACCTGTTTCCGGATTTCCTCCAACCCCCAAACCTTTTGTTAACTTTTCTCCTATCTGGATTTTTGTGGTTGCTTTATTTTGAAGAAGTACCTGTGCATCGGTATTTAAAGAAATAAACTCAACACCGTTTATTGCGTTCTTATCCACCATTGAAGAAACCGCATTTCCTCCACCACCCCCTACTCCTATAACTTTAATTTTTGCAATTCTTGCTGAATCTGGTTTAACCAATGCCATAAATATTATTTCCTTTTGGGCAGATTTTAACTTAGTATCTTTATAAACGCAAATCTATTTAGGGCAGAAGATCTTTGATTGCTTCTATAATTTTACCAGCTATACCTTTACCGGGGAGTTTTAATCTCTTGGTAAAGGAGTTATTAGATACTTGGGGTTCTTCTTTAGCTCCGTAAAGAATCAAACCAACAGGAACAGCATACAACGGATTTTCGATATCATCAATTAAACCTCCAATCCCTTTGGGAATTCCTATTCTTACAGGAAGGGAAAGAGTTCGTTTGGCGCTTTCTATTATTCCAACTGTTTCGGCTCCACCTCCAGTTACAACAACACCCGAAGGAATCCTGTTTGTAAGAGACGCTTTATCAAGTTCTAGTCTAACCATCGAAAATATTTCATTCAGTCTTGGTCTTATTATTCCTTCAATAAGTGTTTTTTTAGATACTTTTTTAATTTCTGATAAACCGTCTTTTGAAAGGTCTAAATTGTCATCCTCTTCCTTTTGTTTTTTAACTTCTTGTGAAAGCGAGATTTTTATTTTCTCTGCACTTTCCAAAGAAACTCTCAAACCAATCGCTAAATCATTTGTAACATTTTTAGCTCCAATCGGAATTACACCAGAATATGCTATTGCACCATCGGAAAACGCTGTAATAGATGTGGTTCCACCACCAATATCCACAACTACACATCCCAATTCTTTTTCTGTCGATGTTAAAACTGCCTCTGATGCAGCGATTCCATTGAAAACCAAATCTTCAATGTTTATCCCTACCTCATTTATTGCTTTTCTAATATTTTTTACCGATGAACTGGAAGCCGTAACTATATGGGTATCAACTTCAAGTCTTACTCCACTCATACCTACAGGGTCTTTGACTCCATTTTCCCCGTCAACTGTAAATTCTCTTGGTATTACATGAATAAGTTCTCTTGAGGAAGGCAAAGATACCGCCGATGCTGCTTCTATAACTCTATCCACATCGTTTACTGTAATCTCCCCGTCCGGGGTGGAAACAGCAACAACACCGTGCGAATTTTGGGAAACAATGCTTGCTCCTCCCAAGGAGATATATGCACTATCCAAATTATAGCCCGCCATCCTTTCTGCTGCCTCAACGCTTGTTATTGTAGCTTCAACCGCTTCCTCTATATTTACTATCTGCCCTTTTTTTATTCCTGCCGATTCAACCGAAGACACTCCAACAATATTTACCATATGCTGAAATGTATTTGTGTCGGTCTGTACTTGGGCAATTAGAGTACATATTTTACTTGAACCCAATTCTATTGAGGCGATTATTCTGTTTTTTGCCATAATTTTCAAATCACTTTATTATCGGATTTTTATAGCGTAAATCAATAGTGATTTGATTTAGCGCTTTCTCAATTCTAAATTTTTCGCTTCCACTATTCAACTGTTCAAAAAGCATTCTAAAAGCTCCAACCAATACCTTATTGTCTCCTTCCAAGGGAAATATTACCTTTGGACCATTTTCTATTTCAACCAGTAAACTTTCCCTTTCAATTTTGCTTAAATGTATTTTATATAAAGAAAATATATCAGAAATGACCCTTAAAGCAAAAAGGTGTTTTTCGTCTAACCGATTATTGATCTCAAGATTTGAATTTATTTCCAGAGTAGGAAGATTAGTACTAGCTACCTTCGAGATAACCAAACCGTCTTTTAAAATTAAGAAAGTTAATCCATCTTTTGTTTTAACTGCATAGAAAGGCTTTTTAATAATAACAAAAACCTCGATTATATTTGGTAGTTTAAATGCCGTTGAATAACGTTCAACAATCAGACTTTCTTTTAAATGGGAATTAATCTCTTTTTTCGAATAATATAAACTTTTATCCTTTGCCGAATCCAATAATGTAGATATTTCAATTGGACACGAACCAAACTGGCTTTTACAAATAATTTCCTTGATATTTACGAGCCTCGGTAAGAGAAATATCGGAACAACAAGAAGAATAACTACACAAAGGAAAAGAAACAAGTATTTAATTTTCACTGTTTTTAATTTCCTCCTCAATCATTTTTAATAATTTTTCTGAAGCATTTTTGTCTGGACTTTCTATATTACTTGCTTTTTTAACCATCTCATTCCAATTCAAAAATCTTTCTTCAATTTCTCTAAATAGTGTATCGGGTGTTAAATCTCTTTGATTAAGAACCTTCGCAAATCCTAACTTAGCAACGTATTCGGCATTTTTTGTCTGTTCATCCATAAAGGTTATTGGTAAAGGTATAAAAATGGCAGGTCTTTTGGAAATAATTACTTCCGAAACAATATTTGCACCTGCTCTACTTATTATCAAATCCGCTCTGGCTATAAATTTGTACCATTTATGGGGAAAAATAAAATCGTGTACTTCATATCTGGAATTTAATTTTGAAGATAAACCCAATTTAATATCCTTAAATTTTTTATATTCTAATGCTCCGGTTTGGTGTATTACGTAATACTTTTCTAAAAGCTTGGAAAGAATATCTTCTACTAAATCGTTTATCGCTTGAGATCCCCTAGAACCTCCGATAATAAAAATTGTTGGAGGATTACCAATTTCTTTCTTTGGCTTAACATTATTAATTTCAACCGATATGGGATTGCCCACAACTACACACTTTTGGTGAGGAAAATATTTTAAACTTTCATTTCTTGCCAATGCTATTTTATTAGCAAAAAATGATGAATACTTATTTGCTCTTCCGAATACCATAGTTTGCTCATGAATAATAACGGGAATACGTAAAATCCAACCCATTACGACAACCGGAAAAGAAGCATAACCCCCGAATGACAAAATAACTTTCGGTCTTATTTTAATCAACAATAATAAAGCATGAATAAAGCCTATTGGAATTTTAAATATTGAAGGTATTGTCCAAAATGTAAATTTCCTTTGTATTCTACCCGTAGTTATTGGGTAATATTTTACTCCAATTGAAGGAAATACGTTATACTCAAATGTGGTTAATTTAGCCCCTTCTATGGCATATTTTGCTCCAATCCAGTATATATGATAATCTTTCTTATGCTTTTTTATTTCCTGAATTAAAGCATATGCTGTGGCTCCCGCATGTCCTCCCGTTAGAACAACTTTAACTTCTTTTTGACTCATATTTTGAGATATTTAACAGTATACCAGTTGCAATTAAAATCATAGTTAGGGAAGATCCTCCGTAGGAAAAGAATGGAAGAGGCACCCCTGTCAAAGGTACAATAGCAAGCATGGAACCGATATTTAAAAATATTTGTGCTCCTATCCATACGGTTAACCCCAAAGCAAGTATCTGAGAAAACTTATCGGGAGCATTTATGGAAATTTTTAAACATTTAAAAATAAAAATGGCAAAAAGAATTATTAAAATAGAGGCTCCTATAAATCCCAATTCTTCAGCAATTACGGCAAAAATTGAGTCAGTTGCTGCTTCAGGTAAAAAAAGATATTTTTGTCTCGAGGCACCCAAACCCACACCCCAAAAACCCCCAAGACCTAAAGAAAAAAGAATTTGTCTTATGTGGTAAGACCTTCCCAAAGGATCCTTGCTTTGTTCAATAAACGTGAGTAACCTTTGTCTTCTGTAATCAGATGTCAATATTAATATAACTCCAGCTACCGACCCGGCTAAAAGTGATGATATGAAATAAAAGAAATTAAGTCCTGTTGCAAAGATTTGAGTCATTCCTATAACAACAATTACAATCGTTGTCCCCAAATCGGGTTGAAGCATTACTAAAAATGCTGTAGCAACTAAAGGAATCAAGAAAGAAATTATTCCCTTTCCTTTTGAAGCTAATTTGGCAAAGTATAATGCTATTGCAAATTTCAGTACTTCCGAAGGCTGTAGCGAAAAATACCCCAAATTTAACCATCTTCTTGCTCCCAGGGCTTTACTTCCCAATCCGGGTATTACAACCAGAATAAGTAAAATTATCCCGCCAATAAAAATAGGTAAAGCGATCTTTTCCCAAAATAGATAGTGAATTCTGGAAAAAATAATAAGAAGGACAATCCCTATCCCAGCCCAGACAATTTGTTGCTTAACAAAATAAAATTTATCGTTAAAAGCATTCATTGCCTGGGGTGCCGATGCATCTGCAACAGCAATTAATCCTAATATTGTTAAAACAAAAGTTAATGTTAAGAGACTTTTATCTATAACCTTTTTTTGTTTTCCTAGACGTAATTTTCTTTTCATTTGAAGAGTAAAAACACAAGTTTAAATCGTTGCCAGCCATAATCCGAAAATTGCCAGCATTATCCCGGCAAGCCAAGCCCTGGTCACAATTTTAGGTTCTTCCCAACCAGCTGCCAAAAAGGAATTGTGAATAGGCGCTAAAGGTAAAATCGGTCTTTTTAATACCTTCCAGCCGAAAATTTGAACCGCAGAGGAAATTAATTCCAATATGAATATTGCACCAATTACTAATAACGCAAATAGAGAACCTGTTAAAAGCCCAATAACTGCGATTGTTGCGCCAAAAGATAAAGCTCCTGCATCTCCCAAAAAAATTCTGGCTGGCCAAACGTTGAAATATAAAAAAGCAATTATTGCCCCAAGCCATATTGCTATAAAAATAGAAAGAGGAGTATCCAAAACATTTGCTGCGATAACTATGAATGCAATCAAAAAAATCATCAAAAGACCTGTTGCCAAACCATCCAAACCGTCGGTTATGTTATAGGCATTGGTAAAGGATACTATTATGAATGTAGCAAAAGGAATGTATAAAAACTTTAAGTTTATTATCTTGTCATACAAAGGAATATGGATAAATTGAATTCCCAATTTATTATAAATCAAATAGCTTATTAAAGAAGCCAAAACAAATTGCAGGAGAAATTTCTGCTTTCTTGTTAATCCGAAAGATAAACCCAAAGGCTTTTGACCCGGTTTTCCTTTACCAAATATCTTTACTAAATCATCCATCAAACCCAATATGCCAAAACCAATAAAAGTTAGAAGAATTATTACAATCTCTGTTTGAAAATGAAAAGCGCTTCGAATTAAAACCCCCATATGGGATGCAAAAGGGAAGATTAAAATAAATATCAAGGAAACAATAACAATTAAAAGTATTCCTCCCCCAATTGGAGTGCCTGCTTTAATATCGTGAAGTTTGTCAAAAAGAGGAATTATGCCCTTTTTTGGAGCTTCTTTTTGTCTGGTGAGTTTTAATTTATATAAAAGATTTATAAAAGGAATTATTAGAAGGCTTGTTATGGAAAATGAAAATATAACCAGACCTAAAGCAAGGGGTAGTGCATTAGACAAATTCATATTCAAGTTAAATTATATGACTTACTATTTTATCGAGCAAGCGTGAAAAAAATCACATGGGCTTTCTCAAAGATTCAACCACTTCTTCCAAAGCCATAGATCTTGAACCTTTTATTAAAATTACATCCCTGGGTTTAACGGTTGCTTTCAATTTTTTGATTAGTGCCTTTTTATTATCGAAATTAAAAACATTATCTTTACCCAGACCCAGCCTTAAAGCTTCACTTATGGTATATTTTGTCGATTCTCCTAAAGTTAAAATTTTATCAATACCGCATTTTACGGCAAAGCATCCTACTTCTTCGTGACCCTTTTTTTCATAAGCACCTAACTCTTTCATATCTCCCAAAACCAGAATTTTCCTTTTTCCGTTAGCTATATCAGCCAAGAGTCTAATCGCCTCTTTTGCAGCAAGAGGATTTGCGTTATAGGTATCATCAATTATTGTTGACCTATTTTTTAAAATATGAGTTATCATTCTGTGGTCAAGGGGTTTTAACTCTTCCAATCCTATTTTTATTTCCTTAAGGTCGATACCATATTTTAATCCTACCGCTACAGTTGCTAAGGCCAATGGTACAAATTGCTGACCCAATAAATTTAATCTAATATCAATTCTTCCTGTTTTAGTAATTAATTCAAATTTAGTTTTAAAATCTTTGGTGAAGGAAATATTTGAAGATTTAACATCCGATTTTTCACTTAAACCAATCCAAATCACTTCAGCATCCGTTTTTTTTGACAATTCTATTGCACTTCTCTCATCGATATTTAAAACAGCTAAGCCGTTTTTAGGAAGATCTTGAATTAATTTCCCTTTTTCTTTTATTACGTTTCTTAAATCCTTAAGGAATTCCGTATGGGTCCAATATATTGCCGTAACAACGCCCGTTTTTGGTTTAGCAAGCCAAAGATAAAAATCCATTTCTCCCGGGTATTCCACTCCCATTTCCAAAACCAAATATTTTGTTTGTGGTCTACATTTAAGAATAGTCGTAGGAATATTATAAATAGGGTCTATATTTGCATAGGAAGCAATAGTTTTGCCCTTTTTACTCAAAACCGATGCTAACATTTCCTTTGCTGTTGTTTTACCAACGCTTCCCGTAACCGCAATTACTTCTAAACCAAAAAATTTCTGTAAAAATGCCAGATAATATTTAGCCATCCTTCTTTTAATGGGGTGGATAATAAATATTCTTAAACGATCTTTAATTAAATTATTTATACCTTCCGGTTTATAGAGTAGTACCTTGTTAATGTGATTTTCGGGAAATTTAGGGGTTAACCACCATTTAACAATTCTCGATAATTTTCTCTTACTCATAATTTTTAACTTTAAGAGCTTTATTTACAGCATCTTTGTCTGTCCAAGGATGTTCTATCCCTTCATAATTCATACTTTTTTCGTGTCCTTTTCCGCAAATGACTATCGTGTCACCTCTTTTTGAAATATTATTTATTGCAAAAGAAATTGCTTCCTGCCTATCCTTAATGCGTAAAAACACAGGCTTCTTTGAAAAAACTCTACTTTGATAGTCTACTTCCTTCGCTCCTCCCTTAATTACACCTTTCACCATAGCATCAATTATATTATTCATATCCTCATGTCTGGGATCCTCTGCCGTAAAAATGGAAACATCTGCGTATTTTGTTGAAATAGCTCCCATCATAGGCCTTTTTGCTTTATCCCGTTCTCCAGCACAACCAAAAACTGCTATCAATCTCCCTTTTTTAATCTTTGTTTTTAGTGCTTTTAATACATTTTCTAAAGCATTGGGAGTATGAGCAAAGTCTATTATTATATTTATTCCTTTGTTATTTTTTATATATTCCATCCTGCCCGTTACACTAGAAAATGATTTTATTGCTTTTATGATATCGCTCTCTTTTATACCTAACTCTTTGGCAACAGAAATTGCAGCTGCTGCATTAAACTTGTTATATATTTCGGGAAATCGTTTATCCACAGCTTTTTTAATTTTTTCTTTGTTAATCTTTGAATCATAAGATATGAGTTTCGTATCTTTTCTCAGATATTTTATTAACCTTTTATATGAAGAGTCTGTTTTATTCAGAATTGCGATTTTTGCGTGTTTAAATATCTTGGCTTTAGCTTTTAGATAATTTAAATATGTTTTATGGTAATCCAAGTGTTCATGGGTTATGTTTGTTACCACGGCAATTGAAATATTTGTTCCTAAGACCCTGTATTGGTCCAAACCATGTGACGTAGCCTCAAGTATTAGGTGTTTACATCCTGCATCAACTACATCTTTAACAAGTTTCTGTAATGACCAGGGATTGGGAGTGGTAACATGAAAGCCCGTATTAATTTGCCTTCTTCCTATATAGGCATTAACCGTTGTTATAAGAGCTACCTTTTCTCCTGCTTTTTTAAGAATTTGATAAATTAACGCTGCCGTTGTGGTTTTCCCGTCGGTTCCTGTAACCCCTATTACTGTTAACTTTCTAGCCGGATAACCGTAAAAGGTAACCGCCAAAACAGCATTAAAAAAATGAAATACGTTTTTTATCCTAACCTTCATTTGTCATATTCTAACAAAAACTTGACGTAAATTAATTATCTTGGTAAATTATATGCCTATATGACACCAGAATTTGTGGGAATTCCCGAGGAATTTCAACCTTTATATATCGGTACTGCTAGAGAGTCTTTATCCAAAGCTCTAAATATAATTCAAAATTCCAATCTTGATAAACAGAAAGAATTATTAAGCACGCCTGAATTTTACAATATCGTAAATAGCGCATTAATAGATTTAGACGAACACCGACCAGTTTTTGAAGACAAAATAGTAAATGCATTTGAACAAAATCTCCAACCAATAGCAACCGTAATTTTTTCGGAATAGGATATCTACAATCAATTTTCCGGTAAAATACCGAAGTGAACAAATAAATCCTTTGCTATTGAATACCACAAAGGCGCAGCAGTTTCCGAAGCCCATTGTGATGTTTGAGGTTCTTTTAATGTTACTAGCATAATAAACTTTGGATTATCGGCAGGAGCAAATCCTATAAAGCTTGCTATAGTTTTTTCGCTGTCATAATGACCTGCTATGGGAATTTGCGCCGTACCGGTTTTTCCCGCTACGTTAAAACCTCTCAAATATGTCCATTTGCTTTCCCCATTTTTTGCGGCTTCTACCATCATCTGAGTCATATCTTTGGCGGCTTCTCTTCCTATCACCTGTTCTTCTTCGTGAGGTTTTATGTCTTCTTCCCAACCTTCACCTCTTAGTTTGTCCACAACCTGGGGAGTCATTAATTTACCGCCATTGGCAATGGCAGAAACTGCTTTAATAAGCTCAATT
>DATEXQ010000031.1:0-5436 GCA_035256745.1 Patescibacteria group bacterium
CACAGCAGGTGTTAAAAAGGTGGGGAAATTGGCACTACCCAGAATAATCGACCTTTCCTTTGACCAAATCGGTAAAACAGTAGAACTTTATCTGGCTTCTTTTATTTCCCTTGCTTCTTACACATACTATACATTTGCAAATTCCCTTCAGCTTTTACCGGTCACGCTCTTTGGTACATCTCTTGCCAAAGCAGCACTACCCATCCTTTCTCGTAAAGAAGGAAATGTCGAAGAGTTCAAAAAAACTTTTTTAAGTACAGTTTTCCAGGCCATATTTTTTACAGCTCCCCTAGCTGTTTTTCTAATAGTTTTAAGAATACCAATTGTACGTCTGGTCTATGGAACTGATATTTTTGATTGGCGTTCAACTGTTCAAACAGGGATGGTTTTGACAGCATTTGCTCTGGGGATAGTTTTTCAAAGTCTGATGGCCATAATTTCAAGAGCTTTCTTTGCCCTGCATGACGCAAAAACTCCTGTTATTATTTCGATGATAGGTTTAGTACTTTTGGTCTCTGGAGATTTTGTTTTGGTTAAAAGTTTTAATTTGCCAGTTTGGGCATTAGCGGCATCTTTTTCCTTCAGTTCTTTTATCGAGGCAATCCTTCTTTATAGCTTGATGAATAAAAGATTATCTGGTCTTTACGCTTTTGAAAACGTGTTTAAGATACTTAAGATTTTTGTATCTTCAATTATTTCTGGATTTTCGATGTATTTCTTTCTTAAATTTTTTGATCAATATGCATGGGTAAAAAGAATTTCTTTTTTAAGTAAAATCGAAGGAATAAATTTTGAAAGATTTGTTTTAGACACAAGATATACGGTAAATTTGATGATTTTAACAGGAATAGTTTCATTGGTAGGACTATCTATTTATATAGGTTTGTCTCTTATTTTAAAGATTGACGAAGTTTGGATATTCTTCAATCTAGTGAGAAAAATATTCTTGGGTAAGGTAGCAAGAGTTCCCAGCAAAGAACAGGAACCTGTTGCACCCACGACGACAGATAGCAACGTATGATTACTTTTCCAACTTCTTTGTTTGTTTCCCTAAAGTAAACTCTTGACATCTTTTAGCACTCGTGATATAAGAATGCTAAACAACATGACAGATGCATTGACAGCCAGACAAGCTCAAATACTAAAAGTTTTAATAGATGAATATATTGATGCGGCAGAACCCGTTGGTTCTGAGATCTTGGAGAAGAAATATAGTCTAGGGGTCTCTTCTGCAACTGTCAGAAACGAAATGGCAGCCCTTACCAAAATAGGATATTTAAAACAGCCTCATACTTCATCTGGTAGGATACCTACTCCAAAAGCAATGAAGTTTTATATAGATCAACTGATGGAAGAAAAACAAATGTCTTTAACCGATGAAGTTAAAGCAAAAGAAGAAGTTTGGGACGTAAAAGACGATTTGGATAAATTAATGGAAGAAGCAACTCAGGCTTTGGCAGAGAGAACAAAAACCCTTTCAGTTTCGGCGTTGGATGACGGAAGAACATGGCATGCAGGTTTGGCTAACGTTTTTATTAATCCCGAATTTACAGATATTACCATGTGTACCAATCTTTTTACTTTTATAGAGGAAACTAGAAGAATGAATGAGCTTTTTTTTAAAAGGATAATGGGAGAATCACCCGTTGAAGTATTATTCGGAGAAGAATTGGATTGGCCGGAACTTGAACCCATGGGAATAATTACGACACATTTTAGTGCCAAAGGTTATAGAGGAGCCATGGGAGTTGTGGGTCCGGCAAGATTAAGTTATGCAACCATAATTCCGGTTTTAAGATATTTCGGTAATTTGGTACAGGAGGTAGCGGGAAAATGAAAATAGATCCCAAATTAAAAGCTAAACTCAAGTTAAAGCAAAATATAAATGAAGTAGATGTATTAAAAAACCAGCTTGCACGAGCATTAGCAGATTATGATAATCTAAGAAAAAGGGTTGAAAAAGAAAATGAAATTATACAAAAACTTGCAGGTTTAAAAATTATAGTAAGACTTTTACCGATTCATGATATGTTGGTTAAAGCCCAAAATCATCTTAAAGATTCGGGTTTGGCAATAACCATAAGTCAGTTTGAAGATGCATTTAAGGATGAAGGAATAGAAAAGATAAAGGTAAGTATAGGTGATAAGTTTGACCCGGATTTACACGAAGCAGTTGAAGTGGTTAATTTAACCAAAGACAATAATTTGAAAGGAACGATTGCGGAAGTATTGTTGGACGGTTGGAAAGTAAGTGAAGGTCCGGTCATAAAACATACTAAAGTAAAAGTATATTCTGATAAAATAAAAAACTAGAGAGGAAAATATATGAGTAAAATAGTCGGAATTGATTTAGGAACAACAAATTCAGTAGTTGCCGTTATGGAAGGCGGTAGACCTAAAGTAATCCCTGCGTCGGATACTGGCCGAAACATTACACCCTCGGTAGTAGAACCTACTAAAAACTTGGTGGGTGATGTTGCCAAGCGCCAGGTGGTTTTAAATCCCAAAAATACGATCTATTCGATTAAAAGGCTGATGGGAAGAAGAATTGATGATGTAGAAACCGAAAGAACAATAAAAATGGTTCCCTATGAAGTAGTTGCCGGAAAAGACAAAACAGCAGCTGTTGAAGTTGAGGGAAAAACTTATACCCCTCAAGAAATTTCAGCAAGAATTTTGATGAAACTTAAAAAAGACGCAGAAGATTATCTGGGCGAAAAAGTTGAAAGCGCAGTTATTACAGTCCCCGCTTATTTTGACGATGCCCAAAGACAGGCAACCAAACAGGCAGGGGAAATTGCAGGATTTAAAGTAGAAAGAATTATTAATGAGCCAACAGCAGCATCTCTTGCTTATGGAATGGATAAGAAAAAAGCCCAAAAAATTGCTGTTTATGACTTGGGTGGAGGAACTTTTGATATTTCTATTTTGGAACTTGGCGACGGAGTTTTTGAGGTCAAGGCAACCAATGGAGACACACACCTTGGAGGAGATGATTTTGACGAAGAGATAGTAAACTTCATTTGTGATGAATTTAAAAAAGACAATGCGGTAGATTTGAGAAATGATAAACAAGCACTTCAAAGGGTAAGAGACGCAGCCGAGAAAGCAAAAATAGAACTTTCAGCCGCAAACGAAGTTGAAATAAATCAGCCTTACATTACCCAAAAAGACGGACAGCCAATGCATTTAACGATGAAGTTAACAAGAGCCAAGCTTGAAAGCTTAATTGGAGATTTGATTGAAAAAACCATGAAACCGGTTGAAAACTGCCTTAAAGATGCAAAACTTGATCCCCATGACGTTGATGAAGTTATCCTGGTTGGGGGAATGACCAGAATGCCAAAGGTGGTAGAAACAGTAAAAAATTATTTCGGTAAAGAGCCCAACAAAAGTGTAAATCCTGATGAGGTAGTTGCAGTGGGTGCTGCAATTCAGGCAGGGGTTTTGGGAGGGGAAGTAAAAGATATTCTTCTTTTGGATGTAACACCTTTAACGTTGGCTATAGAAACCTTAGGTAGCGTTGCCACACCTATGATACCCAGAAATACGACAATTCCCACATCCAAAACCGAAATCTTTTCTACGGCAGCCGATAATCAAACTCAGGTAGAAATAAATGTAACCCAAGGAGAAAGACCCATGGCAAGCGACAACAAATCTTTGGGTAGATTTATACTAGATGGAATTCCTCCGGCATCTCGTGGTGTTCCCCAAATAGAGGTTACATTTGATATGGATGCATCAGGAATTTTAACGGTTACGGCAAAAGACAAGGCAACCGAAAAAACACAAAATATCAAAATAACAGGAGCAGTAGGACTATCGGATGATGAAGTTAAAAGAATGCAGGAAGAAGCAGAAAAACATAAAGAAGAAGATACCAAAAAAGCAGAAAAAATAATAACCAGAAATCATGCAGATGCAATGGTTGCAACAGCCGAAAAAGCTTTGAAAGATGCAGGAGATAAAGCACCTAAAGATGTAAAAGAAAAAGTAGAAGAAAAGATAAAGGCAGTTAAAGATGTTTTGGCAAAAGGCGAAAGTGCAACAAAAGAAGATATCGAAAGTACTACTAAAGATTTATCAGATACTCTTTCATCCATTGGACAAGCAATGTACCAATCACAACCCAAGGAAGAAAAGGGAAAAGAACCAAAAGACGGGGAGAAAGACAAAAAGGAAGAAAAAGGAAAAAAGGAGGAAAAGGTAGAGGAAGGAGAAGTAATTGAGTAGTTTGAGGTTGCTATAAGGAAATAAGAGAAGGTATATATCTTAGAAAGATTTATACTCTCGCCTCGGATAATGCCGGGGCTTTTTTAGATTATAATATCTACAATAACTAATTGAATAATTAATCATGGCTACGAAATCCGATTATTACGATATATTGGGTGTTTCTAAAAGCGCATCAGCTGATGAGCTAAAAAAAGCGTATAGGAAGCAGGCTTTGGAGTGGCATCCTGATAGACATAAGGATGACAAAGAAGCTGCCGAGAAACGCTTCAAAGAAATAAACGAAGCCTACCAGGTATTATCCGATTCCCAGAAAAAATCCGCTTACGATCAATTTGGCCATGAAGCTTTTGCACCAGGTGGTGGTTTTAGAGGGGGAGGTGCACCCGGACAAGGACCTTTTTCTCAATCTGGTCGTTATGGTCCTTTTACCTATACATATACAACTACAGGAGAAGGTTCACCTTTTGAGGGTTTTGATTTTGGAGATCCGTTTGATATTTTTGAACAGTTTTTCGGAGGTTCTCCTTTTAGAGGTAGTCAAAGACGCCAAATTACTCGCTATTCAATGACAATCGAATTTATGGAAGCTATTGAGGGTTGCGAAAAGGAAGTATCTATTGAAGGGAAAAAACGAAAAATAAAAATTCCGGCTGGAGTTGATGAAGGATCAAGAATTAATTTTGGCGATTTTATGCTTTCGGTAAATATTAAACCTCATGAAATATTTGAAAGGGATGGAGAAGATATTTATGTAAAAATTACAATTCCCTATTCATTGGCAACATTAGGGGGTCAGATTGAAGTTCCCACTGTCGATGGAGATGTAAAAATAAGAGTTCGTCCAGGAACTCAATCGGGAACGATGATTAGGCTTCGGGGTAAAGGTGTGCCGGTTTTACGCGGACGAGGTAAGGGTGACGAGTATGTAAAATTAAACGTTATAATTCCCGAGCGTCTTACCAAAGAACAGAAGAATATTCTTGAGGAAATGAAAGAAAAAGGATTATAAAGAAAAAAATGCGTTTTTTTATGGGTTTACCCACATAGGAAACGCACAAAACCTGGCTGTACTGGCTTTGCTCAATTCTATTAAATGCTCATATCCTTAAGGATATAGCCTTCTTCTTCTTTTTCTTGCTCAATTCCTCGCTTGTGTGCATCAATTCTTAACTTGCCTAAAGCAATCGCTTTTCGGAG
>DATEXQ010000032.1:0-9579 GCA_035256745.1 Patescibacteria group bacterium
TATTACTTCATTATTTGTAATAACATTCTGGTATTCACCGAACTATTGGCTGACTATTCTTACTAATCCTTCGATTGGGGGAGCATCAGGAATTAAAGTAATTATAAGAATATTCGATCTTTTAAAAGGGTTGGTGCCAGTGATTCTTGCAATTGCAGCGGTATATATATCCAAAAAAATAGAAAGCCGATTAATGGTATTTTCTTTGGTTTGGATATTTACCTTTTTATTCCTAACCACCTTTCGTTTTTTAGGTGATCCGGATTTTTGGCAAGATTGGACAGCCTGGGCAGTTGAACTGGAAGTAGGGATTTGGCTTCTTTTTTATAAATTAATATTGGAGAATAAACAATTGAAATCGGTTATTGGTAGTAAATTACTATTGATTATTTTGTTACTCTTTGTACCACTTTTAATTACTTATTATGCATGGAATAAGTTGGGAAAACCTGAATTAATTTCAAGCAATTTACCCCCAATCATTTCTGGCCTTGATAAATTGGAGACTTTAGCAGGGAATAACCTGGTCTTTTTATCCGGCTCTACGGTTTTCTGGTCAGATGCGCTTTTTGATATTAAGCAAGTTAGGGGTGGTAGGGACGAGGTAGCATTAGATGCAGATTGGGACAAAGCTTCCTGGGAAATAAGGGAAGGCCAGGATCCCCAAAAAACTCTTAATTGGATTAATAAGTTAAATATTTCCTACATATTAATTCACAAACAAAATTCTTATGAGTATTATCATGATTTTAAGAATTTGAATAAATGGGAAAAAATAGGGGAGAAGGTTTGGGAAAACAACCAAGACGTGATTATAAACGTGATACACAAATAGTATACTTGGTTCGAATTGTTAGGCTTAAAATAGATATAGTGATCTGAAGAGATGTCTAATTGCTCGATAGGTTCTTAATAACATAAAAGATTAGCAACATAAGATTAAGGGAAACAAAAAAGGCTAAAAATATTGTAGTAACTCTTCTTATTTTAGAATCCTCCTTACCCGATATTTGTAGCGGAAGAATAGAATCCTTTATCACTTCTTTATTAAAAGATTTATTTGGTATTGATTGTTTGGGTTGAATAGATACATTACTTTTAGTATCACTGATATCAGGCTTTTGAATAAATACATAATCAAGTTGTCTTTTGCTGTAATACCTCCATCCGGTGGGAGATCTGAATGGTTTAAGTATCTTTCGTTTTTCCCATCTTCTTAAAGTATCTTTAGAAACTCTTAGATATTTAGATGCTTCTTTAATAGTTAGGTACTCTTTATTAATCGAATTTGATTCCTGCATATATTTGCATATATATGCTAATTGATAAAAAGCGGTATGTCAAACATTGATTAAAAAGATATTTATTAATATATATTGATATATATAACATAATTGTGCATATAAGTACATAATCTTATAGTATATATATTTAAAATATTAAGAAGAATCTTTAGGAACGTAATATATATTAATTTAGCCTCATGTATATAAAGTTAATTAATCTAGTTAATGGCTATTGACATACGTTACCCACTATCTGTTAACATAAATATAGTCTTATAGTTAACCCAAAGTCTTTACAGTATATATATGAACCCTAAACTAACAACAAAACAAAGAATTGAAGCTATAAATAGAGTAATTAAAGATAAAGAAGCTGTTAATAAAGTATGTAACGAGCTTGGAATATCTAGAACTATTTTTTACTTATGGCTAAACAAATATAAAAAATATGGAGGTGAAGCGATAACTGTAGGCAAGAGAATAAAGAATATAGAAAAAAAATCAGATGTTGAAAATAAAATATTAGATATTATTAAAGAAAAACCTTCATATTCTTCAAAAAAAATATCTAAGGAAATGGGAATAGATAATTATGGAAAAAAAATATTAGGAAATCATGGAGTTCAAAATATTCTAGAAAAAAATAAATTATCTAGAGTAGATGAAAGACTTATTTTTGCTAAAGAAAAAGATAGAAGAATAAGAGAAGAAGAAAAAAGAATTCTATCCGCTAATGAAAAACTTAAAATGATAGAAAGAAATATTATCGGAGGTGAGGAAGTTAGTAATCTTAGTAAAGAATACGGGGTATCAAGAACACTATTTTATAAATTAAAAAAACGTTATGAAAAGGCAGGATTAGAAGACAAAATAAAATCATTGCAGCCAAGGATTCCGGAAGTAACTAGATGGTGGAGACAAACACCGGAAAAGTATGAGCAGGCGATACTATCTATAATAGCCAAACATCCGGAATATGGTATTAGAAATATTGTTAAAAACCTTCCAAGATTTGGTGAAGTACCAATAGTAGGTCATCATGGTGTTCAAAATGTATTAAGAAGATTTGATTTGTCGAATTATGAACAAAGACTTGTATATGCAAAAGCACAAGTTAGCCCAGTAACACAAACAATAGCAGGAACTGTACAAGTAGCTTCAAGATTCTTTAATATTCCTGAGATCTTAAGACATAGATTGATACGCTTTGCTGGAACTTTTGCATTATCTACGTTTATAACCATAGCGGTATTTGGATTAGGGAGTTATGTTGCACGTTCGTTTACCCAGGTTTCTGGGGGAAGCACGATAGGGATGGTATTTGCTTCACTAGCTTTGTTAATGGGTTCGATATTCTTCCTGTATTCATTTAAGTATTATCTCACTTTGGCAATTGTATTATCTTTCTCCCAGCAAGAAGCATCCTTGAGCATCAATGGTAAGGGAAACGGTAAAAAGAAAGGATTAATCTCTTGGATATTGGGAATGACAGGAGGTAATGGAAACGGAAATGGAAAAAATCACACAGGTCCCGTAGGTCTTGAACCCAATCTTGAACATATAAGTTTGAAAAGATATCCATATTTCTCCATTCAGATTCCTTTTTACAATGAAAAGAATGTGGTAGAGAGAGCAATTGCAGCAGCCACAAACTTTGACTACAAAGGAGACTATGAAGTCATTCTTTGTGATGATTCAACTGATGAGACAACACAGATAATCAGGAATTATCAGAAGAGATATTTAGCTAAAGGGGAGGATTTAAGAGAAGTTAACGGAAACGGTTGGACCCTTACTGCCGTTGAAGTTTCTCCTGGTGTTATTCTGAAACACCTTCATCGAACCTCCCGCTCAGGATTTAAGGGAGGAGCTTTAAAACTGGCTTTAAAGCTGGTTAATCCCAAAACCGAATTCATCAGTGTCTTTGATGCTGACTTTGTACCATACCCGGATACCCTGGAGTTATTCCTCAAATACTTCGAAGTACAAAACAATATGAGTGAAGACTACAAGAAAACAAATGTAGCAGCTGTAGCAGGATACCAGTGGCATGTATTAAATAAATCAGAGAATTGGATTACCAGGGGAGTAAGGACTGAATATTCAGGCAGTTATGTAATCGAGCGAAGCGGAACAGAGATATATGGAGGAATGAAATTAATCCATGGGTCTGTTTATGCAATCAGGAAGGATGCACTGGAAGCTGTTGGTTGGGATACCTCAATTACAGAAGACTTTGAATTAACCTTAAAGCTGTATGATGCAGGATACAAGGTAGTCTATACACCATATATACAAGCTCCAGCCGAATGTGTATCCACCCTAAAAAGACTAATCAGACAAAGAATGCGTTGGGCAGAAGGTCATTCCCACAATGTCAGGAAGATGTTCAAGCACCTTTTGCTTAACCCCAAGCTAACTCCCGTTGAAAAGCTTGAGTTTCTTTACCTTTCTCCTTACTACCTGCAAGCCTTCTTTTTCTTGGTGGGAACATTCTCATGGTTACTTTCTGAAACGGTATTTCCTGCCCGTCTTCCTTTCTGGACCAGCCTTTGGGGGTGGAGTTTGGTCTTAACCAATCTTTTTGCCTTACCTTTGATGAATGCAGTGGGATTGTTCCTGGAGGAAAGTGAAGAAAGAGATTACTTGGGAATAGCCTCCTTTGTAGCTCTTTCCTATATCATGGTTCCATTCCAGGCTTATGCATCCATTAAAGGATTTATTGAAAAAGAAGAAGGACCTTGGTTTAGAACTCCCAAAACAGGAAGAATCACAGACGTATTCACAAGAGGCAGATTCTACAGATTTATATCTGGAATACTACCCGGAAAGACTCCTGCTACTGCAGGTGCAGAACTTTCCTCTATTAGTAGTCAATACCTTGCGTTATCAACAGCTAACAATCAATTCAACAACTTCACCATCAAATCAAGAAAAAATAGATGGGTAAGTAAGTTGATTCTAAGTATTTTATTAATTCTTTCTGTTACTACTTACTCGGCTACTAAAGGGGTGCCTGAAGTTTTGGCAAATCCGGCAATTTCGTCAACCCAATATTTGAGAACGGGAACAACAGCAACCCTTACAAACTCACGAGTATTAGGAGAGACTTTGGATACAGGAAATACTGTTACTGCAACTGTAGTTGCACCAAAAGGATCTGCTTTAGCAAGATATCAATATCGTCCTGGTGGAAGTGGATTATACTCTGAACCTACTTGTGCAAATGGTGCGGCTACTGGTTATGGTTGGATACTGGATGTTCCGTTTCAGGCTAATGGTACTATTGATTCTGGTGCTTGGAGTTTCACTTTTTATGAGTCTGACGGCGTCAATGCCCAGGCAAATGGAACTTTACAGGTTTGTGTCTATAAAATTACTGTCAATGGAGGTGCCATTGTCGGTTCAACGCTTTTATTTAATACCGGGAGTGATGGCGGCTGGCCTTTGACTGATATTATTGGATATAATGTTAATAATACTACCTATACCACGTCTAGTATGAGTTCATTTACTCTTACTACTGATGAATATTTATTCGTCCAGTACTCCCTGAATTTGACCGGAAGTGCTCAAGCTACGACATCGGTATTTACCGGAGGAGATGTTGGTGGAACAGTTGATCCGATGGTGGTAATGCCTACAGTAACCGTTCCCGAAAATGTGCTTTTATTTATTATAGTCTCACCTTTAATACCGTATATGGTTATATGGTTTAAAAAGAGGAGGTTAGCTTCTTGTGTCTAAACAAAAAAACGTATTTATAGCCATATTTTTGGGATTTTCTCTAGTACTTCTGGTTTTACCGTTTTTAGTCACGGCGAATGATCTTTTGACAAAGTTTCTGGAGAAGAATTTTCTTTATGTATTTATTCAAAATTATCTAGTTCCCATTGAAGCTAAGATGATGGGAACAATATTGATACCTTTGGGTTATGAATATGCATTTTCTCCTACTAATTCGATAATTATAGTTAATGGGCTCAGTATGGGGATTACTTGGAATTGTCTGGGGTGGCAGAGTTTTTTACTTCTATTCATTACGCTTGTAGTGGGTTTTAAGGGGAAATATAAGGTATTGTCAGTTATAGAAGCTCTAGCTATAGGCATTCTTGGTACATTCTGGTTAAATATCCTGCGAATGCTTTTTACGGTTCTTTTAGCAGTTCACGCACCTCCTGTTTTTAGAATTGTGTTCCATGACTACTTGGCTGCGGCAACAACAGTTGTCTGGCTTTTTGTATATTGGTGGTTTTCATATAGCTACGTTCTTGAAGAGAAAAAAGCTATTATTAAAAAAGGGTAAGTATTTTTATTTCTTATTAATAAAAAGTCTTTAAAATTGATTAAGTGAAGTCATTTTGTTACCGAGATTTGTTAAACTAGTTTCTTTGCCTTGAAGGTAGGGAAGAGAATCCTTTTTAAATTAATTCCTTCTTTCTCGGTAATACTTATTGCTTCAAGCATTAATTTTACACCTACTAGATTCATTCCTTTATTTTGAGTTAGATACTTGATAAACTGTAGGTGATCGAGGTCTTTAAAAGAAAATAAGCGCCTTTTTGTTCCAGTTCTAAAAGGAGTAAGGAGTCCTGCACGCTCGTAAAGCATCAAAGTTCGCGGATGCAATTTAAGAAGACTAGCTGCAACAGAAATTGTTAGAATAGGCTCCTCTATGCTCATAATAGAATATTTACTATTTATTAAGCATAAAAGTTGATAGTAACATTGTCAAGTAGCATAATGTGCTTTGATTTTTCCTATAATTTTTCCTGTATATAAAAGGACTTGTTAACTTACTATAATTAAATAGTCAATTAACATCTTTTCGATATATATATCTTCACTTTTTAAGATATCTACTGTACTCTTTCTTTATATTCTTACTATAATCCTATATCGTATTTGTTATATACAATATAAGAACCTTTTATACATCTTTTAAATAATTATTCCTCTAAAAGTTAATATTGGTATTTTTATCTAACACTTCAGTTTCAGCTTCATTTGAGGCGAGTAAATAATTGATTCAAAAATGGTTATTAAGTAATAAAGAAGGTAAACGAGTGTTATGAGTATTACTTGTAATTGAATTAGCCCATATTAAATATTCGTAATATCTTCGGGTATTTATCAAAAATGTCGAATATAAAAAAATATCATTTTAGGTAACACTTTTTAGATTAAATATATATTATAGTAAACAGATAATAGATTATTAATAGTTATTAATATTATTTAATTATATTCAAAAAGAACATAAATATAAAAGACCATTGACATAGTACCCATGAAAGGTAACAATTAATAGTGAAAATACTATTTATGAAAAAACCTACTCAGAAAAACAATATTCTAGATAAAGCTAGATTAGGAAAGATAAGTATATCCGAAGCTGCAAGAAAGCTAAATGTATCAAGAAAAACAATATATATATGGATAAAAAATAGAAAGAATAATAAAAAATCGTTTGAGAAATATATACTAAGAATAGTAGTAGCTTCTCCGAAATCAGGCCCCAAGAAAATATCAGAAGAACTAAAGAAACAAGGTTACAAACTAAGCACAAGAAGCGTTTGGTTAATACTAAAAAAATTAAATTTAAACACAATTGTTAATAGAGAAAATTATATTCAAAAATATCGAATTCCAAAGAAAGCTAAAAATAAAGATTTTCCTATACATTTGCGATTAAATGCTTCGGCAAGAAAGCAAATGATAGAAGAAGTATTAAATGGTAGAAAAGAAAAAGAAGTATTAAATGAATATAGAATATCAAGAAAGACTTATGCAAAGTGGAAAAAAAGATATATCAACGCTCAAAACGAAACTATAAATTTATTAGAAGCTTTAAAAGATCAACATCCGGAAGGTTCTAAACATCCAAGAGGAGTAAATGAGAAAATTGTTAAAAAGGTAATTGATGTAGTAATCTCAAATCCAGAATATTCTTCGCATAAAATAGCTTCAATCTTAGGATTTATCGGAAATCATGGAGTACAAAGAATCTTAGAAAGGAATAATCTTTCTTATTACGAGTTAAGGCAAGCGTATTCACAAAGAGAGAAAGCAAAACCGGAAGCTATTTATGCTAGAATATCAAACTTTGTAAAAGCAGTATGGCAGGAATTCATTCCAGGTTTAGCTCCAGCCCCACCGCCTGGGGTACAAATTAAGGGATTTAGATTTGTTAGTATGATTAGACCCTTCGTTATTGCTTCATTTGTTACATCCTTTATCTCTTTAGGATTATTTTACTGGATACGAATGCTCATTTCCGCAGGTACAACTTCGAATCTCTTGGGTTTAGTATTTGCCTCCATAGCATTTCTGATGGGATCTCTCTTCTTTCTTTATTCATTTAAATATTATCTTACCTTGGCAATTGTATTATCTTTCTCCCAGCAAGAAGCATCTCTAAGCATTAATGGTAATGGGAATGGAAAGAATGGTAAAAAGAAAGGATTAATCTCCTGGATCTTGGGAATGACAGGAGGGAATGGAAACGGTAATGGCAATGGTAAAAACCACACAGGTCCTGTAGGCCTTGAACCCAATTTGGAGCACGTAAGTTTAAAAAGATATCCTTATTTCTCCATTCAGATTCCTTTTTACAATGAAAAGAATGTGGTAGAAAGGGCAATTGCAACTGCTACCAACTTTGACTACAAAGGGGATTATGAAGTTATTCTTTGTGATGATTCAACTGATGAAACAACACAGATAATCAGGAATTATCAAAAAAGATATTTAGCAAAAAGGGAGGAATTAAAGGTAGTGGAGAACGAGGAAGAAGGATGGATTCTTACTTCTATGGATGTTCATCCTGGAGTAACCCTAAAGCACCTCCACAGAACTTCAAGGTCCGGATTTAAGGGAGGAGCTTTAAGACTTGCACTTACCCTTTGTAATCCCAGGACTGAATTTGTAAGTATATTTGATGCTGACTTTGTACCATACCCCGACACACTGGAGTTATTCATGAAATACTTCAAAGTACAAAATAATATGTCAGAAGACTACAAGAAAACCAATGTTGCAGCTGTAGCCGGATATCAATGGCACGTTCTTAACAAATCAGAGAACTGGATCACCAGGGGAGTCAGAACTGAATATGCAGGAAGCTACGTTATAGAAAGGTCGGGAACCGAAATTTATGGCGGAATGAAACTGATCCATGGATCTGTTTATGCCATACGTAAGGATGCCTTGGAAGAAGTAGGTTGGGATACCTCAATTACCGAAGACTTTGAATTGACTCTCAAGCTTTACGATGCCGGCTATAAGGTTGTTTATACACCTTATATTCAAGCTCCGGCTGAATGCGTATCAACATTAAAGCGCCTTATCAGACAACGTATGAGGTGGGCAGAAGGTCATTCCCACAACATTCGCAAGATGTTCAAAAAGCTTATGTTTAATCCTAAACTTACGGGAGTTGAAAAGCTAGAATTCTTGTATTTAAGCCCTTACTACTTACAAGCCTTCTTTTTCTTAATCGGAACATTCTCCTGGCTGTTATCCGAAACAGTCTTTCCTGCCAGGTTACCTTTCTGGACATCTCTTTGGGGCTGGAGTTTGGTTTTAACCAATCTCTTTGCCTTACCTCTCATGAATGCAGTGGGGTTATTCCTGGAAGAGAGTGAAGAGAGAGACTACCTTGGGTTAGCCTCATTCGTAGCTTTATCTTACCTTCTTGTCCCATTCCAAGCCTATGCCGCCATCAAAGGCTTCTTGGAAAGCGAAGAGGGACCCTGGTTTAGAACCCCCAAGACAGGCAAGATTACCGATATCTTCACCCGGGGACAATTCTACCGATTTATATCAGGAATATTGCCGGGCCGTTCTCAGGTTGCACCTGCGAACTTAATGGTTAATGGTCAAAAGTTAATGGCTAATTCTTTTAGCCATCAGCCATCAGCCATCAGCCATTATCTCGCTTTATCAACGGCCAACAACCGTTTTGAGAGCTTTAAGATTCGTCCCAGACAGCTTAAATGGGTAGGGAATTTAATCTTGGTGCTATTTTTAAGTTCAACTTTGATTTTAACCTCACTTGCTCCCTTTATTCCCCAAAGGAAAGTCAGTGCTTCAACTTCGGGAAAGCTAGTAACTGTGGAAAGTGTGATGGCGGGTGAAACCAAGCAGGAGGACGAACAAAAAGAAATAGATACCCCAGTTGCTGTTCATTTTGACAATCCAGGCGCTGAAACTTTAGAAATGATATTCCACAAAGAACCTAGAGTCAGAATAAAAATTGGCCAAAAAGAGATGGAAGTGACGACAACTGAAA
>DATEXQ010000033.1:0-7090 GCA_035256745.1 Patescibacteria group bacterium
ATGAAGAAAAAAGATATGGGTTTAGTTTCTCAAGTGATGATGGGAGGAGCGGTTATAGCGGTACTTTTTGCAGGAATAGGATATTTGGGAACCGATATTTGGCTTGCTTCAACCCAATGGCTTCTGGTTGCAGCCGTTTTAGCGTTATTTGGAGTTTATACCAGATTAAGTAGTTAAAATTCGTGCGGTGCGGATAATTTGCGGTAAATATGCGGTAATTCAGAACTTGTGGAATTTATGACTTAGTAATTTTATTAAAAATTTGACATATAGTAAATAAATTGCTATTCTTCATTCCATGAATAGACGAGATATAGTAATTGGATTTATTATTCTTGCTGTTGTTGCAGGAATCGTTTATTTCGTAAGACGTCCCAAAACTACTCCAATTGAAACTCCAATAGCTACTCCTTCTTTCGAAGAACAATTAGAAAATAAATTTAATACCCAAATTCCTGATAATTTGGATAAAGCGGAATTGAAAGACATAACCAGACAAGGTGGTTCGGGATTAGCAACCAGAAATTATGAGAATGGAATATTTAATTTAACCGTACTTGCTGATTTACCGGATTTGGAACCCAATGATTTTTATGAAGTCTGGCTATCCAGAGGAACTGCAGGTCAAAATAATTATTCCCTTATATCAATCGGGAGCTTGCAAATTGCCAAAGGGGGATTTTTACTAGATTTTAACGAAAACAAAAACTATTCAGATTACCAGAATGTCATTATTAGTCTGGAAACAAAATTAAACACATCCCCTGAAAAAATAATTTTGGAAGGTTCTTTCTAAAAGCTTCTTTTTTTTAGCCTCAAAAACTGCTAAAGTAAATGATGATGAAAAAAATGATTTTTTTGTGTGTAATTACTTTCTTATTCTTCTTGTCAACTCGTCCAGCTAAAGCAAGTATTATAGCAATCGATAAAAACGGAAACATTACATGGAAAATATTGGCTTACGAATCTCCACTTGCTTTGGAAGTTCCCAAGCAAAACTTAGAAGTCAAAAACGTTACCAATACCGATTCCTCAAATAGGGAAATCTCACTAACAAAAGAAGACGGAAAGGTAAGTCTTAAGGTTGGTGAAAATGACACATTAGATGTTACAAACATGGGAGATAGCTTGGTAGAGATAGAAGAAAGAGGAGATATTAAAAAAATCGAGATAGGTATAAAGGGAGATAAATTTAGCATTAAGGAGGGGGAGATCTTGGCATTATCTTCTTATCCGATTAATATCGACCCTATTGAAAACCGGTTATCTGTGGTTACCCCCTCTGGGAAAAAATATTTGGGAATTTTTCCTTATGAAGCAGCTCAAGTTGCATTAAGAAGTAAATATATAAATAAAATAAATCAAAAGACTTTTGATATAACCGAAGAAAACAGGGATGTTTCATATCTTATTACAGGAGACAGGGTAATTAATCTTTTTAATATAATTAAAATTAATATTCCCGTAACTACAAAAATATCTGCTTCAACCGGCGAGATTCTTTCCGTAGAACAGCCTATGTGGCTTAAAGTCTTGGGTTTTATGTTTTCCTAAATTATGAACGGAATTTTATATATTTTCCTTTTGGCTTTTTTGGGTAGTATTGCAGGACTTTTGGGTGGAATGTTTGTCTTGGTGAAAGAAGAGTTGGCTAAAAAATATTCAATTTACTTGATATCTTTTGCTGCAGGGGTTATTTTAACTGTTACTTTTCTTGATTTACTTCCCGTTGCCGTTGAGAAAGGAGGGGATAGTGTTTTTATTCTGATTCTTATTGGTCTTGTTGGATTTTTCTTAACTGAAGATTTTCTAATACACTATCATCACCACGAAACACACGAACATTCATTAAAGTCAGCAGTACCTCTTATTATAATAAGCGACGCCCTTCATAATTTTATAGACGGAGTTATTATTTGTGTTAGTTTTGTTGCTAGCCCTGCTTTGGGTTTTGTGGTTGCTTTGTCTACTTTTTTCCATGAAATCCCTCAAGAGATTGGAGATTTTAGTGTTTTACTTTCAACCGGTATGTCCAAAATTAAGATTTTTATTATAAATATTTTATCCGCTAGTACAACTTTCATAGGGGTTATAGGAACATTATTATTGATGGAGAAATCGGTAAGCTTTATAGGTCCTTTGCTTGGAGTTGCAAGCGGAATGTTTCTGTATATAGCCTCAGCTGATATTTTACCTGAACTAGTTAAAGAATCCCGAGTAAAGGGAAAGTTAGGTGTAGCGGGTTCGTTTCTTTTTGGCATTTTAGTGATGTTTTTGCTAATTAGGTTTATGCCTGAGTAAAAAATGATTGATATAACTATTCCAATTGCTTTTATGGCAGGGGTTGTTTCTTTTTTTGCACCCTGCGTTTTACCTCTTATACCTGCATACGTGGGTTATATTGCAGGTGTTTCTTTAAAAGATTTGGAGACCAAAGGGTATGGATCTTACTTTAAAAAGATAATAATTTCCAGCCTTTTTTATGTTTTGGGTTTTTCTTTGGTATTTATTCTTCTGGGTACGGCTGTTGCGGGTTTTGGAGGAATCCTAAGACGCTATGATTTTCTTATTCAAAGAGTTGGAGGTCTAATTATTTTAATTATGGGTTTGGAGTTTGCAGGTATTTTAAAGATTCCTTTTTTTGCCAAAGAGAAAAGATTTGAATTACCAACATGGGTCAATAGCTTAGGGTACTGGCGATCTTTCCTTATAGGAGTTGTATTTGGCGTAAGCTGGACCCCTTGTGTGGGAGTAATCTTGGGTTCAATTTTGAGTTTGGCAGCTATTTCGGCAACCCTTTACAAAGGAGCTCTTCTTCTTTTGTTCTACTCTTTGGGAATTTCCTTTCCTTTTATTTTGGTTTCTTTAACCTTAGCTTCCGCCCCCAAGTATTTGAAGATCTTGACAAAATATTCCGGTAAAGTTTCACTAGTTGCTGGAATAATCCTTTCAATTTTAGGATTATTGCTTTTAACAAATACCTATAGATACTTAAATTCATGGCTTTTTAGTATGGCTATAAGATTCGGTTACCAAATAAAATAGGAAAATTTGATAAAAGATATTAGAATCTAGTTATATCTATAAGGAGGTGAATAAATTGCAAGTTACTATTTATACCACAGCAACCTGTCCATATTGCAGAATGTTAAAAACCTATCTTAGGGAGAAGAATATTTCTTTTGTAGAAAAATTAGTCGATCAGGATGATGTGGCAAAGGATGAAATGATGGCAAAATCAAAGGGATATTTAGGGGTTCCTTTTACGGTAATAATAAAAGATAGTGGAGAAGAAGAAAGCATTGTTGGCTTTGACAAAGCAAAAACAAACCAAGTATTGGGAATTTTGATATGATATTTGTAAATTTTAAGACATTTAAGGAAGGCACTGGAGTTAATGCGGTTTCTTTGGCCAAGCTTTTATATTTGGTTGCCAGCCAAACACAGCATAAAGTTATACCTGTCGTACAGGCAAGCGATATAAAGGAAGTTGTTGAAACGTGCGGACTTGAAGTTTGGGTTCAGAAGATAGATCCCGTGGAGTTTGGAGCAAGTACAGGAAGCATTTTGGCAGAAGCTGTCTTTGAGGATGGAGCCGTAGGTACATTTTTAAACCATTCTGAGGCTAAATTTAGGGATTTTAGCATGCTTGAGAAAGCCCATGCAAGGGCATTAGGGGTTGGTTTAAAAACATTGGTCTTTGCCCAGGATTTGAGCGAATTAAAAGAAATAGTTAACTTAAAACCGACATTCGTTGCATATGAACCATCGGAATTGATTGGAAGTAAAACAATTTCTGTTTCTCAAGCTCATCCGGAAATAATAGAAAAAGCAGCCAGTATTGCTAGAGATGCCAGAATTCCTCTAGTAGTCGGAGCTGGAGTGCATTCCAATAATGACGTCAGAATTAGTTTAAAACTGGGAGCTATAGGGGTTGCTGTTGCAACGGATATCGTAAAAGCCGAAAATCCCGAAAAAGAGTTATTGGACTTGATTGAAGGATTTGAATAATTTATGAAAATATATATTGCTGGCGATCATGCAGGATATTGGTTGAGAGAAAGCCTAAAAGAGGATTTAAGAAGTTGGGGTCATGAGGTTGAGGATTTGGGTAATCTAAAATACGATCAGGGAGACGACTATCCCGATTTTATTATCCCTTTAGCCGAGAAAGTTGCAAAAGATCCTAGATCTTTGGGTGTGGTTATAGGAAGATGGGGTAACGGAGAAGCTATTGCTGCCAATAAAGTAAAAGGAATAAGAGCAGCCCTTTGTTTGACAGAGGAAATGGCTAAAAAAGCAAGAGAAGACAATGATGCAAATATTTTGGCATTAGGATCACAATTTGTAGATGAAAATAGAGCAGAAAAAGTTGTGGGAGTTTTTATAGACACACCCTTTCCGGAAGAAGAAAGACATCAAAGAAGAATAGATAAAATTTTATCATATGAAGCTTCCAGAGATTGAGAGTTTTGATTTATCCCAAAAAAAAGTCCTAGTCAGGGCAGATCTGGATGTGGACATTGGGGAAGACTATAGACTTAAGGCGCTATTACCCACGGTCAATTATTTAATAGAAAGAAATGCAAAAATAGTATTTTTGGGGCATAAAGGAAGACCGCAGGGCAAAGACGAGGCTTTAAGTTTAAAGGGAGTTTGTAGAGAGTTTTCAAATCTTTTAAATAAAGAAATAAATTTTATCGAGGAATTTCCATCAATACCTCCAGAAGGAGATATTGTAATGTTGGAAAACTTACGCTTTGATGCACAAGAAGAAAATAACGGCCCGGAGTTTGCTCAAGCTCTTGCCAACCTGGGAGAATTTTACATAAATGAGAATTTTGCGGTATCGCATAGGGAGCATGCATCAATAGTTGGATTGCCTAAACTACTTCCGCATGCAGCAGGTTTTAGATTTAGGCAGGAGGTTGAGAATTTATCAAAAGTTTTAGAAAATCCTCGAAAACCAGTTATTGTGATAATTGGAGGAGTAAAAGAAGATAAAATTACCTATATTGCTCCTTTTGAAAAATTTGCAGATAAGATTTTTATTGCAGGCAGGCTTCCAGAATACATTGAAAAAATGGTAAATGATAAAAGTTTTGTATTAAATGATAAATTATTGGTAGCTGATTTAAATCCCGACAAAGAAGATATAACAATTCGTTCTATTGAGAAATTTGAAGAAGAAATTGCCAAAGCTGGTACAATCATTCTTACGGGACCTGTTGGTAAATTTGAAGATGAAGGACATTTGCTGGGAACAAAAAGAGTTTTTAATGCTGTTGCAGCTAACACATCGGCTTTTAAAGTTGCAGGCGGTGGTGATACAGTTGAAGCCATTAATTTATTAAATATTGGACAATCTTTTAACTGGATATCGGTGGGAGGAGGTGCAACATTGGAGTTTTTGTCAGAAGGAACTCTCCCCGGAATTGAAGCACTTATAGATTAGCAATTGAGAAAATATTACTAAACTATTTAATTTTTTCTTCTTCTAATTTTTTTTCTACAAATTGTTCTAGAATGGAGTATGAGCTTTTGTTATAAAAAGACAATCTCTGTATGGGTTTGGAAAACTTTTCAAGTATTTCGGGATTTTCGATAATTTTTCTGGTAAGCCCAATTGCTTTCGCGGGATTTTCTTCTACAAAACCTAACTTGTATTTTCTTATAATATCCAAATTTCCATCTTCCTGCCCAGCGATATGAGAGATTGCAAAAAATGGGGTAATTGTTGCTACGGCTTCAAACAATAAATTCGGACCGGCTTTTCCAATTACAATATCCGAAGCTTGCAAGTACTTTTCGGTATTGACGATAAATCCTTTTACCAAAATAGATAAGTTTTTATTTTTTTTGAGGTTGAAAAGTTTGATAAACGACTTTAGAGAATTGTACAAATTTTTATTTTTTCCACATATAAAGATTACTTGAATTGGTTTTTCTGTTCCCCAGAAAGCAGGTAGTATTTTTAATATTTTTAAAGTACCTTCGCTTCCTCCGACAACGCTAATAGTAAAAATATTAGGAAGCAATCCCAATAAAGATCTCGCCTCAGCCTTACTTTTTGTTTCTTGAAATTCATTTCTGACGAACCAACCACTTTTTATATATTTGTCTTTATTTATTCCTAATTTACGACATCTTCTTTCGGAATTTTCATCAAAAACAAAGTTATAAGCGTTAGGCAAGACTTCCAATTCATGGAAAGTTCTTGGATCGGCAACGATGTTTAAGAAAATAAAATTATATTTTTTAGAAAGTTCTTTAAGGGCAAAATTAAATGCAAAATAGGTACTTACTACAACTTTAGGTTTTTGGATTTCTATGAGTCTTTCTATAGTTTTAATAAAAAATCTATAAAAATACCTTTCTGACATTTTGCGTATCTTTTCCGACTCAGATATTTTGTAAGGTATTATGTTTAAGGAGGGGAAATATAAATATAAATAGAGATACGGTTTTCTTAGGATTTCTGATTTAATTAAATTATAGTGAGTTTGGAATTTTCTGCCCAGAGCATATTCAACGGCCTTGCCGATACTGTGATGTCCCCAAGTTGTCGAAAAAATTGAAACAGAAACTTTTTTGTTTTTCACTAATGGAAATTATATAGCAAATTCGTATTTACTTATATTTGTGCATAGACTTATACTGAAATAATGATAAAAGTTGGAATAAACGGTTTCGGAAGAATTGGAAGAATTGCTTTTAGAATAGGCGTTTTAAAACACGCCAACGAAATTGATTTTGCAGCCATAAATACATCAGGAAGCATGAATGCCCAAGGTTGGGCTCATTTGGTTAATTACGATACAATGTATCGGAAATTTGAGAAAGTTGTGGGATTTGAGGAGGTAAAAGATGCATCTTCAATAATTAAAGCAGGTGAGGGAGGAAAAGAAGTAGATCCTTTAATAGGATATTTAATTATCGAAAGCAAAAAATATCCACTTCTTGCTCAAAGAGATCCTGCAAAAATACCCTGGAGCAAATACGCAGTTGACGTAGTTATCGAATCAACGGGTAAATTTGTCAGCGAAGAGGATGCGAAAAAACACGGGGTAGGAGGAGCAAAAAGGGTTGT
>DATEXQ010000034.1:0-3965 GCA_035256745.1 Patescibacteria group bacterium
AGCTTCTCGTTTCTGAAATCGCTGTCCTGCCAACGCTCCATATGTACACCGTTTGTAATGGACAACCAGTGATAGTCCGGATGCTCTTTCTTGCAGTATTCTTCGTGAATTTTACTTACTGCCGAGTGCTTACTGGAAATATTTAGGGCAAATTGGGTAATAGAAAAATTTTGGTTATCGGTTGTCCCGTCCTTCACAAGCGTGTTTGGATCTGTTTGATAACCGAGGGCATATGGTTCGGCCCACCATTTAACCGTATTCAGGGGATAGGTTAGGTTTCCTGCGGGAACAAGGGTGTGGTTTGTATAGACTATTTTTTCTTTTGCCCGCTTCCAGGCTTCTTCATAGGAAATTTTTTCCTTATTTTTTATCTCGTTTGCCATCTCCCAAATAATAAAACCGGGTCGGCCTTCATTGATATGATATATGTTGGGAGTTATATTAAGCTCGTGAAGCAGTTTAATTCCTCCTACACCCAAAAGGATCTGTTGCCTTATTTTACTATTTGTATCTCCGTGATAAAGAGCATCCATATCGGAAATCCAATCAGGTGGGTTACCGTCCACGTCCGTTGAAAGAAAAAAGATGACAACAGTATCAGAAAGTCTTAGGTGATAAGATTTAACCTTTATTTCTCCCGAGGGATTGGGTAGGGAAATAATGAGTGGTTTTCCGTTTATGGTGGTTGGTCTTAAGAATGAGGAGTCATGGTCAAATTCCGAGTCTCTTTTTTCTTCCCTGCCGTCACCCGTAATGTGTTGAATAAATTCCTTGCCTTTATATAAAATTCCGATACCTACCGTTGGAAAATGTTTGGTTGCCGCGGAATTTAGAAAATCTGCAGCGAGAATTCCTAACCCACCCGAATAGGTAGGCAGATCGTTGTCTATGGCAAATTCGCTGCAAAAATATGCAACAGGCTTTTTAATATCCGGAAGTTTCATTATATAAATTTATCACTTCGTTGAGTCTTCGCCAAGAACGTGATATAACATATCCAGCGTGGAAGATAAACAAAAAATAGAGACGGAGGTAAATCCCAGGTTGTCGGATGAGGCATTAAAGCTTATTGCACATTATAAAGAGGGAAAATCCAACCATAAGTCTGGATCTGTTGACTCTACGATTAAGGTTAGTCAGGTTTTGGGACCTCTGGCGTTTATTTACGAAAGGGTGAGAAATGCAGTGGAGTATAAAGGCGAGCACTTGATAAGACGAAATGCAATCGAGAGAATATTAAGGCGCCAAATTTGGGAGAGAAAAACCTACGAACCCGCAGTTTTGGCGGAAACTCTGATGAAGGAGCTGATCTGGGCCAGATATATTAAAAACGACTTTATTCCGAAAAGGAAGCTTAAAACAGTTGAGTTTGTCGTTACGAAATATCTGCAGGTTTTTGCCAGCCTTGAAAAAGATGCCAAAAATTATAATTACTCTGATTTGAAAGATTGGTTTCTGGGAATATTCTCCGCAGAAATAGAGGAAGTGCTTGATGAAAATATTTATTATAAAGAAGCCCTGAATTACTGCGTCTTTTCTTGGTTTAAGAAAAATTATGTCTGGGTGGATTCGGATTTGGAAGAGGATGAAAAAGACATACAGATATTTATTGCACTTCACCGGTCTCTTTCGAAATCCGATAAGGCGGGGATTAGGTACCGCCTTCTAAAAGTCTATTTTCCGGAATGGATTGAAAAAAAGGAATTTGATCCGAGGAATGATTTAAACAAAGTCATTGATATTGAAAGAAAGATTGAAAGACAGATCGCGTCATCGTATCAGCCCAAGATGTATCGTTTTGCACAAAGGCACTCCGCTGCCTTTTTGATCCTGAAAGAAATTATTGATAAAGATTTTGAAAACATAAGCGAAACATTTGAGAATCCGAAAAGAATTGAAGAAAAGGTAACTGAAGTATGTAAAGCAAAATACGGTGAAATTGGAAAGAGGGTAAGTAGAGGAATAGTCAGAAGTATTGTCTATATTTTTTTAACCAAGGTGTTTTTAGCTATTTTAATTGAAATTCCTTATGAAATTTTTATTAAAAATGATATCAATTTTCTGCCTCTTGGCATAAATATTATCTTTCCCCCATTTTTAATGTTTATGGTTGGTTTGTCCATCAGACGCCCCGACGAGGAAAACACCCAAAGAATTATCTCTATAATTAAAAGTTTTATATATGAAGAGGAACCTGAAGAGAAAATTGAATTTTCTCTGGTTTCAAATTCCGGAAAGAGCTTAATTTATAGAATATTTTTCGTGATTTACCTTTTACTCTTCCTCCTGACTTTTGGAGGGATTACTTTAATACTTTTTGATCTTGGTTTTAACATCATTTCGGCAGGAATATTTTTCATATTTTTATCACTAGTTTTACTATTCGGTTACCGCGTTCGCTATACCGCAACCGAATTGAACGTCCGGGGAGAAAGGGAAAGCTTTTTAGTCCATCTTGTTACCAATATCGCCCTTCCGCTTCTTAACTTGGGTTCGTGGCTTTCACAGGGTCTTCAGAAGTTCAACTTTTTACTTTTGTTTATGGATTTTCTGATCGAAGCGCCCCTTAAAAACATTATTCGTGTTTTTGAAGAATGGACAAGTTTTATTAAAGAGAAAAGGGAAGAGGTTATCGAAGTCCCCAATTGATTATAATTTTTTTTGGATTAGGTCTTTTTAAGGGATTCAAGATACAGGCGTTCTACGTAAGGCCAATTTACGATATTCCACCACGCGGCGACATAATCGGCACGCCTATTATGATATTTCAGATAGTATGCATGCTCCCATACGTCAATTGTCAAAATAGGGATATTGCCATGGCTTAAGGGAGAATTTTGAAATGAATGTCTTTTTAAAACCAGTTTCTTGTCTTTAGTCAGAATGAGAAATGCCCACCCGCTGCCGAAGATAGTCATGGCTTTAGTACTAAATTCCTCTTTGAATTTATCAAATGACCCAAACGTCGAATCGATATCTTCCTTCAATTTTCCATCAGGTTTTGTAGGGTTATCTTTCGGGGATGTCATGATTTTCCAGAAAAAACTATGGTTAGTGTGTCCTCCACCGTTGTTGATAACTGCCTGTCTGATCCCTTCGGGTATTATATTAAAATCAGAGAGTATTTCCTCGATATTGGAATTAAGTAACTTTTCATTTCCTTCAAGTGCTTTATTCAGATTATCCACATAAGCTTTGTGATGCATGTTGTGGTGAAGCATCATTGTTTCCTTATCGATATAAGGTTCAAGTGCATTGTAGTCGTATGGTAAAGCTGGTAGCTCAAACATATATATAATTATAACCTCTAATGTCTAACATTCCGTGAGATTTATTACAAACAAAGAAAGCGGGGTTTACCTACCAGTTCAGGTAGAAAAGGGCTGAGGTTGCTCCCCAAATTATAAACCCTATTCCGGCCAATGGTTTGTTGAAAAAGAATAAGATAATTAAACCAATCAGAATTACGATATGAATTCCGAATCTTCTTAATGATTTATTTACTTTATAGCTATTAAACAAATTTTGTGTATTCAGGTCCATATTTTATTCTTGTATTAAGAGGTGTCAAAGTCAAGTAAAAAATAGTTATCAATCTTATTTTGACATGTTTTCCGGGAAAAATCAGAGATTCGAAGTCGGAATCGTGCTAAAATTACATTATGAGGCTTGTTATTCAAAGGGTAAAAGACGCTCAGGTCAGAGTTTCGGGAAAAGTTGTCGGAAAAACAAAAAAGGGACTCTTCGTATTAGTAGGGGTAAAAGAGGAAGACAGTGAAAAAGATGCAGAACTTTTGGCCGAGAAGCTTTCTAAACTTCGGTTAATGGCAGATAGCGACAATAAAATAAATCTTTCCGTTAAAGACGTCAAGGCAAGTGTCCTTATCGTATCTCAATTCACCTTATATGCAGATACAACCGGAGGGAATAGGCCTTCTTTTATTAAGGCTGCCGACCCCGGGAAA
>DATEXQ010000035.1:0-8244 GCA_035256745.1 Patescibacteria group bacterium
TAAGTTTTTGTGAATAATGTACTGTTGCCAGTTATGGATGCGCTGTTATATGATTAATTAATTCTATGCTTAAAAAAATAGCTATTTCTTTTTTATTGGCTTTCTTTCTTTTAACAACAGTTTTTGTACCTTTTGTTAAAGCCCAGGGAACGTGGTACAGCCAGGACTTTAAGCAATTTTATGTAACCACCTTTGATAATAATAATTCCAGTGAAATTTTTGGGGAACGCTATACCGCAGCACAAGTTCAATGGATTTTATATTCAATACCTGGGCATATTTTAACCAGCTTGACAGGTGGTCCTGAATTGTGGATATGTTTTTTTACTGAAGATAGGGGTGAATGTGCACAGGCTGCATTTGATTCTATAGTAAACTTCTTCCGTTCTGTTCATCAATTTTTTGGTCTTAGCGATAGTGATTTAACAAATCCAACGGGTCAAAAATATGCAAATCAAAACTCTAACGAATCTCTTTATGGGTTTTTTTACAATAACCCTGTGTCAGCTGTGGGTATGTTCTTACGGGGTGCCTCAAAAATACATCTGGTTCCAGAGGCCAGTGCTCAAGGTTTTGGTTTTAGGTATGGAGCCAATACCGTTCTTACACTTTGGAAGGTTACCAGAAATATAGCTTTTTCCTTTTTGGTTTTAATTGTAGTTGTCATGGCATTCATGATTATGTTTAGAGTTAAAATATCTCCCCAGGCTGTTGTTACTCTTCAATCAGCTCTACCCAAAATTATTTTAGGGATTATATTAATAGCATTATCTTATGCCATAGCGGGTCTTCTAATAGATTTGATGTATGTAGTTATTGGAGTTATTGCATTAATTATTAATAGTTCCGGGCTTTCTAACCTAAGTGCTAAGGATTTATTTCTCGATTTAACTTCGCATAGAAACGCTTTCGTTCTCTGTATACAATATTTACTTGATTTCCTTATTGGTGCAATTTTTACAATTTTTAGCGCAAGTTGGTTTGGAGGAATACTAGCTATTTTTGTTTGGATTGTACTTATTTTTATAGCGTTATTTAATTCAGTTAAAATACTTTGGGTTTTACTTAAAACTTATATTAATATTATTCTTCTTATAATTGCTGCTCCATTTCAAATACTGATTGGGATGATACCAGGAAGTACTGGTGGTTTTGGTTCATGGTTAAAGAGCATGGTTGCAAACCTGGCTGTTTATCCTGTTGTGGGACTATTATTTTTTGTTTCTTTTATGTTTCTTTCACAATCACTAATGATCAACTTCCCGGTTATGTTTGCAGGTGTAATAAATTGGGCTGGTTTTGCAGAATGGCTTCTTCCTTTTAATCCTAATCCGCAATTATTGCCCGCACAAACTACATGGGACCCACCCCTTCTTGGATGGCTAGGAAACGGCGGTAAATTCTTGTATTTAATGGTAAGTTTTGGTATATTCTGCATGATTCCCAAAGCAGCCAACATGATTAAAGCATTTATGGAAAAGAAACCGTATGATTATGGATCAGCAATAGGTGAAGCGATAGAACCAGCTACAACTACAGCTCGTGGTGCTGTATCAGGAGCTTTTACTAAATATGAAAAGAGATATGGAGAAACCTCGGTAGGAAGTTTTCTACGAACAGTAGGGTTTATGAAAAAATAAAATCCTTATTAAATTGTTAACTTCCCAAATTTGCTATTTTCCCAAAGGTGGATCTACTGGTGTGTATGTTTTTGAAAAATCCTGGATATCTATCTCTAAATTTATCAAAAAAAGCTCCTTGAGCAATTCCCAGATCCAATAAACCCCAATTAGGTTTAAATTCTTTCCGTCTTGGCATTAAAAGAATTCTGGTTTCTTCATCCATCAAATAAGCAAGTGTTTCTCTAAAATGGTCATCAATGTCTAAATCGTTCATGGCATTAATTAATTGATCCATTGTTTTATCTCTAGGTAGAGACCCTGTAGACAAAGTATTCCATACAAGTATCTGCTTATTTTTGGTAAGAAGATAAGGTAGAAAAGGATACTCTCCTTGTACGCTGTCCCAATCTATTCTAGAAGCACGTCTAATTGTTCCTTTTATTAGAGCAAGGCCATCTCTCCTTATTTGATCATAAAGAGTTTCTGTTTTGCCATTTGGAAGAACTATGTCCACTTCGTGTAAAAACGATCTACCTTTTTCTGTAAGCGTATAGGGAATAGGTATTTTATTGGGTTTTTTGTCTGGATCGTAATCTGGATGAGCCTTAATAAATTCTCCCAGAGGATTTAGTGGCCATGCTCTCGTAACTTTTCTTTTTCTATTATCGTCGATAGACTTTTCCAGAGGGTGTATCAAATCCCTCTGCGCAGGACTGATAAGTACAGAAAAAGCAAGAGCTGTAGGTATTCTTTCTCTATCTGATTTTTGCGTATTTAAATAATAATCCTTACTGTCAACATACTCGTTGATATCAGAAACGATAAAAAGATTAAAACCAACCTGTTCTGCATCACGGGCCTGGCTTTCTGTTAAATGAAATCTGTTCTGTAAACACTGTCTAAATTGCTTTCTAAATTTTTTCAATTCTGTTTCGTTCTTGATATCATGAAGGTTTTTAATGCCAGTTTCTATAATTTTGGTGGTCTTTGTCTTACTATCTTTTTTTTCTCTTTGAACACTAAAGTTCTTAATTAACTCTCCAAACGGTCCGGAAAAACCTCTACAATCAGGTTCTGTAGCAAACACTGTATATATTGCCTGGGCTTCTGCAACACCGAGTGTATCGTAAAGTGATTTCAGTCCTTCTTTTGTCATCCCTTGTAAATGAGGGTTGGGAAATAGATTTTCTGGACTGTTAGCTAATGTTCGTAGTGACCTTCCGTTTGATAATTCCATGCGAGCCATCCAAAACTTTCTTTCTTCGGGGGATAAATCTTTGAAAATTAGACTTGTTGTTAAAGGAATTTGTACTTCCCCCCTAGCGAGCTCTTCAACCTCAAGAAATTGACGTCTTTGTTCAGCTGGTGGTACGCTTGTCTCCCTAATTGCCTCAGCAATTCTATCTTCTGATCCTGAACCGCCACCCTGTGAAGCTAACTGGAGCTGTGCTGAGGCTATATCCATCAATTTACGTATAGGTGGATTTTCATAATTTAATATATCCACAAATTTAGATACCCGATCAGCATCGAAAGGTGTTGGTTGTTTTAAATCAGACCAGACTTTCATCATGTTATAAAATGCTGCATTTCTATAGACATCTATCATTCCTGCCAGTTTAGGATCCCATCCTTCTAGTCCTTGTGCTTCTATTCCTTCCTGTCTCAAATCTAATTCTTTAATTTTTTTTGCAGCTTCAAGAAACGGTAATTTTCTTTGTATTTCCTCAATCTTTTCTTTGACTCCATCAAACATTTTTATTTTTTTCGCATAAGCTCCCAATATTTCCAAATCTTGCTTAATCTTTGCTTCCTTTGCGGGATCTGGATTATTAATAATTTCATTAAAATCCCCAATCACTTCTTTGGTGCTTCTTACGTTTACATCCAATGTAGGTAATATTTCTTCACTTGCATATATCTTCTTATCATAATCCTCAATCTCTTGGTTAATTCTTGCGCAAAATACTACAGCTTGTTTAGGCGGATATACATCCTCTCCCTCTAAGGGATGAACCATTCTATCTGTAATACCTTTTAACTCATCCACCCAAGCTTGTCTTTTAAAAACATCATGATTAGGATCTGTTATAGCCACATCATGTAATGCTCTAACTCGCTTTTGCAAACCTTCGTGGGTCAATTGATTAATCTCGTCTTCGTCTTTTACTAAAAATGAAGATGTGAATTTATCTTTTTCTGGAATCCCTACACCACTACCAGCCCCACCCGTATCTGGAGAGTATAAAACTGGAGATATCATTTCCGATTCACTCATACCTGATATTTTAATATTTTGGAACTCAATTGTCTAATAATGTGTGTGAAAATAGGTTGGGGTTGAAATAGATACTTCACGGGTTAAGCTAAATTATGTAGGTGCTACAGTAATTTACTATGGAACAACATCCCATACCGCAACAAATCTCGTCTTACCAGTTTAGGTTGGTCGGAGACATGACTTTAAAGCAATTTTTCCAAGTCGCAGGTGGTGCTTTAATTTCTCTTCTTATCTATTCCACCAATATATATCCTATTATCAAATGGCCACTAATGATTTTTTTTGCTGCATTGGGTGCTGCTCTTGCTTTTTTACCTTTCGAGGAAAGGCCTCTTTCAAAATGGATCTTTGCTTTTTTTAAATCAATTTATTCTCCAACCGCTTATTTTTGGAAAAAAGAAGAAGGAGCGCTTAATTTTTTTCAAGAAGAAACAGTTATGCCTAAAGATGAAAGTATTATAGCTCCACATGGAGAAGTCATGCTGGAATCCTACCTTAAAGAGTTGCCTTCACAGGGTATGGGTTTTCTTTCAAATTTAGAGGGTTACGAAAAGACTTTTCTGGGTAAAATTAAAGACATGTTTGCCTCCTCCGTAGCTCCGATTAAACCAACTGTAGTAGAAGAACCCAAGAAAGAAAATATAACCATAGTTATTCCAAAAGTTATAAAGCCTGTTGAAATTCCTGTTAACAAGTCTTTCTCAATTGCTTCTAAAGGTTTTAGACCAAAAATTGTCATAGAAGAAAGGCCTGTTCAAGAAGAATCTATCAAGGAAAAAGATATAACAACTAATATTAATCCAATCTTAAGCGAAAACGTAATTTCCAGCCAACAAGCTCAGTTTTCCCTAGAAGCAGCGCCTCCAAATCCTCCTTCAATTCCCAATACGGTTGTCGGGCAAGTTATGGATCCTAAAGGAAAAATAGTTGAGGGAGCTATCCTTGAAATAAGAGATGCAGCTGGACGTCCTGTAAGGGCATTAAGAAGCAATAAAGTCGGACACTTCATGATTGTTACTTCTTTACAAAACGGAAGCTACGAAATAATTACGGAGAAAGAAGGATTGGTTTTTGATTCTGTTACGTTTGAAACCACCGGAGAAATAATTCCACCCATAGCAATCAAGGCAAAAGCTGTTGTCGAAATCCAACCTGTATTACCAAACAATCCAAATCTACCAAGCACAGCACAATTTTAAAACATTAATGAATACTAAAGGCATTAAAAATTTCAAGATTCCGTTATTAAGTATTCCTGATAAGCCCATTATTTCTACTTCCCAAGACCATCTACCAATTGCAGATATTACTGAAGACATTATTGTTTATAAAGACGGAGGTGCTGCAATAGTAATGGAAACAACCTCGCTAAATTTTGGCCTTTTGTCCGAAAAAGAACAGCAGGCAGTTATTGCAGCCTATGCCGCTCTTATTAATTCATTATCTTTTCAAATTCAAATTTTTATACGTTCCCAAAGAAAAGACATTTCGGATTATCTTAAATATCTTGATAACGCTCAAAAATCACTTGAAAATACGAAACTTTCTTATCTGATGCAGGGTTATAGACAATTTATCCTAGATACCATAAAAAAGAAAAATGTGCTTGGTAAAAGCTTCTATATTATTATTCCTTTCAGTGCTTTGGAACTTGGAGTTGCCAAATCGGCTGCTTCATTAACCAAAAGAACAGGTCCCTTACCTTACCCAAAATCTTATGTAATTAAAAAAGCAAAAATAGCCATATATCCCAAAAGGGATCACCTTATAAGACAAGCAGGAAGACTTGGTCTTAAGTTAAAACAATTATCTACAGTTCAACTGATAGACCTTTTCTTTAGCATCTATAATTCCGAACCTCCTACATTAAAAAAGACCGAGCAGGATTTATTGAAAAGTTAAAAAATTAAACTTATGAATCTATTTAAATCAAGAAAAATTAAAGAACTTAAAAAAATAGAGCAAATACCCAACCAAAACAAAGGTCGTTTGTATGAATCCTCTAGTGTCCCACCAAAAGACGAAAAACCTGTACAACCCCAGGAATCAAAAAATCTTAATGGTCTTTCTAAAAAGCCCAAGATTATAGACCCCATAATTGAACTTTATCAGAAAAAGTTGAACCTTCTTGATTTAATTGCACCAGAGTCAATAGAGATTGATTTTGATTATATTAAAATAAACAATACCTATTTCCGTACTATTTTTGTCGCTGGATATCCCAGATTTGTCGCTCCCGGATGGCTTGAACCCATAATCAACTTCGATGGTTCACTAGATACATCGTTTTATATTTACCCTGTAGAGGGAAAAACCGTCTTGGATGATCTACGAAGAAAAATTGCCGAAATGGAAGCAGAAATTGCCACTGATTTGGAAAGAGGAAAAATTGTAAATCCTTCAACCCAAGCAAAACTCGAGGATGCAAGATCTTTACAAGAACAGCTTGTAAAAGGTTCTGAAAGATTTTACCAATTCTCTTTTTATATAACCATACCAGCAGCTAGTCTTGAAGAACTAAACCACATAACCAGACAGGTGGAATCAACTTTGGGTTCTCTTTTGATTGTTGCTAAACACGCCGCACTTGATTGCGAAAACGGCTTTTTATCAACAGTCCCTTTTGGATTGGACAAGCTTGCCATAACCAGAAATATGGACTCAACTTCCCTTTCGACCACTTTCCCCTTAACTTCTGCTGAACTTTCCGGCGACAAAGGAGTTTTATATGGAATAAATTCTCAAAATGAATCATTTATTATTTTTGACAGATTCTCTCTTGAAAATGCAAACATGACGATTTTTGCCACATCCGGAGCTGGAAAATCATATTTCGTTAAGCTTGAATCCATAAGAAGTTTGATGCTTGGAACTGAAGTAATCGTAATTGATCCTGAATCAGAATATAAAACCATAGCTGAGGCTGTGGGAGGAGAATTTATATCATTTTCTTTCGGTTCTTCTTCAAAAATAAATCCTTTTGACCTTTCACAAATATATACCGAGGGTGAAAATCAGTTAGGCTTAAAAATTCTTACATTGCATTCGTTTTTTAAAGTCATTATGGGTCAATTAAATCCTATTCAGGAAGCCCTTCTTGATAGAGCTCTCATTTCAACATATAGGGGTAAAGGTATTACTCAAGACCCCAACACTCAAAAAAAGGAGGCTCCTTTGATGGAAGATTTATATAAAACACTAGTAGGAATGGAAACTCCTGAAGCTATGGATTTGGCAGCTAGAATTGAAAAATTTGTAAGAGGAAGCTTTGTTGGAATATTTGACAGACAGACAAATATAAACATTAAGAATCCTTTTACAGTTTTTAGCGTAAAAGACATGCAGGAAGCTTTAAGACCCATTGCTATGTTTATGGTGTTGGATTTCATTTGGACAAGGGTCCAAAGAGATTTAAAAAGAAGACTTCTAATCGTCGATGAGGCATGGCATATGATGAGATATCCTGACTCCGCACAATTTCTATGGAGTGTTGTAAAAAGAGCCAGAAAATATTTCTTGGGTTTAACCACAATTACTCAAGATGTAGAGGATTTTCTAAATCAAGATATAGGTAAAGCAATTGTTACAAACAGTTCCCTAAGGCTTTTATTAAAACAATCTCCTGCTGCAATCGATAGAATAGCAGAGGTTTTTTACCTTTCTCAAGGAGAAAAACAGCTTCTTCTGGCTGCCAATATTGGAGAAGGAATATTTTTTGCAGGACCCCACCATGCACCAATTAGAGTTGTCGCCTCGCAAGAAGAACACAAGATAATAACCACAAAACCCCAAGAAAAATTGGGGTATTTCCCTCAGGTAAAAAAGCCAAATACATATCTTAATTCTTCCGATCAAACCGTAAACAAGAATGAATGATTCATTAATATTCTCAAGAAAAAGGATAGAGTGGATTCGTGAGGGAATCAGGATTTTTTATCCTGCCTATTTTTATCCTCCCGATGTTGCGATCACAAAACCCTTTAGCAATTCCTATGATGGGTATGGTAAACAACTTTTTTTAAAATATGTCTTCGTCATAACCGACACAAACGAAATTTCAGATAGCCTTAGGGTATTAGATTATTGGATTGAACTAATAGATAGAGGGATTGAAAGCGATATGCCCCGACAGGAAATTCTTGATACAGCCAAGGAAATGGAACGTGTTAAGAATTTAGAAACGAAAGAGAAAGAGGATTTATTATATAAAATTTCGGAAGGTATTCTTGATTATAAGTCTAAAGGTAAAAAGATCCCCAAACCAAAAGAATTACTGAAGGAGGAAATTCAACCAATTATAATCAAGGAGCCTACTACGAAAGAGGCTAAAAAGGAATCTGT
>DATEXQ010000036.1:0-6211 GCA_035256745.1 Patescibacteria group bacterium
CCGGCTTTATATACAACCATGGCTTATGCGAATTATTTTGACAGAAGCCTTCTTAAAACCTACTCCAAACTGGGGAGTAAGCTTCAAGGTCATCCTGAAAAAAGTAGACTTGCGGGAATAGAAATAACCTCAGGACCTCTGGGATCAGGATTATCCGAAGCCGCAGGTTATGCGTTTGCTGCAAGGCATGACGACAGGCGTTTTAGAATTTATTGCATCACAAGCGATGCAGAACACGATGAAGGTAATCATTGGGAGGGAGTTGCCGTAGCCGGTAAATATTTACTTTCAAATCTCACGGTTTTTGTTGACAGAAATAATATCCAAATAGATGGATTTACGGAAGACATAATGCCTCTTAATCCTTTAGCAGAAAAATATAGAGCTTTTAATTGGAATGTATTTGAAATCGATGGGCATAATTTTGAAGCCATTATTAATGCAGTTCAAAATGCCAGAAGCGAATATCAAAGACCAACAGCAATAATTTGTAAAACTATTGCAGGTAAAGGGGTATCTTTTATGGAAGGAAAGTACGAATGGCATGGTAAGGTTCCTAACAAAGAAGAATTACAGCTTGCACTTAAAGAATTATCGGAAAGTAAATAAATGATAAATAAAGAAAGTAATTTAGTAAAAGATCTATTTTTAGGAAAAAAAGAAAAAGTATCTTTTAGAGATGCATTGGGGGAAGCTTTGGTCGAACTGGGAGAAAATAACGAAAATGTGTTTGTACTTTCATCCGATGTTGCCTTAAGCACGAAGGCAAGTTTATTTGCACAAAAATTTCCCGACAGATTTATTCAGGTTGGAGTAGCAGAACAAGTATTGGCCTGCGTAGCCTCGGGAATCGCCAATTACGGCAAAATACCATTTATTTGCGCCTATGCAGTATTTTCGCCGGGTAGAAATTGGGAACAGATTCGAACAACCATCGCATTAAATAATTTTCCAGTAAAAATCATAGGTACACATGCCGGGTTAAATGTAGGAGAAGGAGGAGCCACACACCAGGCTTTGGAGGATATTGCTTTAATGCGTGTTTTACCCAATCTGGTTGTCATTGCTCCTTGTGACGGCTTGGAAACAAAAAAAGCAGTCATGGCAGTTGCCCAAAATAATAGTCCTTCTTATATCAGGATTCCCAGAGAACCATTTCCCCAAATTACAACTCTAGATTCTCCTTTTAAAATCGGAAAATCCGAAATTTTCTGGGAAGAAAAAGATCCACAGGTGGCAATTATAGCTTGCGGCCCATTGGTTTACGAAGCCTTAAAAGCAGCAAAAGAGCTGGCCAAAAGCAAAATTCCTTCAATAGTAGTCAATTGTCATACAATAAAACCCATTGACGAGCAAACAATAATCCATACGGCTAAATTAACCGGTGCAGTTGTAACAGTTGAAGAACACCAAGTTGCGGGGGGATTGGGTTCTGCCGTAGCTGAAGTTTTAACCAGGAATTTCCCGGTTCCTATTGAATTTATTGGTATGCAGGATTTGTTTGGTGAATCAGGAAAACCGGAAGAACTCATGCAAAAATATCAGATGAAAACTCCTTCAATAGTAAGTGCAGCGAAAAAAGTCATTAAAAGAAAAAATTCCTAGAATTTACAGACTTTTATACAAAGATCAATGCAAGCCTTGACCTTAGGAGTATGTCTACAAGGAGATGCACAAGATTCAAAACTTCCTCCTGCTTTTGTACAAACATTTTCCTCTATTCCCTCACACTCATTGTAATTTTCAATCCAAACTCCTCCTACACTTATGCATATCTCATTGGGTCTTAATTCTTGAATGAAACGTTCGCCCTTTTTTGTTATACAGGTAGCAGGATAGCTTTCCTGGACAATAGAGCCGGGAATTTTGGAGCATTCTAGAAAATCAGCTGGAGTAGGATATTTGGAAGATATATATTTTTGATAGCCGAATATACCCAAAAATATAAGAATTAATGCTGTAAGCACGGCAAATGAAACGATAAACGCAATTTTTCTTTTGATTTTGGACTCAGGAACTGTTGGTTTGGGTTGTCCCAAAGGGTTGGGAGTCTTATTGGGTAGTGGAATTTGAGCTTTATTTTTTTCCATTAACATACATTATCATACATGCGTGTTGTCCTTTTCAATCGGGTTTGATAAATTTATATATAATGACCAAAATAAATGTTGATAAATTTCTTAAAGGCGGACATGCAATGTTTTTGGCGTATGACCACGGTTTTGAGCACGGTCCGACCGATTTTGACGAAACTACGATTGATCCGTCTTTTGTGGTTAAGTTAGCTCAAGATACCGGAGTTTATACGGCATTAATATTCCATGAAGGTTTAGCTCAAACATACTATCCCATCGGAGGACTTGATATTCAAAAAACTCCACCTCTTTTAATCAAACTAAATGGTAAGACAAAGCTTCATGAAGGTGAGGAGCCGTATAGCCCCTTGCTTTGTACGGTTGATGAAGCAATAAGAATTGGGGCATCTGCTGTTGGCTACACAATTTATGTAGGAAGCGATTTCGAAGCAAAAATGATGCAGGAATTTAGCCAAATTGAAGACGAAGCCCATTCTAAAGGATTGGTGGTTACTGCCTGGATGTATCCCAGAGGAAAGGAAGTTGAGGGTAAGGAAAATACAAAAGATATAGTTGCCTATTCAGCTCGTTTGGGATTAGAACTTGGTGCAGATTTTATTAAAATCCCTTATACAGGAGATCCGGAAAGTTTTAAGTGGGTTGTGGAATCGGCAGGGAAATCAAAAGTTTTGGTTTCTGGAGGAGTAAAAAGAAACGAAGGTGAGTTTTTGCAAGACGTTGAAGATTTTATGAAAGTTGGAACTTGCGGAATAGCTGTTGGAAGAAATGTTTGGCAAAGCAAAGATCCAATAGGAATGAGTAATAAGTTGGCAAAAATAATATATGGCTAAGTTAGATTTAATATCAATTGGCGATGCATCTTTAGATGTATTTATTTCTCCCATAGAATCGGAAGCTTTGTGCGAAATTGACAAAAAGAAATGTTATGTCTGTTTTTCTTATGGTGAAAAAATTCCTGTTAAGGAAATGGAATTTTCTATAGGAGGAAATGCCGCCAACAATGCTGTGGGAACAAAACGTTTGGGAGTTAATGTGGGAGTGGTTTTAACTTTGGGAGATGACGATATTGGTAAAGAGATAATAGAAAAGTTGGAAAACGAAAACGTTGATACAACTTTTGTATTCCAGCAACCGGCTACAACTTCTAATTATTCGACAGTAATAAATTATACGGGAGAAAGAACTATATTTACCTATAAATCACCCCAAAGCTATCAGTATCCCGTTAAATTACCTATAACTTCTTGGGTTTATTTAACTAGTATGGGTGACACATTTAAGCCTTTTTACAATCACCTAATTTCCTTTTTAAGATATAATCCACAAATTAAGCTTGCCTATAACCCGGGAAGCAGACAACTAAGGGTTCCCTTAAAAGAAATTGAAGATATGATAAAAATTACTCACACGCTTTTTGTGAATAGGGAAGAGGCTGAAAAATTAACTGGTTTTTCGCAAAGTTTAGGAAAAGAAAAAGAACTTCTTAATGCATTGGTTTCTTTGGGGGTTAAAAATCCGGTTGTAACAGATGGAAATAACGGTTCTTTTGTTTTTGACGGTGCAAAATATTTGAAATTGGGAATTCTACCTATCGATGCCTACGAAAGAACAGGGGCAGGCGATGCTTTCGGCTCCGGATGTTTAGCAGCCCTTATTAAAGGTAAAGGTTTTAATGAAGCTTTGATTTGGGGAACGGTTAACTCTGCCTCAGTCATAGGTTATACTGGAAGTCAGAAGGGTTTATTACGTGAATCGGAAATTACAGAATGGCTCGAGAGAGCAAGAAGTAGCAGTCTGGCAGTTGTAGAATTTTAAATTTATGAAAATTTTTGTGACAAGGAAAATACCCGGGGAAAATATAAAGGCATTAATTGATGTGGGTTGCACGGTTGATATTTCTCCTTACGATAGACCTTTAGAAGAGGAAGAATTAGTGGAAAGGGTGGCCGGAAAAGACGTTATTTTAACACTTCTAACAGACAGGATCGATGCAGATTTGATGGATGCTGCAGGACCACAATTAAAAATTATTTCAAACTATGCAGTAGGTTTTGACAATATAGATATCAAGGCAGCAACCGATAGAGGAATTGTTGTAACAAACACCCCAAGTGATGAAGTGAACGAAGCAGTCGCAGAGCATACTTGGGCTTTGATTTTATGCCTTTCCAGAAGAATAGTTGAGGCAGACGAAGCAACAAGAAGAGGGGGTTATAGGGGTTGGGAACCCGATATTTTTATGGGTAAAAGTTTGATAGGAAAAACCTTGGGTATCGTAGGTTTGGGAAGGATAGGTACTATGGTTGCAAGAAGAGCAATTGGATACAATATGACTCTTCTTTACAATAAAAGAACCCCGGATGTTGAGGCAGAGAAAAAATTTGGGGTACAATTTGTTACCCTAGATGAACTTTTAACGAGAAGCGATTACGTAACTCTTCATGTACCCTTGACAGATGAAACAAGAGGGATGATGAACAGTCAAACCTTCTCGAAGATGAAACAGGGAAGTTTTATGATAAATACAGCGAGAGGACCAGTTGTAAGTGAACATGATTTAGTGGAAGCCTTAAGGAGCGGTCATTTGGCAGGAGCTGCTCTTGATGTGTTTGAAAATGAACCCGATATTAACCCCGAACTTTTGGGAATGGAAAATGTCATACTTACACCCCATATTGCAAGCGCCACTAGGGAAGCAAGAAATAAAATGGGACAGCAGGCAATTACTGCTATTTTAGATGTTCTCCAGGGGAAAAAACCTGAAAATATAGCTAATCCTGATGTGTGGGAAAAAAGGAGAAAATAACTTAAATAGAACATTTATTTTATTCATATTATTTTCCGACATTTGTCTTTTAGTATCCCCGAAAAAATTACGAACATTATCAATTGATAAAAATAATATAATATAAGTTATGATATTTTCTAAACAGAAAGAAGAAGAAGTAATAATAAGAAAAGTTCAAGGAACGAAAGAAGAGTTGGTCAGAAGGAGAAAGAAAGAACCCCCAAAACCTTGGGGGAAAAAGGAGCGCTTTTTAGTATTATTCATTTTACTTTTTACAATTCTAACATCAATTATTTTAGCCCTATCAGCAAGGGAATGGAAGTTACCCGGACTGCCTCGTATCAAATTTCCTGCTATTTCTATTTTTCAACAGGAAACTATAGTTTTAGAAAATGACAAAAAGAATGGATCCAAAGAAATTGCCGAAAGATCGCAGAAAATAGTTACTGAATTTAAAAATACCACCAATGATTTATCTGGAGTATACGGTCTTTTCGTTATTGATTTAAAGAGCGGATATTCTTTCGGAATATCGGAGGATGAATCTTTTACAGCAGCCTCTCTTATTAAGTTGCCGGTTATGGCTGCAGCTTATTTGGAATCAGAAAAAGGAAGTTTAAACTTGGAAACGATTTATACCCTAAAGGATTCGGACAAAATAGGAGGATCAGGTAGTCTTTATTATAAACCGGCTGGAACAAAATTAAGCTATAAAGATTTATTGATGTTGATGGGGAAGCAATCGGATAATACCGCTTTTGGGATAATGAAAAAAATTATTGGTGATACAAAAATTAACGAAGTTATTAAGACAATTGGAATGAGTTCTACATCTCTAACCGATAATTCAACAAGTCTTTATGACATAGGGATATTTTTCAAAAAACTCTGGGAAGGAAAAATTACTTCCAAAGATTCGGCAGATGAAATATTGGGAAATTTGACAGATACTACCTATGAAAATTGGATTGCAGCAGGAATTCCTGCTGATATCAGAGTTGCACATAAGTACGGGAGGGAAGTTCATGTAGTAAATGATGCAGGCATAGTTTATGCAGACAATCCTTTTGTACTGGTAATTTTAACTAAAGGAGTAATTGAGAGTGAAGCTGACAGTATTTTTCCCAGCCTTGCTGGAATCGTTTATGACGGTTTGGAGGAATAAGGTTTAGGACTACTCATTTCGCAATTGCTTTTGGGTTTATTCTCCTGTAAGAACCATTCAACTTTTGTTTCGCAGCCTGAACAAGATAAAGAACCGGTATTCTTGCAAACAGGAATTTGTGTAAGACCAACAGGTATTTCCCAATCATGATTTTGTTCACTA
>DATEXQ010000037.1:0-12107 GCA_035256745.1 Patescibacteria group bacterium
GAATATATTCTTTTTTGCTACACTAAAAATAATGCCTAATGTATTTAATCAAAGCCTCTGGGGAGATGAAGCATTTTCTGCAGTTCTTTCCATGAATCCTGTTCCCAAAATATTGGAGATTATTCAAAAAGATACATCACCGCCTCTTTACAACATAATTTTGCACTATTGGTATCAGCTATTCGGAACCAGCGAAGTTGCAATAAGAGCACTGTCTTTCCTTTTTTTTCTTCTGGCGGTATTTTTTGTCTATAAAATTGGTTCTCTGCTATTTTCAAGAAGAATAGGTCTTTTGGCTGCGGTTTTAACTTTTTTAAATCCGTTTTTCTTTACTTATGCATTTGAGGGAAGAATGTATTCCATTCTGGCTCTTGGTGTTGTTGCTTCTATGTACTTTTTTCTTAAAAAGCAATGGATTCCCTATGTCATAGCCACACTTTGGGCACTGTATTCTCACCATTTCTCAATCTTTGCGATCTTTGTACAGGGAATATGGTTTTTGTATGAATTTTTCGCCGGGGAGAAGAAAACCGCTTTAAGCATGTTTAAATCCTTTATTGCCGTTTTTATCCTTTACATCCCCTGGTTAATTCCTCTTTACAAGCAAACAAAAATGGTTGGAGGGGGATTCTGGCTGGGTACACCTACTCTTACTGATTTGAGAAATTTGATTTATGAATACCTAGCAGAAGGTATTAAAAATCCTACGATAAAAATACCACTTATTAATAGGAGTTTGGGTCAAATATCTCTCTATTTTGTTTTCGCTATACTTTTACTGCGTGATTGGATTAAAAATATCAAAAAGACTTTGTTTTTGCTTTCCTGGTTTCTTCTACCCATTTTAATCACTTGGGGAATTTCGCAAAAATTTACCTCAATTTTTTTCAACCGTTATCTTTTATATGCAATCCCTGCCGCAATGCTTCTGCTTGTCTCAAGTGGAAGAAAGTATACGGGTATTATTGTAGGATTTCTCCTAATATTCTTTGGGGTAATTGATTTCAACTATTTCATACATCCGGCAAAAAGACCTTTCAGGGAAATGGCCGCCTATGTCAAACGAATACAAAAACCAGGAGACTTTCTTATAAACTGGAATTCAACAGCGCATCACCTTTGGGAGTCGAAATATTATGAAATTCCTGCTCCAATATATATCCCCGAAGGTAATTTACCCTATTATGTTGGTACAGCCCAAATGACCGATAAAGACATTTTAAGAAAACTTCCAGATGTAAAAAGAATTGGAGTCATCACCAGTGGAAATATTACAGAAATTAAACTTCCCGCTTATAAAGAACAATCTGAAAAAGTCTTCGGGGAGTTAAAATTTGTTTGGTATTTAAAAAAATAAAGCCCTGAAGTTATTAAGTATTGTTTAAACTCCAGGGCAAGCACATATCCCAAAATTACTCAGGATCATGATCATATATTTCTATTGGATTACCCCCCAAACTGGTAAATGCTTTGTTGTATGAATCAATACGATTATCGTTCTGATCGTAGTATGCAAAGAAATGAAAGAGAGAGCCTGTTTTACAAGCATCGCTATGCCAATTATTAATTAATCTATCAAACTCCTCGGTAGTGCTTGCAACACCAACGATTTTGGACTCTGCTAAATTGTTAGCATTCCTCTCTTCTTCAGTTGCGAATACACGGACAGTAACTTCCATACCAACCTCCTTTAGGGTTATAAGAATTTTGTCTTAAGAACTATTCTGGGAATGTGCTGAGGCCTATAGTAACATAGAGATATACTTGGGTCAATCTTGTAACTAACAAATTTAATACATTTACCAGAATAAAATCTTTTTCTTAACTACTTTGCACACTTTTTGCCAATAAAAAAGCCCTGAAGTAGAACATGTTGCACTTCAGGGCTAGCACCTTACATTATAAATATTTTAGCTTACAGACAATTTTACCATTGAGGCTAAACCAAATTCAGAATCAGAAATTTTGACATCCCATTCAGGTAATGTAAATTTAGAACTATAAAATGGACCTTCTATCCCAACATAAACATGACCATCATTACTATCTAGATCTTTGCATGTTAAGAATTGATTGGTGTAGGGAAAAAAGTGGTTATGCCTTAGGTAATAATAAGCCATTTCCATGGTAACTACACAGGCACGCGGAACTTCCTCATTATCAGGAAGAATTTGTTTTTCAAATGATCTGACAATCGAATAAGGGAAAGGCTTTAATCTTACCAGGTACCATCTATTACCCAGATACGTTTCCTTCATATAGGGTTTATTTTTATCCCAATCCTGCTTTTTTAAAAAGCCACTTAATTTGTCGAGGCATAATAAATTTGGAATGTTAAACTCTTTATAACCTGGAAAAAGTATATGGGTTTTACGATATTTCATAAGTTGATGAGCGCTAAAAGGTATTTTGGTTAGCGCTTGTTGGTATGGATAAGTAAGAGGTGAGAAATCATCGAATTCAAAACCTTCTCTGAAATACCTGATAAGATCACCTATACCATAAAAATGATCACCCATTATCTCTCTGGCTCGAACCTGTTGTGAAGACTCAACCAGTGCTCCCGACAACCAAAAATCAGCTAGTCGTTCTCTGAATGCGGTATCAGTAATCGGCGTTTGCAGGTTATCAAATTCTAAACCCGCCTGCGCCATCCTATCCCACCATTCATTGAGCTTCCCTAAAACTCTGCTTACATCTCGGTTCGCAATGGTATCTGCCATCGCACACCATCCTTTCCTTTTTTAGGTTTATTGTATTTTCTGTTTTATTTGAAATTAATTTTGTAAGGTGCTTGACGATATGGTATATAGCTACTCCCCAGATGTCAATTTTTTTGTTACACTTAAAATAAGCATGTCTAAAGTCAAGAATATTTTAGATAAAATGCATGTTCCCAACTGGCTGGTGATTCTTCTTGCTTTTGTTATAATCCTTCGTATCCCTTCTTTTTTTGAACCCTATGCATATGGTGATGAAACGATTTACCTTACTTTGGGTGAGGGAGTAAGACAGGGAATACCGCTTTATAAAGGTCTTTATGACAACAAACCTCCTCTTTTATATATAACTTCTGCTATTGCCGGAAGACTTTTTTGGTTTAAGGCAATTTTGGTTTTATGGAACTTTGCTACCATAATTATTTTTTGGAAATTAGCTCAGGCTCTTTTCCCCAAAAAAGAAACTTTACAAAAAATTGCTACAATAATCTTTGCCATTTTGACTACAATCCCTCTTTTGGAGGGTAATATTGCCAATGCCGAAATATTTATGATCGGACCAACCATTCTTGCCTTCTTAATTATTTTTAGTAAAAAACTCTCAGTTAAAAATTTAATATTTTCTGGAATGCTATTTGGAGTTTCAGCCCTTTTTAAACTCCCCGCGGCTTTTGAATTGCCTGTAATTTTTGCCTTTTGGTTAATTTTAAACGGACTTAAGAAAAACGAATTAATTAAAACCATAAAAAGATTCGCCTTTATTGTCCTTGGATTTGCCATCCCCATAGGTTTCACTCTAATTTGGTATTACCTTCGGGGAGCTTTGGGAGATTATGTTCGTGCAGCCTTTTTGCAAAATATCGGTTATCTTTCAACATGGAGACCTTCTTCTTCAAACTTGCCTTTCATTGTCAGAAATGCACCACTTTTTATAAGAGGGGGAGTAATATTAATAGGGTTGGCAATTCTTTTTTGGAAAAGAAAATCTCTTCCCAAAGAATTTATCTTTATTACTATATGGCTTTTATTTGCACTTTTTGGGGTAACTCTATCGGAAAGACCATATCCCCATTATTTGATCCAGGCAGTTCCCGCTATAAGTTTTCTTTTAGGAATTCTTGTCACTGATAAAACGCTCACACAAACACTAACAATTATTCCTCTTGCCATAGCTTTCTTTGTACCTCTTTATTATAAATTTTGGTACTATCCGACCACCACTTATTATCTTAATTTTGTTAAATTTGCCACAGGAAGCATAAATAAAGACGAGTATTTCGCCACTTTTAACGATAAAGTCTCTCGAAATTACAGAGTTGCAAGAATCGTCACTAGTATTACCAATAAAGAGGATAAAATTTTTGTCTGGGGAGATACTGCCACAATTTATACCCTGTCTAAGCGTCTCCCTCCTATTAAATATGTTGCCGATTACCATATCAATGATTTTTCGAGCAAAGACGAAGTAATAAAAAATCTAAAAAGTAATTATCCTAAAGTTATAGTGTTTTTAAATGAAGGTTCGCCTTTTCCCGAACTTAAGAAGTTGTTCGTTAGTAACTACATCCTTGTTGCGGATTTTGAAGGTGCCCAAATTTGGAAATTAAGTTTGCCTGCAGTAAAATCCGCAATCTTTCCCTGAAAAATTACCAAAAGTTAGTATATAGATTCGTATTTTCTTCAATGTTAAAGTAAAATCATGGCTAGAGAAAAAAAGATAAAAAAATGAATGTACTAAATGCAGGAAAACTAAAATATAGCAAGCTCCTAAAACAAGGTTTGGGAAAAGACTTCGTGTTTACCCAGGGAATTCCTCTTAAAAATTTAGTTTATACAGGATTTCTCACTAATTTGTTCGGAATAGCTTTAATTTTTATTATGAAATCTAGATATTTACCGCCTGAAGTTCCACTTTATTACGGACTTCCCGAAGGAGAAGCCCAAATTGTACCCTCCCTTAATTTGGTTTTTCCCTTCGTTTTCTCCCTGATTATAATTTCAATAAATACTCTCATCACCTCATTTATTAAAGATGATTTTCTCAAAAAGACCTTAATTATAGGGGGTTTAGTTACAACATTTTTTTCCGTGATAACCATAATAAAAATAATTTTTCTTGTTGCAAGCTATTAAAAGTTATGTCCTTATTTAAGAGTTTAACTATCTTTCCGTTATTACTGGCTTTTCTAATAGCTTTTTTTTCGACTCCTCTGGTTATTAAATTAGCCCATAAAATAGGCATTATTGATGACCCTAGACTTCATAAACATCCGAAGGTAATTCATTCCTATCCCGTTCCGAGAGGAGGAGGACTGGCTATTTTTACTGCCGTATTGATTTCCTCCTTAGTTTTTTTACCGCTTGATAAACACTTGATTGGTATTCTAATTGGTGCTTTTTTTATAACAACGTTGGGAATCTTAGATGATAAATTTAATTTAAATCCCTACTTAAGATTAGTCGCACAATTTGTCATTGCCGGAATTCCTATCATTGCCGGAATCGGAATCGCTTTTATAAATATGCCTTTTAACGGCATATTGGATTTATCACACCCTCGCATAGTTTTTGATTTACTCGGTCAAACCCGAAGCATTTGGTTGATATCTGATGTTTTCGCCATTTTCTGGATTGTATATATGATGAATATGCTTAATATGGGAGCCAAAGGCGTAGACGGACAACTTCCCGGTGTTGTCGTTATCGCAGCAGTAACTATCGCAGCCCTTTCTCTTAGTTATTCTGCCGACATAACCCAATGGCCGGTTATTATTTTTGCATCAATTACAGCTGGGGCTTATCTTGGGTTTTTACCATGGAATTTCTATCCGCAGAAAATAATGCCTTCATATTCCGGATCAACTCTTGCGGGTTATTTACTGGCAGTTCTTGCAATTTTATCTACAACTAAAGTCGGAACATTAATTGTAGTATTGGGTATCCCCCTAGTAGACACTGGGTATACTATTGTGCGACGAATACTATCAGGTAAGTCTCCAGTCTGGGGAGATAGAGGTCATCTACATCATAAACTTCTTGATGCGGGCTTAAGCAAAAGACAGGTCGTTATTTTTTACTGGATATTCACTGCTCTTCTTGGAATTCTAGCTCTTAATTTGAATGCATCCTTGAAGTTATATACAATGATCGGAGTAGTAATTCTTATCGGAGGATTAATATTGTTTCTTACCAAAAAGCGTATTCAAAAATAATATGGCTGAAGCTAAAAAAAACCTAAACATTTTCAATATCTTTTTTGCCGGGATTCAAGTAGCAAGACCTATACACTGGATTAAAAATCTTTCGCTTTTTGCAGCCTTAATTTTTACCCAAACTTTATTTATTCCCTCTTACCAAATAGCGGTTTTTTGGGCATTTTTGGCTTTTAATTTTATAACCTCTGCCTCATATGTTTTTAACGACATACTGGATGTCAAAGAAGACAGACTACATCCAATTAAAAAATATCGTCCAGTTGCATCAGGAGCCTTACCTGTTTCTATTGCAATAGCAGAAGTTATCATTCTGGCTTCTATTTCTTTATATCTAGCCTATTTTTTACACCCTATATTTTTTGTCCTGGTTGTAACTTACTTCGTCATTCAAGTTCTATACAGTATCTTCCTTAAAGATGTGGAGGTTATAGATATTCTTGTTATTGCATCAGGCTTTATTTTAAGAGTTTATGCCGGAGCTTTTGTAATTGACGCCCATCTCTCTGTATGGTTCTTGCTTTGTGTTATTTCAATCGCTTTATTTTTAGCATCAGGAAAAAGAAGAGCTGAATTAAATACTATCCAAGAAGTAAAAGGTGTTACCAGAAAAAGCTTAACCAGATATTCTAAAGAGCTTTTGAATTCTTATGTAACTATGTTTGGAAATGCAGCTTGGATGAGCTGGGCTCTTTTTACTTTTTTTGAATCTCCCAGGGCAGCACTCCCTATCTGGCTTTTTTTAGCAGAAATTTCCAAGGCAACAACCATAACCAAACTCCTGATGATTACTATTCCCGTTGCCATTTTTGGAATCATGAGATATGAAAAACTTATTTTTGCAGACAAAAGTGAAGCACCAGAAAAGCTCCTTCTAACGGATGTCTCCCTTGTTACCTCCGTAGGAATTTGGACATTTCTGGTTATTTCAATTCTATATAGTGGAATATCTGTTAATTTTTAATATTCTTCAGGACTTAGAAGTCGGAGTGGGATTTGGAGTCGAAGTTTCTTTAGAACTTTCTGTTTTTGTGGCGTATTGATTTGAAACCCACCCTTCTTGACCTTTCTCGTATTCTATCTTATACCAGCCGGTTTTTTCGTCTTCTTCCAAAATTTCAAAAGATTCTCCAGGATCAACTTGACCTACTTCCTTTGCCAAAGCAGAGGGTTCATTTCTTACCCTCAAAAAACCTGTTGGGGTTGAAAGAATTTTGACCTGGGGTTTTTCTTCTTCTGGTTGTGGTGTGGGAGTCGGACTAGCCTGCTCAGTATTTGGGGCTAGTTTAAATTCTGCAGTAAGTTTATAACCTTCATAAGTTTTTATATCTATAGATTCATCTTTGAATCCTTGTGCTGAAATAGAAATTATATGATTCCCCTGACTGATGGATGAAGATTTGTAAGGGGTAAATCCTCTTACTTGCCCATCGATCTTAACTTGGGATGCATCAGGAGTTGAAATAATAGATACGCTAACTTCCTGTCCTCCTATCTTTTCAAATGAAATAACGCTTCCACTTGATGTTTCTTGAGATTCCCCAAAATTCCTTTTTATAACAGTCTTTACGCCAGAAACAAGATTTACCTTGGTTTCAAAAGGAACTAATGGCTTGTTGAAAGATTCCGGAACTAACTTTACCACCACTTCACCCTGCGCCCTTGTAATTTCAAAACTGGAACGTCCTTCTTGTTGTCCGTTAATAAACACAACCGCTTGTGGTTGTGTTTCAATAACAAGACCTGCGCTTTTAGGTTTAAAATAACCGACTAAATAAAAAATAGTTAATAAAATTACTAGAGTAATACCTATAATCAAAGCGGCAAATTTTAATTTTCTCACAGCTGGTGAAGTTTACCACGAGGATTTTTGAGTGGCAATATTATTTATCTATATGGTAAAGGATAGATAACGTTTTGTGTTTTTGCCCTACTTAGGCTAAAATAGCTTTGGCCTGGTGGCGAAGTGGAAACGCTGCGGTCTGCAAAACCGCGATGCAAGGGTTCGATTCCCTTCCAGGCCTCTTATTTTTTCTTCCCTTTTGTTTCAGGATGTGTCAAAAGATAAATAGCCGGAAGAATTCCAATGGTATTTATCACAAGAAGAGCTATAAACCACCCCTTTTGTTTTCTTTGAGCAGATCTCCAAAGAGCCATGCCTCTTAAAAAGAGATCCAAAAAAATAATTAGTATTATCCACACGGATATCATCGGAATCCTGTTTAGAAAATAGTTATATTGCATATTTTTATGATATCACTTCAAAAAAAATATTATCAGCTTAAACTCTAAAAACTTGACTTTTAAGCCTTTCACAGGATAAAATAACCCATCCCGAATCAAATCGGGATTTTTATTGCTTAAATAATTATCCAGAGTATACTGCTCTGGATTTTATTTTTCCAAAAATTTTTGGAGACGCTTTCCCTTAAAGCGAAATTTAAGGGATTATGATACGATTTTCATTTAACTTGCCTATCAAAAGACGTCTTCACTTAGAAATTGTAAAAAGGCGTGAAGGTGATATTGATGAATCAATATTCCCCAAAATAGAATCTATTAAAAGAGTACGTAAGGGTTCAAAAGTTTCCCGCTATTTCAGGCACGTTTTTGAACATAAAAATATGAAGAGGATCTTTGGTGCCAATATGGCATTGCTTATTGCCGCTTCAACAATCTATCCTACCCATACAAACTTACGCGCTGCCGAAACAGAAAATCCCGTTATCTCCCAAAACATAGCAGTTCTAACAACTCAAAAAGGAGTCCAGTATCCTCTCGAAAAAATTAGAATCACACAAACATATAAATTCTATCATCCGGGCCTTGATTTAGATGGTATTACTGGAAATATAGTAAAATCGATTATGGCTGGTAAAGTTGAGGCTATTGACAGATCAAAATATGCTTATGGAAACGCTATACTTATTGACCACGGAAATTCTATTACTTCTTTATATGCCCATCTTTCAAATATTTTGGTGACAACAGGCCAAGATGTTGATATGAATACAGAAATCGGCGAAGTTGGAGCAACGGGTCGTTCAACAGGAGACCATTTACATTTGGAAATTCGCGATCACGGAGTTCCTTTTAATCCCCTTCTAATTCTTCCTCGCTAAGAAAATTTTCTAATACATCCAAAAACTCTTGAGTAAAGGGGTGTTTACAAATATTTCGTGCTTCCTCAAAATTCACCCAAAGATGTTTAGATTTTTCTGGTTCTCTATTTTTAATTATTCCTGTAACTTCAGTTACTAAGAATAGGTATCTTTCGTGAACAATATTGCCGTCTCTCTGGGTATGTGCAGATAAATAATAAGAAATTTTAGGTAAACAGCCGTATTCTTCCTCAATTTCTCTCTCGAGAGTATTTAATAGAGATTCTCCCTTTTCAACTCCTCCACTGGGAATTATTGTAAAACCATAATGTTTCATTTTGGGGTTCAATCTTTCTTCAAGAAGAATTTTACCTTTCTGAACTATTGCAAAAACTACTCCGCTCTTTCCTTTTATTGTTTTTTCTTTTCTTTCTACCATCAAGCTATTTATTTTCCAAGCTTCTCCAGACATACCATGAGGCAACAGTCCTATAAGGCTTCCATCGTTTGGCAAATCTTTCTATTTTTTCGGGTTCTAAATTTACCCCCAACATTTTCCTTATTCCGTTTTTAATACCCAAATCGTCAATCGGAAAAACATCTGGCCGGGCTAAAGAAAACATCAAAAACATTTCAGCTGTCCAACGACCAATGCCTTTTACTTGGGTTAAATTTTTAATAATTTTCTCATTGGAAAAATCGGAAAGCTTGTTTATATTTAAGTCTCCCCTATCAACTTTATGAGCTAAATCTTTCAAGTATTTAACTTTCGCCCATGAAAGACCATAACCTCTTAGGATTATATCTTCACATTTTATAATTTCGCTAGGGGAGACTTTTTTTAAATCAAGTCTAACTTTTTTGAAAATAGATTCAGCTGCTTTTCCTGACAATTGCTGTCCTACTATCGCTTCTACCAAACTCAAAAAATAATCATTCTTTTCAATAGGTTTTATGGTACAAATTCCGTATTTTTCAATTAATGAAGCTAAATATTTATCTTTTTTAAGAAATTTTTGGGCTTTTTCCCACATAATTAATTTTTCCCGAACGTACCTCAAAATATACTTCTTTTTTGTTACGAGCTTTTCTCACATATATGAATTTATCTGATAAATCCAAAAAAACCTCGGAATAAACCAGATTACCGTCTGTAAAAGATAATATCACCCCAATTGCTTGATTTCCCAATTCTTTCTGACAAATAACATCTATATCCTTGGTATTCCCTACGTGATTTATGACATCAAGTTCCCATCTGGCATCTTTAAAAATTTCCGCTTCTTTGAAACTAGATAACAATTCAAGTTTTTCTCTAACCCACTGAAATGGTTTATTGTCACCAATTAATCCCTTTATAACAATTTCTACTTCCTTTTGCATAGCAGAATTATATATTAATTAAGAAGAATCTGTATCTAGAAGTTAATAATCCATTCCCCCACCCATTCCACCCGGCATTGGGTTTACTGAAGGACTTTTTTCTTCTGGAATATCAGTTATTAGTGCTTCAGTTGTCAAAACCATCATAGCAACGGAGGCTGCATTTTGAAGTGCTGCCCTGGTAACTTTTAAGGGATCCAAAACTCCAAATTCAATCATCGAACCAAACTTGCCTGTTAAAGCGTTATATCCATAATCCAAATCTTTTTCGGTTTCGACCTTTTTAACAATATATCCGTCGTCTTCTCCAGAATTTTTTGCCAAGAATCTTAGGGGTTGTTCGAGTGACTGATAAATAATATCAACCCCAATTTGTTCATCTTCACCAACTTTTAAAGTTTTCAAAACTTCCCTAGCTCTCAAGAGGGCAATACCACCTCCCGGTAATATTCCTTCTTCTACTGCTGCTTTCGTTGCTCCTACGGCATCTTTAACCCTTTCTTTCTTCTCGTTTAATTCCACTTCTGTAGCTGCACCTACATTAATTTGTGCAACTCCTCCTGAAAGTTTTGCCAAACGCTCTTCTAGTTTTTCCTTATCAAAATCAGAGTCTGTTTCTTTAATTTGGCGTCTAAGAAGATTAATTCTGTCTTTGATTGCCTTAGACTTACCCTGTCCTCCAATTATTCTGGCATTTTCTTTATCAGCCCAGATTTTATCTGCTTGTCCCAAGTCGGCTACTTCTATCGATTCAAATTTCCTACCCATATCTTCACTAATTACAGTTCCTCCTGTAAGGGTAGCAATATCATCAAGCATTTCTTTTCGTCTATCACCAAATCCTGGAGCTTTAATTGCCAAAACATTGAAGGTGCCTTTAAGTTTATTTACAACCAAAGTTGCTAATGCTTCACCCTCTATTTCATCCGCAATAATGACCAAGTTCTTACTAACCTTTACAAATTTTTCCAAAAAAGGGAGAAGTTCTTGAATAGAAGAAATTTTTTTGTCAGTTAGAAGAATATAGGCATCTTCTATTTCTGCCTCCATTTTATCGGAGTTTGTTATGAAATAGGCTGAAGCAAAACCTCTGTCAAATTCCATTCCTTCTTTATATTCAATTTCCAACTCCATACCTTTTCCTTCCTCAACAGTAACCACCCTATCTTTATCCGATAAAGCTTCAGCTATTTTTGCTCCGATTTCTTCATCTCCGGCTGATATTGTTGCTACTTGAGATATTTCCTCTTTATTTTTTATGGGTTTTGCTTGCTTTTTTAACTCATCTACAACCATCGCTACTGCTTTTTCTATTCCTTTTTTAAGAATCATCGGATTCGCACCCGCTGTTACATGCTTCATTCCGGAAGCAGTTATTACGAATGCCAAAAGTGTCGCTGTGGTTGTTCCATCACCCGCTACATCGTTGGTTTTATCAGCCGCCTCTTTTACCAACTGGGCACCCATATTTTCAAATGGGTCCTTAAGTTCAATCTCTTTTGCCACCGTAACACCGTCGTGTACTATATTTGGAGCTCCCCACTTTTTATCTAAAGCCACATTTCTTCCCTTGGGACCCAATGTCGTTATCACTGCTTTGGCAACAATATCTATTCCCTTTAAAAGGGATACTCTGGCGTCGTCTGAAAATTTAAGTTGTTTGGCCATATTTATTTAACTATCGCAAGTAT
>DATEXQ010000038.1:0-13710 GCA_035256745.1 Patescibacteria group bacterium
AAGAAACAAGTTGAAACAATAAAAAATTTACCTTCTGACGTATGGGGAGGAATATATTGCGGGTTTTTTTATGTTACGGATAAAAAGGTTATGATGGTGGAAGCAACTAAAAAAGGAGATTTAAAAAAGGCTATATTAAATAAAGAAGTAGATATAGGAGCATCATCTACTCTTCTATTTTCTATAGATGCGATTAAAGAAATAGGGTTATTTGATGAAAGCTTTGAAAGGCATCAAGATTGGGAGTATTTAATTAGATTTTTTCGTAAATATAAACTATTTTCTTTAAGAGACCCTTTGGTAAAGGTTTACGGCCCTAATATGCCGAATGGTAAAAAGGCAGCTCGAGTTAAGGAGAAATATCTTTCTGAATTTAAGAAGGATATATATGAGTTTGGGGATGAAACAGCAAGAGAAATTATTGCCAAACATTGGTTAGAAGTAGCTGCCGCTTTTGCAAAAGAAGTAAAAGTAAGAGAATGTATATTTTATCTTAAAAAATCTATTATCTATAGAATCCTACCTCTAAAAGAATATTTAAACATTCTTATTCTGATTAATAAGACTTTAATAAAGAAAATATTTTTTATAATAAATGCTTTTTATTAAAGGTAATACAAAAGTTAAAAAGAAAGTTGGTTTCATCTCACATGCTTCGGATTTATATGGGGCACCTAAAGCTCTACTGTTGTTATTATCAAAAATGAAATTTGAAAAATACGATCCCTTTGTTATTTGTCCGAAAAATGGTCCTCTTGTTGATCAGCTTAGAAAGCTACAAATTCCTACTTATGTATTTTCTAAAAATTGTTCTTATAGCAATAATGTTAAAGAAAATATGTTTGAAATAATAGTGATAGGATTAAAGAAAATAATATATATTTTAAAATTACTTTTTTTCCTCAATACCAAAAAACCTAGGCTGCTTTACATTAATACCATTTCTCATGTAGAACCTATTATCGTAGCTAAGATATTACATATTCCTATGATTGTTCATGTAAGAGAGACTGATATTTATCTAAAGTCTTACGGGAGTATTAGAAAGAAATTTCGTATATCTGCGATATTAAATTTCCCTAACAGATTCATTTGTGTTTCTAAGGCCACTGCACAGTTATTATTTGAAAGAAATGTTCCTTCAAAAAAAGTTACAGTTGTTTATGATGGAATAAATCTTGAAGAGTTTAAATTTTCAGAAGAAATACGTCAGGAGAAAAGAAAAGAGTTAGGAGTGGATAGCAAGAATATATTAATAGGGTTTGTTGGTCAGCTTATTGAAAGAAAAGGAATTGAGGATTTTATCGAAGCAATACATATAGTTCATATAAAAAATAAAAATTGTAAGTTTATAGTTGTTGGAGGTCCTGTTGATTCATTATTTTTTAAATCTAAAATATTGCCTCTGTATAATGCATATAAACTTAAAGACTGTATTATTTTTACAGGTTTTAGAAAAGATATTGTGAGCTATTTCTCCGCAATTGATATATTTGTTAATACTTCAAAGAAAGAACCATTTGCAATGGTTAATCTTGAAGCAATGTCAATGGAGAGACCCATTATTGCTACAAATGCAGGAGGAAATCCTGAAGCTATTATAGATGGTGAAACAGGCTATATAGTTCCAGTAGGAAATTCACAGAGTTTAGCTGAGAAGATATTAGAATTGGCAGAGAAAGCTAAGATTAGAAATAATTTTGGAAAAGCTGCCAGACAGAGAATGGAAAAATATTTTACCCTTGATCATTATTGTAAAGATGTCGAGTCACTAATTAATTATATGTTATAAAAAAATCTTTTATTATGGCGAATATAAGTTTTATTAAAAATCACTTTATTAATTTGAATATGAATATTTTATTAACAGTAGTTGTATCTTTATTTTTTAGTTTGGTTTATTTATATTTTGGATCAATTATTAACTTTGGATTAGTTGGATTATTTTTCCTTATTTTACTCTCTTCAAAAAATATTAAGATATTATTTTATACCCTATTCCTTTGGTTAATAGTTGCTGGCATTTTAATTAATTTGACATTTTTAGGTCAGTTTAAAACTATTACATATATAGATGAAATATTAGTGTCTATCTTAGCTCTTTTTTTATTTTTTAGACTTAAAGAGATAAAGTTTGATAATGGAATTTCTAAACTATTTTTGATTATTTTATTATTTTGTTTTTTTGCAACTGTATCCACTTTTTTTAACAAAAGTTCTTTCATAGGTTTATTAAATTTTATCTTCACGTATTCAAAGGTCTTTTTAATTTTTATCTGCGCAGTTTGTTTCTTAAGATTAAAAGAAATAAAGAAACTTATTTTATTTATGTTCTTTATTATGGCTATCCAGTTTTTTGTAGCAAATCTGCAATTTCTATCCTATGGGAGAGTGAATATTTTAGTTGGACCTGAAATTACGGGATCATCTGGTTGGGTAGATTCTGCCTGCGGTTTATTTGGAGAATACGGAGCACATAAGCTTGGACATTTTTCTATGATTTTTTTGATACTTTCTATAAGTTTATGGATGTTTACATTTGAAAAAAAATGGTTATTTTTTATATTTATATGTTTATATACATTTATTATTTCTTTTACAGAACAAAATTATACATTTCTTATCTTTTTTATTTTATTAGCTGGTGGAGCATTCTTAAAGAAAATTAACTTTCCATTTAAGTCTCTTGCTTTTTTTTTGATTCTATTAGTTATTTTCTCAGGAGCTTTTGCAGCTTATAAAACAAATTCCAAGATAACAGAAAGATATTTCGATTATTTGAATAATCCTCGAAAAATAGAAGAGAGTGGTAAAGTTCAATCATTATTATTGGTAAAAAAGATTATTTCTGAAGAACCTCATAAGATACTTATAGGCGTTGGTCCCGGGAATTTTTCGGGAGGAATAGCTGCTAAAGTTAAAGGAGAATATTATGAGAAATATATAGGATTTAGACTTATAAAAATTGAATCTACGGTTGATTATTGGTGGTCTACTTTTACAACTCTCATTTCAGAAACAGGTTTTATTGGTTACTTATTATACATGTTAATATATATTTTTATCTTTATTCGAGGATTTAAAATGTATAAATCTAAAAATAATGAAATAAGTAATTTTGATAGAGGGGTGGCTTTTGCTTTGTGCAATATTATTCTTTTTCTTATCTACATGAGTTTCTGGTCAAATCAATTAGAATGGACGGTTTTAACTTTTCCTTTTTCAATAATTTCAGCTTATGTTTGGAAAAATTATGACAATGCCAATCTTGATAAAAATATTCTTATTAAGAATATAAAATGATTCAACTTTCTATTATTATTATCAGTTACAATACGAAGAAGATATTAGCAGATTGTTTAAATTCTATCTATGATTTGGTAAATGATAATCAAAATGAGATTATTGTTGTTGACAATAACTCAACAGATAGTACAAGGGAGATGTTGCAAAATCAATATCCAATGGTTCGAACAATATTCAACAAGAATAACTTAGGATTTGGTGCAGCAAATAATCAGGGGATGAAGATAGCAAAAGGAGAATTATTTCTGCTTTTAAATAGCGATACCATAGCTTCTCCAGAAGCTATAGAGAAATGTAAGCAATACCTGAATAATCATTCAGATGTAGGTGTTTTAGGATGTCGTTTGGAAACACTCAGTGGACATCTTCAACTCTCATGCGGTAGATTTTTTACACTTTATCATACTATATTTGGAGGCATTGAACTGAATAGAATATTAAGAAAGATTGGTGTATCGAGAATTCCTACTTTTGGGCATATCTTAAGTGAGAATGAGCACAAAGTTATAAAAGATGTTGATTGGATAACAGGGGCATTTATGTTTTTTCGAAGAGAAGTTTTTGAAATAACAAGCGGTTTTGACGAAAGGTTTTTCCTGTATGGAGAGGAGCATGAATGGTGTTTCAGGATTAAAAATATGGGTTGGAGAATTATTTATTATCCCGACGTTAAAATTGTTCATATAGGAAAAGCGAGTGGATCATCTTTCAGTAAAATAGAGAGAAATAAACGTATACTCCAAGGAGAATATTATTTTTTTAGAAAACATTATGGGAGAACATGTGGTTTTGTATTTAAAAATATGATTTTTCAACTATCTTTTTTAAAAGTTTTTTTATGGTTAGTCTTCTATGTAATCTCTGGTTTTAACCCATACATTAAGGATAAGATTATATTCCAAATAAGCATATTAAATTGGTATTTTTCAAAAATATGAAATATATAATTATCTCTCCAGTCCGTAACGAAGAAAAATATATTGAAAAGACTATTCAGTCTGTTATTAATCAGACTGTAAAACCTATGGAGTGGATTATTGTAAATGATGGGTCTGCTGATAATACTATAAGCATTGTCAAGAACTATGCTAACGAACATTCTTGGATTAGACTGGTTAATAGAAAAGACAGAGGTTTTACTCAGGTAGGTAAAGGTGTAATAGAGGCTTTTAATGAAGGTTTTAAAATTGTAAATTGTAAGGATTGGAATTATATTGTGAAGTTAGATTGTGATTTGTCGTTAGAAAATGACTTCTTTGGGAAGTTATTATATGGATTTAAAGAAAACAAGAAACTTGGCATAGCGGGTGGAACTTCTTATGTATTAGAGAAAGGTAAACTTTACGAAGAAAAAATGCCAGAATTTCATCCTTGCGCAGCTGCTAGGATGTATAAAAAAAAGTGTTTTGCTGATATTAATGGACTTATTGAGACTTTAGGATGGGATACAATTGATCTTTTGAGAGCACAGATGCACGGCTGGCAAACGAAGCGCTTTAATGATTTTAAAATTATCCATCATAGAAGAATGGCATCAAGAAAAGGTTTATGGGAAGGAAAAACAAGGGCAGGTAGAAACTTTTACATTACAGGATATAATCCTCTTTTTTTAATTGCGCGTAGTATTTACCATTTATTTAAGAAGCCTTATTTTATAGAAACGTTCGGAGTAATTTATGGATACCTAAGAGCTATATGGAAACAAGAGCCTCTAGTAGTTAGTCAGAACGAAAAAAAATATCTTCAGCACCAACAACTAAACAGGTTGCAGGAAAAACTTAAATTAATCAAAAAGAATTTTAAATGAAAACCGTTTTAGATTTCCTCATTTGTTTTTCGTGTAATTTAGGCGAAGTTAAAATTGATATGAATAATGCATCTTGCGCTTATTGCAAAAATGATTATCCTCTTATTTTTAAAAACATAATTGATTTTAGATTGGATTTGAATAGCCAGGATGACGGCAGATTAACCGACCTGATTCTGAAAAATTATTCAAAAAAATATGTTGAGCTTATTGAATTGAAGAATAATACACAATCCAATGCCAGCTTAAGAAAAAGATTCTTGGAAGTTGACAGAAAATTATTAATAAGAAATAAGGAAAAGCAAAAAATAATTAGCAGGTTATCTGGATTTTCTAATAATATAAGCTTATTTCTAGAATTAGGTTGTGGAGCAGGGAGTGCTATTCATACAATGAGCAGGAAAGCAAACTATGTTATCGGGGTAGATTTATCTTTGAGCCAGTTGTTATTGGCAAACAGAATTTTATTGGAAGAAAATGTTCAGAATGTTTTATTAGTATGTGCCTCAATAGATAATTTACCTTTGAAAGATGGAATTTTTGATGTGGTATTTGCGAGCGATGTAATTGAACACGTACCTGATCAAATCAATTTTTTAAAAGTCGGTTATAATAAACTCAGAACTGGCGGAAAATTTATTTTTAATTCTCCGAATAGATACAGCATATTTTCTGCGGAGCCACACACAGGAGTTTGGTTTGCAGGATTTTTCCCGCGAAAATTAATAAAAAATTACATATATTTATTAAAAAGAATCGATTATTATGGCAAAAGATTATTGTCATATTTTGAATTAAAAAATATGATAAAACATCTTGGTTATTCTTTCACTATTAATGGGATTTTAAAGGAGGAGCTCGAAGGGGCTTCTAAAAATAAAACAAAAGCAAAGATTTTAAAAATAATTCCATGCGGGTTTTTTATTTTAAATAAGATTTTTAAATATTTTATACCCACGTATACTGTAGTAATAGTTCGAAAATGAATTACAAAGTAAATTTTGGAAGCTAATGAAGCAATCCGGATTTAATATCTTTGATATTTATATATATCACTTTTTTATTGTTAGTCCAGTTTTTTATTGGGATTGCCTTTAGGGGGAATAGGTTTTGCTTGGGATGTATAAGAAAGAGTGAATATATATTATGAGGACGTATTAAGTCATAAATGAATATACTCGGTACAAAATATGATGATTTAACTATAAGCTTAGCAATTCAAAATGCCATAAGTTTATTAAAATCCAACAAGAAATCAACAATATTATTCCTTAATGCAGATTGTCTTTATAAATCCCAAAAAGACGAGGAATACAGAAATATCCTTAATTCTACCGAATTAGTTTTACCTGATGGCATAGGGCTTAAAATCGCAACAAGAATATTTGGAAAAAAAATGATGGAAAATTGTAATGGTTCAGATTTTTCTCCTTTATTGATGGAAAAGTTGGCTGAAGAAGGATATAAGATGTTTTTTTTGGGTTCAAGAGAAGGAGTAGCTGAAAAAGCTGCTGAGAATGTCCGCAAGCAAATTCCCGGAATACAAATAGTGGGGACACATTCAGGATATTTTAACGATGATGAGGAAGTTATTAAAAAGATAAATGATTCAGGTGCGGATATATTGTTTGTTGCTATGGGAGTTCCGTTTCAGGAAAAGTGGATCGCACGGAACAGGGAAAAATTAAATCCCCGGCTATGCTTGGGCGTCGGTGCGCTGTTTGACTATTTATCGGGTAGGATTCCACGTGCCCCGCTATTCATGCGTAAAATGCATCTTGAATGGCTCTGGAGAATATTTATTGATCCGAGAAGGATGTTTAAGAGATATATTATTGATGGTGCAAAATTATTTTGGAAAGTGTTCAAATATAAATTTACTAATTGCACATCATTAAAGTAGGTGCAGTACCCCAGTTGAATCTGCCTGAAGTATTCCAACCACTGTTGGTATTTTTGATAGGGCAAACCTTGAGAGTGTAATTACCATCTTTGATAATTGCACATTCCTTAGTTATTTCAAAGGTGGGGTGGATTTCCGCTCCCCGATCGGAGTCGAGGACAAGTTTTGCGGGAATGACATCTGATAAGAAGATGCGACTTCCGAAGTAGCAGAGGATTAACTGTTGGGCTGGACGGTATCATATATATCGTTTTCTTATTGTTAGCCCTGTTTTTCTATTGGGATTGGTTTTTTGGGGAATAGGTTTTGATAGGGGATGTATAAAAAGGAGTGAAAATTTTAGAGAATAAGGTAAATATTTTAAATATTCAAGTTTATAATTTTACTACAGATGAGGCTATCAAGAGAATTGAAGTATTAACTAAGGCAGGAAAACAAAGATTTGTTGTTACCCCTAATGTAGACCATATTATGAAATTGCAGAATGATGCAGAGTTCAGGCAGATTTATGATAATGCATCACTGGTTTTGGCAGATGGAATGCCTTTAATATGGGCGTCAAAGTTTTTAGGAACATCATTAAAGGAAAAAATTAGCGGCTCGGATTTGTTTCCTAAATTATGTAAGGTAGCTGCTGAAAAAGGATATAGACTCTTCTTCATGGGCGGTAGGCCGGGGGCTGCTTTAAAGGCAGCTGAAGTTTTAAGAGATAGATATCCAGATATACAAATTGTCGGGACTTATTCGCCACCTTTTGGTTTTGAAAATGATAGAGAAGAAAATGATAAGATTGTTAGAGCGATTAAAAATGCTAAACCGGACATCTTGTTTGTTGGCTTAGGTGCTCCAAAGCAGGAGAAATGGATTTATAAATATAGGAATGATTATCAAGTACCTATGTCTATTGGAGTAGGTGTAAGTTTTGAGTTTGTTTCAGGAATGGTAAAAAGAGCGCCTTTGTGGATGCAAAGAGTAGGGTTGGAATGGTTCTGGCGGCTTATGATGGAACCAAAACGCTTATGGAAGCGATATTTGGTTGATGATCCAGTTTTCTTTTGGCTTGTGTTAAAGCAGAAATTAGGGTTGCTTAAGTAAAGTAGGTGCAGTACCCCAGTTGAATCTAACTGAAGCATTCCAGCCGCTGTTGGTATTCTTTATTTGTCCGACTTTGATTGTAAACTCAGGGGCAGTCCCCTGAGGGGAGAGCCCCTTAATAACTGCGCAATCCTTAGCGATTTCAAATTTCACATTGCTGTTTCCTAAGAAGATACGGCTTCCGAAGGAGCAGAGGATTAACTGTTGGGCGTTGGAGTTGATGTCAAAGTAGCTGTTGATGTCATTATAAGTTTTGTTAGCATCCCATCCATGAGCAAAAGCAAACTGGAATAAGGCATCCCAGTCGTTCTTCTTTGCTTCAGTGGCAAGTAACAAAGGAGTTTCAAATGTATATTTATTGGGATAGCAATGGTTCCATTCAGATAGAACACGGGGTTTTGGGATTGATGGCTTATATTTTAGGACTCCGATTATGCCAAGGTTTTTATCGGTAAATATAGATTTATTATGGATTCGAAAATTATTTATATCCCAGGGTTTGTCGGGGAAAGTGGGATGATCCCAGTAGGCATGGCGGTCAAAGTAGTCAAGGACTTCCTCTTGAATTTTTAATTGTTCTTTATTCCACAGTCCGCCACAACCTATAGGCACTTTTACCCCTACTTCATTTTTAAAGTAATTTTTCATCTCCATAAAGTATTTCTTCTCTAAATAAGTCAGAAATTCTTTCATATCAACAGCTTTATTGCTTTTGTAAAAATAAACATCTTTTAGTGTAATGGTTCCAGGACTGCTGCCTACGATGAAGCCTATTTTTGCTTTGTTACAATCAGCAGTGGCAATAAATGGTACCTCGAATGTTTGAAAATTCTTTTCGAGTTGGAAAGAACCATAGAGCCCAAGATTTTTCCAAGGGTCATATGCCTGTTGACTGACGACGCCAAGTTTGAGAGGATGGTCTGCCTTTGCAGTAAATATAAGGATATAACTTTTACCCTTTTTTAACTGTGCTTTGTTGTATTCATACTGGAGATGCCAATTTGTGCTGGTGACATTTTTGATCTTAAGCGTAACCTCGTCATTCGTGATTTCCTTGGTCATTGCAGCACCCTGATGTTGTTCCATCTGCCATTCCTTAATATTAGGAAGCAGAGGATATGAAGATTTAGGCCAGGCCTCCTGCGTCTTTTCGAAGGAGTCATATTTAGTGATAAGCCAGGTATTTAATAATTCATCAAATTCTTTCTGATAATATTCAGAGACGGAGGTTTTATTAAAACCTGCAAGAGTGCTTTCATTAACTATTTCTACAAGACAAATGGCAGGGTCGTCACAGTAGCGTAGTTTAGTATATGGGTTAAAGTGAGTAAGGAGTTCTTTGGCATATTTTTTCTGGAGTTCGATAAGGCGTTTGTCGAACATACAAACTGGCTTTGCAGCCATACCAAGTTTTTCTGCACCAGCGACTCCGTCTCCCTTGGTGAAGTGGCGGGATACGAGTAGATTTATATTAATATAGATGCCGCGTTGTTTTAACTGGTATATGAGGTAATCAAGTTTGTCGAGCTGTCGGGGGCTTAAATGGCCGGTTGGCTTCAACTGTTTATCTTTAACAGCTGGGGAGACATCCTCAAATATGCCATTCGGTTCGAAGTAGAAATCCATATGGTGCAGGCGCACCGCATTAAAGCCGAAGTAGGCAATGCGTTTTGCAATTATTTCAGCTTCTTTTTTAGCAGGGAAGCAGGCGCTGAAGCAGAGGTTCGTGCCCCAGAATTTGGCGCGAGTTCCAACCTCAAAATAAAAATGTCCATCTTTGACTTTGACGAAGCCATGCTTGCCAGCAGGGGGGTCAAGGACTTCCTTGCCAGCATTAAAGACAGAAGCTGGTACACCCTGATAATCCGGCGCAGTCGTCGGGTCAGATGGAAAATAATAAGGGAACCATTGCTCGCTGGCATATGCTATACATACAGTAATAAATATCAAGAAGACTGAAAGGAATTTTTTCATAAATGAAATTATAGCTTTGAAAGCGTAAATAATAAAGATTAAGTTTTGTGGGATATTTATGGAAACACATAATTTCCTGAAAAAGTATGGTTTGAAAAGAGGGAGATATATCCTTGCAGTAGGAAGGTTTGTTCCAGAGAAGGGGTTTCATGATTTGATGGATGCTTTTAATAAGCTGGTAAGCCTGCAAGCTGATAAGCTGGTCATTGTGGGGAAAGCTGACCACGAAGATAGATATAGCCGAAGTTTAAAGAAGAAGGCTGATAACACTAAAAATATAATTTTAACAGGGTATTTGACAGGCAAACCTCTACAACAACTTTATAGTCATGCCGGGCTTTTTGTGCTTCCTTCTTATTATGAAGGTCTGCCTATAGTTTTGCTTGAGGCCATGAGTTATGGATTGTCATGCATAGCAAGTGATATCCCTGCCAATAAAAATGTAGGATTAGATAATGACAGGTTTTTTAAGGCAGGGGATGTCAATGCGATTGCTGCGAAGATTTAAGAATTTATCAATAAACCCTTAAAAGAGAAAGAAAGGGAAAGACAGATATATATGATCACTGAGCAGTATAACTGGGGGAAAATAGCCGAAGATACACTGAAGGTATATAAGTCGGTTATTTAATTACTTAAGGATTCAAGGAGTCAAGGGATCATCGCCTCAGGCGATCCGCCGAGGCGGAAGGATTTAAGTGTTTTCACTCGAACCCTCAAACCCTGGAATCCTCAAACCCTTTCTTTACTTTTAGCTGTTCATCATTCAATCTTTACTTTATAATCCAACTCAGTGATAGAATTCTTAGTGAGAATGTTATGCCTTCTTTTCTCTATTTTTCCAATATCCGGGTTCTCTGTTGAGGTGCATCACAGAGACTATAAATACCTCTTCATCTGTAATTTGGTATATGACCCCGTAAGGGAAACGATTTGTCAAACATCTTCTGGTATTTGCAGAAAGTGAAGCCCAAGCATGAGTAAAGGAAAGAATGTTTCGAATTGTCAGGTAGACTTCTTTTGCAAATTCCAATCCGAGACTATTTTGGCATTCATTATAATAAGAGATGGCCTCATTTAACTCCTTTTCGGCATCAGGATGGAAGGAATAATTCAAGAACTTTACCTGTCAAATATTTTTTTAAACACTTCATCGCCTGGTATCGTTTTTACTTTACCACTTTTTATTTCTTCAACCCTCTTTTCTGCTTCCGCTGCCCATAATTCGTCTATTTCTTTCTGAACTGGATGAATACTTCGGAGAAGTTTATCTATAAGTTGTGCCCTTATCTCGACCGGTAGCGAAACTGCTTCGTCAAAAAGTTCCTGGGTCTTTATCATGTTTACCTCCACATAAGATATTAGTTTTATTTAAGTATATCATGTTTTACCGATTGGAGTAATTCTTTGGAGTTTTTATTACAGTAGGGCATAAGCCTGATATTCTTCATATACACGCTATAGTGCCTTCATTGTTTGCTCCATTAGCAAGGGCTCTTGGTGGTTGCCACGAAACAATAAAAATATAATTTTAACAGGGTTTTTGACAGGCAAACCTCTACAAGAACTTTATAGTCATGACGGGCTTTTTGTGCTCCCTTCTTATTATGAAGGTCTGCCTATAGTTTTGCTTGAGGCTATGAGTTATGGATTGTCCTGCATAGCGAGTGATATCCCGGCAAACAGAAATGTAGGATTAGATGATGACAGGTTTTTTAAGCCAGGGGATGTCAATGCGATTGCTGCAAAGATTGAAGAATTTATTAATAAACCTTTTAAAGAGGAAGAGCGGCAAAGACAGATATATATGATCACTGAGCAGTATAACTGGGGGAAGATAGCCGAGGATACTTTGAGGGTTTATAAGTCGGTTATTTAATTATTCAGGCTAACAGCTGGCAAGCCAATAAGCTATCAAGCTGGCAGCTTACAGGCCAGATGTGATAAATGAGATAGATGTTTTTATGCGTAAGCGAGTTTCCCTTTCGGAGGCGGAATTTCTCTCCCTAACCTCTTTGCTGTTTCTATCCATTCGTCTATAATCACTTGAACATTTCTCAGCGCCTCTTCGTATGTTGCACCATCTGCCATACATCCTGGTAATTCTGGCACTTCAGCTATAAAGGCAGTGTCTTCTTCGCTCCAACAAATGATTACTTCATACTTATACATGCTATCTCTCCTTGTGAAATGAGATTGTCATTACGAGAGCTGCGAAAGGATGATATAGAAATAAGAATGATTTATGGTATTTTTAATCCCCAAGGAGTTTTAAGAAATCGTCTTTTGTCATCTCCACATCCCTGAGAATCTTGGAGAAAAGTCCTGGTCCAATTATTTCACCAGAATGTAAAGGAACAACTGTCGCACGTCCATCCGGATGTTTTAAAAATACATGACTACCTCTTTGTCTCTCAATTATAAAACCACCATTTCTGAGGGCTACCAGGATTTTTTTCCCTGTTAGGGAGGGAAGCTTTCTCATATAGCTACTTTTTGAACGCCAACGAGATGGGTCACGGGGTGACCTTCTCCGTACACCTCAAGACAAAGCTGAATCGCCTCTTTAATTCTTTTCATCAAATCATCGAGAGACTTTGCCTGTGTGTGACATCCCTTAAGCTCAGGGACTTCAGCTATATAATATCCTTCTTCATCTTGTTCTATGATGACTGTAAATTCTTTAGACATAGACTTTCCTCCGTCAAAGAAAACTTTCTAACGTTATATTCTTGAGTCTTTGGGATTACCTTTTGAACTGGCTTTTATGATAGACAAATCAATGAAATTCATTGTATCATCCTCCCCAGTGTACTATTAGCCACTCGTCCTTTTTTACGATAAATGCCAGAATGCCCCGTCCTTTGGGCGGGAAACTTCACTCATTTTTTAGTATACCAATGTAGAAAATATAAAGGAAAGAATTTTATATCCAGTCATGCAATCAATGTTTTTGGGTACAACAATAGACGTAGATCTGATTGGGCATGAAAAGGGCTGACAAGCCTGAAAGCTGACAAGCTATTTAGTTGAGATAGGCAAAAATTTGCTAATAATAAAGTGATTGTAAATACACGCAAATACTGTATTTAATGAATATACTGTTTCACTGAGGGGGGATATAACAAACTATAGATGGCATAGAGATCAAAAATCCCTTTATAAGGATGGCTGTTCGTCATACCCGCAGGTTCCCAGCTTACGACCTGCGGGGACAGGCTCCAGCGGGCATCCAGGGTTTTTATGTCATTGTCCGGCTTGAAGGCTGTGTCACAATGAAAATTTTTACATTGATGCCACAATAAGTTGTAGCCGCAAACTTTAGTTTGCGCAGAATATACGCAGGCTAAAGCCTGCGACTACCATTGTAACACAGCCTCTTGATCGGGGAATCCAGAAAGAACTGGATTCGGAGGTTATATTCTATCTGTCTTACCCACCTGGAGATTCATGCCAGGGAAACACAAGAGCAGATTGATTCATAAAGATAAGGTATTTATTGTGAAAGCTGTAACTTATGCTATACTTTTCATAGATGCTTATTTAGATGCTTATTGAAGATAAGAGACAGCTAAATGAGAAGAAGTTGCCTAACTGGGAGAAATTGCCTGATGGTGGCAGAAGA
>DATEXQ010000039.1:0-7496 GCA_035256745.1 Patescibacteria group bacterium
TGTCCCCAAGAAAAGTCCTTCTGTGGGAATTTCTGAAGGGGCAGGAGCAGATTTTGCATAAAGCCAGTGGATATGGGGTGTTGTAATAGTTTTGTTGGGAAAATGAAATATACCGGCGAGTTCTTCCGAATTTAAGATGGACACTCTATTTCCTAAAAAATTAAACATGGGTTGATATCTATAGAGAAAATCATCCATGAAAGAAGCCTTTCTTCTGATTTTTCTTCCCTTTAACCCGTTTATCTCTCCTGAAAATTGCTCTAAACTTGCAGAAATATTTCCCAGGTGGGCTTTGGCACTTTCATTACTATCAGATACCACAACCGCTCTAATAGAAGTTTCAAACCCGGGTTTTGATATTTTGGCTTCAACTGCTTCCAATGTTTTTACCGATACGCTAAATTTGGCTTTTTCAGGGTCAGACTCCTGCTTTTTGGTTTCGGAAATAAAATGCCTTCCTTCCTTTTGCCAATCGCTTTCTGCAGGAGAAACAAGTACTTGAATTACCGCAGCTTCCTTTTCTCCCATTTTGGCTAAAGCAGAAGTAAGAGAAGCCATGGGGTCGGTAGGTAACTCTTTGAAAGTCTTTATTGGTTTATAATTTTCTCCTCTTAACTGAAATGCTTTATAAGATACTTTTCCCTCTTCGTTAAAAATATTGTATTCGGGTACTTCGACAACCTCTGCATCGGGAAATCCACCATGAATTTGTTTTTCAATTAGATCTTCCAATTTTTTTGGTGTCCAAATATAAAATCTGATATCTTCCTGTCTTGCCACTATTTCGAAGCTAATTGTTGGCTGGACCGAGAATTTCTGCTTCCAACCGCCTTTTTTAATCGTATAAAGAGAGGCAAAAATTTGTTCCATCGCATCAATTTTTATTTCATTTCCTCTGGCAACCGAAATTTGCAGAAGAACCGAATCAATGGAGGCTTCTTCCCTTCCCCTCCATTTAAAATAGGTAAAACCGATAAATCCTATTCCTGCCACAATTAGGGTAATTATGCCAATCGTAATCAAAATTAGAAAAATTGTATTTACATCAATCATGTTATTGTTTCCCTAAAATCTTCCAACCAAAATGTAGAGCTTTTTTAATCAATCTTAAAAAGGAAGCCCCCCACCAAGTTTTTGCATCTTCAGTATCTCCTCTTGAATAAGCCTCTAGTGTTTCCTCACTTCTCGGAATTTCTACCGAAGTCACTTTTGTAACAGGCGACTCCATCAAAGGCTTACCCTCATCGTCCTCAACTTTGGCGGTAATCTGTGTTCTTACTGCTTTAATTCCTTCTTTTGCCTCGACTTCTTCCGGAATTTCTGTTGGAATTTCTTCGACAGTCTCTTCCGAAACCTTGGGAAGTTTTTCTCTTTCCAAATCCATATTAAGTAAATTCTAGCAGATACTGGAGGCAAAAACAGGAACTGTTAACTAAAATATTAGGATTGCCAGATAGTTTCCTTTTTTCTTTTTTTATATATTTCTTGTCTTGCTAATACAAAAAGAGTATCCGACAACCTGTTTAAATATGTTAATATTTCTTTGTTATTTCTTTCTTTTAGTTTTTTATTTATACCTACTATTTCTCTTTCAGCCCGTCTAACTATGGTTCTTGCATACATAAGTTCCGCCGAAATTTTCGACCCTCCAGGAATAACGAAGTTCTTTAATATCGGTAGTTTTGGTTCAATTTTATCAATTATGCTTTCCAAATCTTTCACCTCTGAATTGGCTAATTTCAATTTTGCTCCTGCTAAAATAGCGTTTATGGTAAAAAGATTATTCTGAATTTTCAAAAGAATCTTGTTTAATATTTTATCTTTTGAGTCTGTAATAATAATCCCAAGATAAGAATTTACTTCGTCAATTGCCCCCAAAGAATTCACTATTGAAGAATCCTTTGATACCAACTTTTGATTTCCCAAAAGTGAGGTTTTTCCCTTGTCTCCCCTTTTTGTATATACAACCATAAATAATTAAGAAAGATATTAGAATATTTGGAGAAAAAATAAAATATCAGTTTTTATAATTTTGGAGTTTAGGCTATCGTGGCCGAAACCAGTGTGGGGTCGTAATAATCCAAGTTATGGATTAGCTTTTACCTTTTTACAAAGGTTAGTAAGCATAATGCCACCATAACAGCTTCGGCCACTAAGACTAAACTCCAATTTTTTTATATCTCACAAGCGCCAGATACACAAGCAAATTCTTTTGCCCCCTGAGTTTCATCTTGTCTTTCGTAAAGGAAAAGCTTTGAGAAATCTATATTTTCGTATATTCTTGCAAGTTTCTTGTAGATCTTTTCGTCTATTTCTTCATAGGGTGCAAGTTGATATACATGATTATTCCTGGGTAAAAATGACAAACCGCCTACAATATCCCAGTTCTCGTAAACCCAATTTGCAACTGCCAGCCATTCGTCGTCACCAACATATACAGTTGCTGAAGGATTGTGTTCTGTAAAATTCATCTTTAAACTTTTCCAGTGTTCAAGAAATTCGATTGCTGTTATGTCATCTTTGACAATTGCCTCATCAGGCGATTTCATTGGAAATTCCAATACATAAGTAGTAGCACTATCAGCCGACTGACCAACTTCTGGATAAGCGGGAATTCCTTGTTCTTTTAACATTTTAAACAAAGGGTCTGTGGTATTTATTCTTATTCTTCTTATGTAATATTTCGCATATCTTGGATGCATTCCTGATGCAGTATCTAAAAGCTGAGAAGAATTCCCAGAAGGTTTAACACAGGTGACAGACGTGGCTGGATTTAAACCAAACTTTTTGGCATATTTTTTGTTAACCGAAATTGCTTCGTCTCTTAAGTTTCTTAATATTTTTGGGTTTCTTATTGTTTTATTATCCCAATATCCTGTTAGAGATACTCCCAAAAGGGCTTCTTCCTCACAATTTTTCTTCCACTGGGAAGAAAGATAGGGAAAATCTGTCAAGGTTGCCTGATAAGTACCCAGAATCGTTGCCAATCTTATTTTTTCCAGCAAGGTTTTTTTGGTATCTTCGGATCTAACAACAACCCCTGTAAGATTGCAAAATTGTTTTGATTTTAAGATAATTTCTCCGCAAGGATTCATACCAACCGAATCAATATCTTTTGAAATTACTTTCCATCTTCTTTGGGGTACTTGTTTTTCTAAAGAACCCCTATTAAATATTCCTCTTTCTCCTGTCCCACTTTTAACAAGGGCTGTCCATTCGTCTATAAATTCCGAAGTTGTTGGTTTTCTTTCATAAACAGCGGAATTATTCGCCATGCTTCTTTGAGGTTCTGTCAAATAAAATTGTCCTGTTTTGGCATAACGCATTTCGTTATCATCCAGATCCGACAAAGAAATCAGAGAACTTCTTCTTACCCCTCCTGCAACAACTGCTTCTGCGGTTTTACAAACAATATCATGAACATCCAAATTGGTTAATCTTCTTCCCTGTCTTACCAATATTTTGGCTCGGGTAAAATCCAACAGAGAACGCAAAGGCCCAGGTCCTGATGCTCTTCCCCCCATGGTTTTAAGCCTGGATCCTGCCGATCGTATTTTTGAATAATCAAATTTTATATCAAATCCCTTAGCCCAAACTTCCATTCCTATTACCAAAGAATTTGCCCATCCTTCTTTATTGTCTTCTATTATATGCGTTTTTATTACCTTCCCTGTTTGCTTTTTGATTTGGGGAAGAGTTTGAATTGTTTGGCTTTCTACCGAAAAACCCACACCGGATCCACACATTTGAATATAAAGAATTTCTCCAAAATCTCTGAATTTTGTCGGTGCCACAAAAGAACAATTATAAACCGCTACATTTGTTGCCCTTGCAGCCGAACCTGCCGCCCAAAGAAGTCTCATTGAAGGAACTACGTCCTGGTTAAGAACAGCTTGTTTAACCTTTCCATATTCAATCTCTGTTAAATTTTTACCCAATCTTTCTTTCATATATAAAAGAAACCTATCAACTGTTTCTATCCAAGTTTCTCGTCTTCCTTCACTTTCAATCCATCTGGAATAGGAGCGGTAGTAAACTATTTCTGCCAAAGGATTTTTAAAGTATTTTTTGCTCTCTTCCACTTTTTGTCGTACATCCTCCGGAATACTTAATCCCATTTTTCTTAAATCGGCGTGTTCTTTTCTATAAAGAATGTATGCTTTTGCAGTTTGGGCCAGGTTGGCAAAAATCAGATGCTTCTCTACCAAATCCTGTATTTCTTCCACATCGGGAATATACTTTTCCTTCCTAGATGAAATTTTCAGAAGTTCCAAATAAACCTTCTTAGCAACTTCAACAGCATCCTCTTCAGTTCCTTCCCCGGTTGTTCGCATGGCTTTACAACAAGCATTGACTACTTTCGAAATATCAAAATCAACGATTCTTCCATCTCTTTTCCTTACTGTTTTTATCTCACCGTCGATTAAAGATGATAAACCATTCCCGTTGATATATTTTTCCGAAACCGATACGTCTGAAGAATTCTTGTTTTTCGTTAATGGATAAGTTTCGGGCATAATTTACAATCCTTTTTCTATTGCTTTTTCAAAATCCTTTAAATCCTCAAATTCCAGATAAACACTGGCAAACCTCAACCAGGCAACTTTATCTATCTTTTTTAAGCTCCTTAAAACTGCTTTACCTATCATTCTTGAGGTAATTTCCTCTTTTTCGTAAGTCAACATCTCCCTTTCAATGCTTTCTACTATATCGTCAATCAGTTCAAGAGAAACGGGTCTTTTTTCAATTGCCTTTAATATTCCCCTTTTAACTTTTTCTCTGTCAAAAGGTTCTCGCCTTCCGTCTTTTTTAATAACCCAGAGAAAATTCTCTTTGACTTTTTCATAAGTGGTAAATCTCTTTTTACAGGCTATACATTCTCTCCGACGCCTTAAAGCATTTCCGTCTTCAACTATTCTTGATTCTAGAACTTGGCTTTCGCCTTTGCCGCAGAATGGACACTTCATAATGTTTTCTCGTATGAAAAGAAATTCCACTACCCATAGGGTAATATGAACAATTTAACACTAGATATACAACTGTCAACTGGAAATAAATACCTCAAAACCTCTCACCTCAAGCCTACTTTGAATCTAAATTTTCCAAGAAAGTTTCTGGTTCTTTATTAATAAAGAACCAACATGAGGAAGAAAACAATTCAATTAGTTGCAACAAAACGGATTTTCGGGTAAAGGTAACCCCTTGGCCTTTAAGACGTCTAACTTAGTTTGATAAACTTTTATTGCATAATTTTCCAACTCAATAATTTTTGGTTTTGCATCCTCTGGAGCCATCAATATAATGTTTTCAATTACCTGTCTATGTTTCAAGGAGGCTTTGACAAGTGTATTTGATAATTCCGTTGTATCCCCACCTTTTGATCGTATATCACTTTCAATATTTCCTGCTTGCTCCAAATATTTTTCTGCCTTTGTCAAAGTAGTAAAACCAACTTCGTATTCTTTGTTCTCAAAAAGAATTCTCGCTGCTCCCAATCTTTTGTCGGCAAAAAGAAGATTGAGTTCAGCCTTTTTGCTTGTATTTGAAGTGAGTAATAGCCAGAGTTTATCTCTTGCTGCCTTCAGAGGCCAAAGCGGGCTGTTGGGAAGAACTACTCCTGGATAAGCCAATTGATAATCTATTTTCATTTGATTTAAATTGTTCCTTTCCTTATCTGATGTTTCGTCCGAAAGGTTGGCTGAAACCTTTGAAAATGAGTATCGAACCGAAGCTGTTCTTAATATAGAGACAAAAAGAATAGAAAAGGAGAAAACCAAAGTAGATAAAACTATAACAAAACGTCTAAACATTTGGTAATCTTAATACTACTTCCTGGCTAACTAGCTGTCAAGAAAGGTTTGGAAGAAATAAATTAATATTTATCTAAAAAGAATTATTGGCCATTCCCAAAGAACGTGCAGTAAAATCGAAGAGGTTATATTTTTTGTGCGTGCAAAAATAAAAGAAGACCCTAAACCGAAAATTGTGGTTAGAAAAAGATATATCATGCTTGAACCCATATCGAGTTTGAAAACAAAGAGGGTTATTGGTACATGTATTAATGTCCAAACCGCTGTTGTCAAGAAATTGGATATCCATTCACCCCCGAGGGCATTCCACACTCTGGTAAAAATGTAACCCCTAAAAGTAACTTCCTCCGATATTGCTGTAGCAAAAGATAAAGCAAGAGCAACAAAAAAAGTTTTTTGTCCTATATTTGCACCAAAACTTAAATGACCATACTTAAAATAGTTGATAAACAAAGCCTCAATAAGAAATAAGATTCCCAAACCTATGGATAAATAAATTGTAGGAAATGTTTTCCTTAATGTAATACCCAAAGAAGATAACCCCAAACCTTCCTTCCTTACGAAATAAAATGTGGGGATAAGCCATAAAATTGGTTTTATTAAGACTTCTTCTATTTCGTCTGGTAATTTAAACAAAAATCTGTACAGTCCCCAGATTACGATAAGATAGGCGCTAAGAATAGTTGCATGTTTTAATGCATCTAGTTTATTTATACCAAAAGTTTCTTTTGTCATACCCTATTCTATTTTACATCCCCTAAAAGCCAAGTCCATCGCATTCAAAATAACTACTATTCTTTCTTTCGCTTCGCTAAAACTTATTGCATTCTTCTCATTAGGAAACCAGTGGAAAAGCAGGTTTCTTGATACTTTCCAGGCATTCCATAAACTATCCGGAATTTCATTACCTTTGCAAAAGTTAAGTAATTTTTTATATACACTTTCTTCTTGGCTAAATTTAGTATCTAATGACGGATTTAAGGCTTTTCCTATTCTGAAATGTTTTCCGTAATAATCATTCTCATTTATAAACCCCATTTTAAGAAAAATTATTTTTAAGTATCCTTCGTAAGCTTTTGCTGCGGGAAAAACCACAAAAGAATAATCGTGAAATTTTTCGTTCCAGCCGGAAACTTTTTCCTCAAGAGTCAAAGACTCTCTCAATAATTCCTTTAAATCGTCCTGTAAAAAATTCCACCAAGATTTTTTTTCCAATTCAGAAATATTCATACTCCTTTTAAACTATTTTACCCCTAAAGCAACTGAAATAACTACCTTACTTTCTTTTCCTCTGGTTATTGCAACAAATCCGTTAATATTATCTTTATTAACTGAAATCGTTATAAAACCCTCTCCCTGCGACATAATATCAGCCTTCCACCCCCTGTTGATAAGATTATCCTGGTAAAACGAGGCTACTTCCTCTACAGTTGATGTCGTTTCCCATATTGCTGATATCCCTTCTATTTTGTCTTTATTGAAGTTTGCTGCCATTAAAGTTGATTTTTCAAAAACCGGAAAATCTTGTGGGAAACTTTCTGGAAGACTTATGTTTTGAATATTATTCTCAACTTTTTCAGACTCTCCTCCCCCAGTTTCTGTATCCTTATTTTTTGCATTAAAAACGATATTTTTCAAAACAATAAATCCAATCGGAATAAATAACACCAGAATAATAATTAATAT
>DATEXQ010000040.1:0-14614 GCA_035256745.1 Patescibacteria group bacterium
CTTGGCCATCAGAATTATTATAGCCTGTTTTCCTGTTGGTAAAAAATGAATAGACAGCAAGGCCCAAAAATATTACTCCTCCTCCTGCAATAAAAAAACTATAAGGCGGTATATTACCGACTTTTCCGGATTCAATCAAAGGGGTAGGAGTCGGAGTAATCATACCAAGCCTAATATCATTTACCGAAAGATCGGAACTGTCAGTTGATGTATCTCCCAAAACATCGGGTGATGATGAAGGATTTGGTTTAGGAGTTGGGGTTTTAGTTGGCGTGGGTTTTGGAGTAGGGGTTGGAGTTTTTGTGGGAGTCGGGGTAGGTGTAGAGGTCGGAGTGGATGTAGTTTCCTGTGTAGGTTCTGGGGTTCTAGATTGATTTGCCCTCCTAGGCGTTTTATCTAGGGTGTCTCCTTCGATTTGTGCACCATCAGGAATTCTACCCCAACTTTTATCAGATTGGGACCCGTTATAACTAAAGGTATCAACAAGTTCTGCTGAGGGAGAACTAATAAGAGTTATTATTTCATCCCCACTATTGTTAAGAGAAAAAGATGCACCATTTCTTTTTATAACAATCCATCCTTGACTTGGAACAATAGTTATACCACCATCAATATAACTATTGTCTAGTATTATTTCATGGTTGCTTGCATCTCGAAGAATATATCCTGCTACATCAACTTCTAAAGAACCGTTATTATATAACTCTACCCATTCTTCCTGATTTTCATCACCTAAAGGATCAGGTAAGACCTCATTTATAACTACTTGAGCATTTACTGAAGAAGGAAAAAGAAACACTAAAGAAAACAGAAGAGCAAATATTTTTTTGGGCAGATTGTACACTCTTAAACTAGTAACTGATGTGTAAGTATAAAGTATCCAAATCGGAATCGTCGTGATCTACTCTCACATAACGTAAACTACATCCGCTTCCTCCAGAGTAACTGCCTCTAAACAATGTTCCCGCTTTTACTGCTTTTACTTCGCTATTGCCTTCATTATTTATATCTATTCCGTTATGGCTACTATAGATTCTTCCCACCCAGGTATTTTGTACAGCCCAGGTTACACCAAACCCCTGGAAGAATTTAATTGGGGAATTTATTGGCCAGTTCCAGGAACCGGACGGATTAAAGGGATCTGCAGGAGAACAAGCCCCAGGACCTGAACAATTTTCAGAACTAATATTTGCATTAAGATACGAAAATGGATTAAGAGCCGATGTTCCTTGACTTATTATAAAGTGAAGATGACTTCCGCTTGAGTTACAGGACGGTCCTTGAATTACTGATGCAATTCTTGCTCCCTCACTTACTTTTCCTACCTCAGTTTCTACTCCTTTTCCTGCAATAATAGCTTGAATCGCCTCAAACTCTGCCCTTGCCTGAGAAAGTAACTGTTGATACTTTTTTTCGTCGTTTTTGGTAACCTGCAGAAGGTAAGCTTTGGCTTTCTTCTGTGCATTTAAATTCTCCTTTTGTATATTTAACTCTGCCTGTAAATCTTCCTGTTCTTTTTTTTGGTCCTTATAAACCGTTTGTGCCTGTTGTAGCCGTAAAAGCAAATCCCTATCCGATGCTTGAATTTTTTGTAGGTAGTGAAACCTGGCAAGTGCTTCTTTTAAATCGGGTGCGGAAAGAATCATCAAAATTGGTTCCCCCACTCTAGTCATTTTATAGGTTTCTTTGGCTCTTGCCGAAAAAGCCTCGGTTAATGCATCAAGAGATCCTTCAAGCGTATCTATTCTTCCCCCCAAAAGAATTATTTTATTTTCGGTTTCTTCAATTTTTAGAGTTGTAAGTTTTATCTGTGCATCAAATTGGGCAATCTGATTAGATAAAGTTGTTGCCTGGGATTTCAGTCTTGTTATTTCGTTTTGATATTCCTCAATTTGTTTTTGAAGCTGCTGAAGCTTCTCGTCCGTAGTTTGGGCAAAAACAAAATTTATAGCGAAAAAAAAAGACAAAAAAATGAAGACAGAAAGGGTAAATTTAAAAAGTGTTTTCATCAAACTTTCCTAGCACGGGATACCGCCAGTTGACTTCCGGCAATTGCTAAGGAAATTCCAATAAAAATCTCGCCCAACAAAATTATTCCGAAAAGACCAAACAATTTTAAAGTATCAATGGGTAAAACCGGAATCTCTTTGAAATAAGAAATAAGAGAAGGAGATATATATAAAGTTAATATAATACTTATCAGCCAACCCAAAATAACACCTACTAAAGTATAAATAATTGCTTCAATAATAATCGGGCTTTTTATAAATCTTGATGTCGCTCCCACCAAATCCAAAATTTCTATTTCCTCCCTTCTGGTTGTCAAGCGCATGCTTACAATGACAAGCAAAACCAAAAATGAGCTTGCTGTTAAAACCAGGACAAATGCACCGCCTCCAATCTTTAAGTACCAAACAATTGTTTTTAATCTCTCTACTGTATCTTGAAGGGTATTTTCAGGCCCTAAACTTGCGGTAAAGCCCACCTGATCTACAATCGGATCTTTTTTGACTTCTTCAATAACATCTTTGGCAAAACTCAATTCTTTTACCGAAAATTCCAAACTTGCCGGAAATATTGTAGGGCTCACAAGCTCTGAAAGAAGCGGATTATCCGCGGTTGCCTTTTTGTAAATTCCCAAAGCCTCTTCTTTGGAAACATAAATTACATCTTTTATGCGTACATCGTTTGCTAACTTTTCCTGAAGAGCTGAAACTGATTCAGGAGTTACAGAATCTTTCAAAAAAGCAATTACTTGGGGTCTGGTTTCAAAGTAGTACAAAATCTTGTTCGAAGAATAAACCAGAATTGCCAGGGTCGTTATTACAAAAAAGGTCAAGCTTAAAACAAAAGCCGCTGCAATTGCTTGAAAAGGCGACCTTCTGATATTAGAAACTGCTGTTTTAAGATGAATATTTGATATTTTTTTCATTTTGTCTTTGATTTATGATTGGTTAGTTTTCCTTTTTCAAGCTTTACAACCCTTTTTCCCATCTTATTTATTATACCCTCATGGTGCGAGGCTATTATTATGGTTTTTCCTTCTTTGTTTATTTTTTCAAATAAATCCATCATTTTATCGGCCGTTTCCCAATCCAAATTTCCTGTTGGTTCATCCGCAAGTATCAATTTCGGATTCACAACCAACGCTCTTGCTAAAGAAACTCTCTGTAATTCTCCACCGGATAATTGAGATGGGAAAAGTTCTGATCTTGTATCCAAACCTACCATTTTAAGAACATCGTCTACTCTTTCTTGCCATCTTTCCTGCTCAATTCCCAATATTGCCAATGCTATTTCTACGTTTTCCCTTAGTGTCCTTTCGGGAAGAACTTTGAAATCCTGAAACACAACTCCTATTTGCTGTCTTAAAGCCGGAACATCCTTTTTATCAAGTTTTGTAATTTCAATATCATCAAGCAAAATCTCTCCCTTATCGGGAAGTAAGTCCCTCAAGATAAGGCGAAGTAGGGTTGTTTTTCCGCTTCCAGAAGGTCCGTTTATGAAGACAAATTCACCGCTTTTAACGTCAAATGAGATATCGGAAAGTGCTGTTATATCTCCGAAAGACTTGGTTAAATTTTTTATTTTTAGCATGGCAGAAGGTTTTTTATTACAAAAACAAGCTTACTAAATTATACCTTAAGAAACAACCTTTGTTACTGTTCTTTAAATTGGATATTTATAAGAAGAAAATTACTGAATTACTTTAATCTTTCCAACGTCCATCAACCAACCGGCTTTCTTGCCTGTAATAGTCTCTCCCCAAACTTGCACTTTTTTTCCTACAAAGCTCTGGAGATCAATTACGGTTGAGGTTAAATATACATACTGACTTGCATCGGAATCTCTTTTTAGATGATGTGTTCCTTCCCCTGCTATTCCTCCCTCTTCCAAAATTCCTTCGGCACTATCTCTAAATGTTTTTTCATCAGCTAATCCTGCTTCATTTTGTGTTTGCTTTGCTCCGGGTGCAGCGCTTTCGCTTGTACCTTTGGCTCTTCCGGACAATAGCCATCCTGTTCCAACACCGCCTAAAACTACAATGATTGCTCCAATAATAAGAATCATATTCTCTTTTTTTCCGGTAGTATTGGAAAATTTTTTGACAAGCTGATTACTTGTAATTCCTTGTGTTTTTAGCTGAATATTTTCTATTTGCATATATTAAAACTTTTACCGACTCTTAAAATCTTAAACCAAAAGCAATTGCGTGGCAAGTCTTAGTTGTTTAATTTTAGCTCTGCTTCTATAAATTCATCCAAATCTCCTGCTAAAACATTTTCCGGTTGAGAAGATTCGACACCGGTTCGTAAATCCTTAACCATTTTGTAAGGGTGTAAAACGTAGGATCGAATCTGGGTTCCCCAAGAGGCTGGTCTATACTCACCTTTCAACTCTTTAACTTTCCGTTTTTGTTTTTCTTGCTCCAAAAGCCAAAGCTTTGCTCTAAGTAAACCCATTGCCAATTTTCTGTTCTGCTCTTGGAATCTTTGGGTTTGACTCGAAACTACAATTCCTGTCGGAACATGCTTGATTCTGACTGCCGTTGATACTTTTTGAACGTTTTGTCCTCCCTGTGAGGAAGATCTAAAAAATTGCAGTTCCAAGTCCTCCGCTTTTATTTCAATTCCGGGTAAATCAACTTCTTCAAGTTCGGGTAAAACCTCAACCAAAGCAAATGATGTTTGTCTTAACTTATCCGCATTAAAAGGAGACTGCCTAACCAACCTATGGGTACCTGCTTCGCCTTTTAAATAACCATAGGCATATAAACCTTCTATTTTAAAGGTAATACTTTTTATCCCAGCCTCTTCTCCTTGTGAAACATCGATTGAAGTTGCTTTATATCCTTTCTTTTCGGCGTATCTTAAATACATTCTATAAAGCATACTGGTCCAATCCATTGCTTCAGTTCCTCCTTGGCCTGCATGAATAGCTAATATTGCATTTTTGGAATCATAGTCACCCGAAAGAAAAGATTTGGAATTTAAGTTTTCGAGTTTCTTTTCGGCATCTTTCACATCATCTGCAAAATCGGATAAGTCTGATTGTGTTTTTACAAGATTTTTTAAAGTATTTATATCACCTTCCAATTTCTCAACGTCTGTTATTTCCGATTTTAAATCCCCCAATTCCTGCATAACCTTTCTTGCTGAAGAGGCATCTTTCCAGAAATCGGTAACTACGGATTTGGCCTCCAATTCGTTAATTCTTTTTCTTTTTTCTTCTAAATTCAAGGAATTAACAATATCGGTATACTTAATAGACATTTGATTCACTTTTTCTTTTAAATCTTCCATGACAGGATAAGTATAGCAAAAGAAGTAATTTATGGCTTGCAAACTGCCTCGCGCACCTTATCGGCTTCATCTGAAGATAGGTTTTTAAACAAATTAATTACATCGCCGGATGTTGAACTCATGGCGTTTGACTGGGGTATCTCGTTTTTTACTCCTAAAACACCCACCAGTTTTTCTCTTCCAGTATCAAGAACTTTACTTATTGCTTTGGGTGGATTTTTCCAACCTAAAATCTCCGTTATTAACGTCCTTCCTCCAATCAACATAAAACCTTCTATTATAAGCGCCATTAAAAAACCCAAAAAAATCATTGAGGTTGCTCCCCTTAAACTCCAATGTAAAAACTCTCTTCGCATCCTGGCCAATAAAAGTACCAGTAAAAATAAAAGAGCTACAATCATTCCAGCTTGAATATAAGAAGGGGTAAATTCAAGATTTCCCAATTTAAAGGAAAAATTGGGAATTGATAACTTGTTGAATATAACAAACAACTTATCCTGCATAAATTCATGATATCACAAAAAAAGTTTCTAGCCTTATTATAGTGTAGGGGTGGGTGATGAGGTGGGTGTAGCTGTAGGAGATGCTTTTATTGTAGGGGTAGCTTTTGCTGTGGGAGAAGCTGTGGAACTTGGTTTTACCGTCGCCCCTTTTTTAAGACCTGTAATTATTTTAATGTCGTAGCTTCCAGCTGATCCTGTTTTAGTATTAACATTTGTATATATACTTTTCAGTTCTTTTGTAATTTCATCAACGATTTCTTTCACCATACTTGATGAAAATGTAATTTCTGTTGTTTCGTAATCTTCATTATCTGCATTACCGATTGCGATATTGGTATAACCCAAAGTTTTTAATTTACCCTGCAGGAAAGATGCTTCTCCCGTAATTCCTGTACCATTTGAAATTTGGATTTTAATATTCTTTTTATCAACAGCTGCAGGAGAAGGTGTAGGTTCTAGGGTTACCTCAGGCTGGGTTGTCTCATAACCCATGCTTTCGGGAGTTGGGGAAGCTTCTACTTCTTTATTGGAACTTTTCTTTACCAGAAAAAATATTCCTCCGATAATTAAAATAAGAGCTAGAATCATTAATATCCAAATAGGACTTTTTCTTTTTGGTTTTAAACTTGAAGTATACGATGGTCGCTGAGGAGTCTCTTCAATATTTTCTTGAACCGGTGGATTTTCTATATTATCCATTTGTAGCGAAAATATATAAAACTATATACTAATTGTCAACTAGTGAATAAAAAATAGCCTCAAAAATCTGGTAATTTGGTCTTTTTATTATCTAAATTAGAGGTTTTAACCGACTATGGCCACTTTTCTTGGAGCAATTCTTGAAAGAATAATTGTTACAAAAAGCCCGAATATTCCTAAAAATGCAAATGTATTAAAATATCCCACTTTATCCGATAAAAATCCAGCAAGAATAGGGCCTATTACATAGCCAATATTTACGGAGAAGTCCACCAAACCTTCAATCTCCTTTTCTTTACTAAAGGAGTCTTCAATGGAATCTGCATATAATCCCTGCTCTATCGCCCAAGAAAAAGTTGAAAAGGTTGATGATAAAAGAATAACAACAAGAAGAATCAGAGGGTGTCTAAAAAATGCAAAGGAAATAAGAAATATCGAGCTTATGATAAAAGAGTTAAAATTTGCCTTCTTTCCCAAAGAACCTTTAAATTTATCTACAAACCACCCCACCAAAAGAGGAGGAAGAGAGTAAGCAGTTAAAAATAACCCATCAAGTGGTTTAAATTTTACAAAAGTTTCCGAAAGAATGGGTCCGATAGTCCAGAAAAATGAATCCTGCATACTCATAAGCATCGTAAATATCAAAAATGGCAACATTAATTTCCCGATTTTCTTCCAAAGACCAATCTCAACCAGAAAGCCTTTGGGCCGATATTGCTGTAATCTTTCAACTCTTATCCCTCGTTTTTTTCCGTTAATATAAAGAATCAGAAAAAATATAAAAGACATTGAAAGAAAAACCAAAGCCAATACAAAGGGCTTCCAATCAAGCGCTTCTCCTATTACAAAGCCTACTATAAGGGGAGCCAATAAATATCCCAAAGATTTAAAAACACCCAACACTCCAAAACTTGATGCATGTTCGTCCTTTTCCATTTCTCTACTCACAAAATCGAAATTTCCAAACCCCAGAAGATCGTAATATAAACCCCACAAAGCCATGGCAAGTAGATATATAACAATGACCTTCGATTGCCATAAAATTAAAGGTTGAATTAAACAAACTATAAACATCGCCAGGTAAAGCCTTCTCCAATGACTGTTCTGTAAATACTTACTAAGTAAAAAATCAAAAAGAGCACCTGCAATCGAAGATGTGCCGATAATTATTCCCATCATGGTATTGGAATAACCGCTTGCTTTTATAACCAGGGGAGAAATATAGGAAATGATTCCGTCAAAGACAGTCCAGAAAAAAAGCATTATTGAGGCAGAATACAAAAATTTATGTTTTAAACCATATATTCTGAAGTGGTTAACAAGATGGTTTAACGATTTCATGTCTACTAATTTTCGTTCAGAAAGATTTTTTTGTAAATAGGAATCCTTTTTAACAGTATAATAAAATCACAGTATGAGAAAAAAATCTGACCTAAGAATACATATTCTGGTTGGAAGTTTTATATCTATAAATATTTATAGATATTTTAGTTTATGGTACTCATCTAATATTTTTTCTGCCCAATAAAGACGCTTTCGAGATTCGCTTAAGACTTTCTTTTTATTAACTTTAACTAAAATCTTACCCAGTTCAAAACTTTTATTTTTCCCCAATTTTTCTTGCGCTCTTTTCAAAAACTCAAAACTGACCTTAACTGATCCCCTGGCTAAATAAAAGGCAGCCCTATAAAGGTTTGCAACTGAATCAGAATATAAACTATATTTCTCTAATCTCATGGCAAGTTAAAATAAGCTTTAATCACACTAATAAATTTTTCCCTCCTTTGGGGATCTAATATTTCTAAACTTTCATTATTTAACCGAGGACGAAGATTCAAAACTGCGGTAGTATCAATTTGTTTCTCTATCAGATTTATTCCCCCTCCCCAAATATCATCTTGACGGCTGCCCTTTTCTAATAGAACTTTTTCTCCATCCGCATGCAATTCTCCGCCTGCAACCACCCAATTTTTCTTGACATCTACCGTCACCTTTAAATAATCTCCCCATATATCTTGAAGTTTCCTTACTTCTTCAATATCCAAAGGACTATCAAAAAATTTCATATTCCAATTTTAACACGAAGCCCTCTTGTTTTTTACCCATATTGTGGATAATGACATTTTTTGTATTTTTTTCCGGAACCGCAAGGACACGGATCGTTTCGGCCGGGTTTAGATTTGTTTGTTTGTTGATTTGTTGATTGATTAATTGGTTTGGAAAATGCAGGAGAGTTCGCTTGTGTTTCTTTATCAACACCACCGCCAGCTAATCCCATCGCATCTGTTCTATCTATATTAGTCTGGGCTTGTTCCAAAGGAATCTCCGGTCTTGTGGTTTGGGCAACACCGATTCTGTAAATTCTATGAGCAAGCTCTTCATCAATTCTATCCATCAAAGTTTCAAAAGTGGCATACGCCTCATTTTTGAATTCCACTAAAGGATCTCTTTGTCCGTAAGCTCTTAGTCTTACTCCTTCACGAAGACCGTCAATATAATCAATATGATCTATCCAGAGATGATCTATGGAGGAAAGGTATGCAAATTTTTCAATTTGCCTGGTAAGGATTTCTCCCATCTGTTTTTCTTTTGCCTCGTGAATGTCTTTAATAACTTTGAACAAAAACTTTTTGATTTCTTCCTCACCTTGAAGGTTTTTTAACTCTTCCTTTACTCTTTCTCTTGATGCATCGTCAAAGGGTATAATTTCAAGTAGTCCCGCAATAATTTTTTCATCATCAAATCCAATTCCGTTATCTTTTTGGGAAATCATCAGAATTTTTTCAATTTGACTTTCCAGCTTTTCCAAAATCTCATCTTTTAAATTATCGCTCTCCAAAATTCTTCTTCGCAGTTTATAAATAATTTCCCTTTGCTGGTTGGCAACATCGTCATACTCGACCAAACTTTTTCTCATATCGAAATTAAACCCTTCAACTTTTACCTGCGCTTGTTCAATCGCTCTTGTAACCAATTTATTTTCCAGAGGCTGATCCTCGGGAATATTTAACCTGTCCATTAAGCTTTTAATCTGTTCTCCTCCGAAAATTCTCATCAAATCGTCTTCCAAAGATAAAAAGAATCGTGAAGAACCAGGGTCTCCCTGTCTTCCCGAACGACCTCTTAATTGATTGTCTATTCTTCTTGATTCGTGTCTCTCGGTTCCCACTACATGAAGACCCCCCGCTTTTACCACCCTTTCGTGCATTTCCTGCCATTTTTCATATTCCTTTGTTTCCAGCCATTTTTCATTTGATACTTTTTCCGGTCTATCGGGCATTGCACCTCCCAAAACTATATCTACTCCTCTTCCGGCCATGTTGGTTGCAACTGTAACTGCTCCGGGTTTTCCTGCGTCTGCTAAAATCATAGCTTCCCTTTCGTGGTTTTTGGCATTTAGAATATTATGGGGAATCTTTTTCCTTTTTAAGTATTCGCTTATTATTTCATTTTTCTCAATTGAGGTTGTTCCCACTAAAATAGGTTGACTTTTACTGTGCTTTTCTTCGATTTCTTTGACTATGCTTCCGTATTTACCTCGCAAGGTTTTATAAATAATATCCGGATTATCCGCTCTTATCATAGGTTTATGGGTCGGAACCACAACCACATCAAGCTTATAAATTTTTCTGAATTCCTCAGCCTCTGTTGCGGCTGTTCCAGTCATTCCGGATAAATGTTTGTACATCCTGAAGTAATTTTGAAAAGAAATTGTTGCTAAGGTTTTACTTTCCTGTTGAATAACGACGCCCTCTTTTGCCTCAACTGCCTGATGAAGTCCATCACTCCATCGCCTGCCAAACATCAACCTTCCCGTAAATTCATCAACTATTATTACCTGGCCGTCTTTTACTATATAGTCTTTGTCCTTCAGATATAAAGTTCTTGATCTTAAGGCATTTTCAATGTGGTGAATTGCATCAAAATCTTTTTCGTAAAGATTGGGAACTCCCAGTATCTTTTCCACTTTGGAAACTCCATGTTCTGTTAAAGAAGCGCTTTTTGTTTTTTCATCTATAGTAAAGTCCGTATCGGAATTGAGTTTATCTACCATTTGTGCAAACTTGTAGTATTTTTCAGTGGGTTCGGTATCAGGAGCTGAAATTATAAGAGGAGTTCTTGCTTCATCGATTAATACCGAGTCAACCTCATCAACGATTGCGAAATAATGCCCCCTTTGAGCCATTTCTTCAAGGCTTTGGACCATGTTATCTCTAAGGTAATCAAAACCAAATTCATTATTTGTTCCGTAAGTAATATCGGCACTATAAGCCTCTTTTCTGGTTGAAGGTTTAAGATGTGCTAGTCTTTCGTCTCCATGACTGGTGTCAGAAAATTCCGGGTCAAAGACAAAGGATTTCATCTCCTGGACTATCGAACCGACGTTAAGACCCAACATATGAAATATAGGACTATTCCATCCGGCATCTCGGCGTGCAAGATAATCATTCACAGTAACCAAGTGTGCTCCTTTACCAGTCAAGGCTCTAAGGTAAAGAGCGGGAACGGCTGATAATGTTTTTCCCTCTCCTGTTTTTTGTTCAGCTACTTTTCCCTCAAAAAGAGCAATTGCCGCCATTAATTGCACATCAAAGGGTCTTAGTCCTATTGCCCTCCAGCTAACTTCTCTTACCAAGGCAAAGGCTTCGGGAAGAATGTTCTCCAAGGTTTCTCCCTTTTCAAGTCTTTCTTTAAATTCACTTGTTTTCTTCTTGAAATCCTCATCTTTTAATTTTTTTGTTTTAGAATCCAAATCGTTTATTTTTACAACGACTTTTGCTAGTCTATCTAATTCTTTTTGGTTTAAATCCAATAATTTTGAAAATATATTCATATTAAAAATAAAGTTTGATTATAGCTTGAATCTAATACTATTGTAGCAAAGAAGTCACGCTGAACCTACCTTATATTGACTATAGGCTATTTTTGAGGTAAAATTCACCCCAGAACTTGAGATCAAATGTCTCATCGCTCTTTAAAAAGGTTGGGGAACCAATTCAATCAAATCTAACATTTTTCAAAGGAGAAAAGATGAACGAACCGAATTCCCAGGTAAAAATTGGACGATTTATATACAAACATCGGGGTATTATTTTCGGATTCCTAATAGTACTCGCGTTAATGTCGTTTGAGATCTTTAACTACTCTACGACAGAATACGCTTTAGCTGACTTTTTGGGCAACTTAGGATTCGTAAATATCCGATGGTCAGTTATCTTGGCTATCGCATTTTGTTGCATTGATTTCGCGGGTCTTGCCCGTCTTTTTACGCCGGAGCAAGGTAAGAACGAATCAAAAGAAATATGGTATCTCTTCGGAGCCTGGCTTATTGCAGCTACTATGAACGCCATGCTCACCTGGTGGACCATATCCTTGTCCATCGTAAACCATGCTAACGCAGTTAATCAAATTATCGATCGGTCAACATTGGTAAAGATTGTTCCAATATTTATAGCAGTCATGGTATGGCTTATCCGCGTACTGATTATTGGAACATTTGCTGTTGCCGGCGACAGACTTTTTGCAACAAAAGAAGTTCTTGATACAAATATGACTGCAGCAATGCGTAGACAAATTAAAAGAAGCCAAGGTATTTCAGCGAAAAGACCAAAAAGCAGAAAAAATCTATTTCCGTTTTTAAGAAAGTGGAAATTAACTGCTTAACCTAATAAGGCGGGTTGCTACAAACCCCAACCGCTTAAAAAGCAACCCGCCTTCAATTCTTTAACATATTAAAAATCTAAAAAGGAGGTTAATATGCCCACCCCAACACCTGTTTGGGATTCATCCGGCTTTGATAGCCCCCAATGGGCTCTCTGGTTTTTTTTAGCCGGATTAATAGTCGGAATAATGATTGTTGGAATCAAACTCCCCAAACCAAAAAAAATGGGTGTGGGTATGATTCCGGTTGTTCTGGCTTTTATCGTCGTTATTTCATCTATATCTGGAGTGATATTTATAAGTTCACACTCATCAACTGTTGAGGCAAAAGCGCTCCCAACTGTTGTCAAGTCAACTAATGCTCCAGTACCAACGTTACAGATAGTGGTTGAGGTAGAATCAGAAAAAAATAATCCGCAAGAATGTCATGTGTCAGATAAATATCCCGATGATATTCTTCAATGGTGTAGTCTTATTACTAAATATGCCCATACTTATGGATTACCATCCAACCTAATTTCGGCAGTGATGTTACAGGAATCCGGTGGAGATTATCTAGCATATTCCAGCTCCGGTGCAGTTGGACTAATGCAAGTTATGCCAAGAGATGGGATAGCTGCCTCATTCGAATGTATTAACGGTCCCTGCTTTGCCAGCCGTCCAACAATCGAAGAGCTCCAAGACCCTGAATATAACATAGAATACGGTACAAAAATGCTTGCCGGTTTACTCGAAAAATACGGAGACATAAGAGAAGCTTTGAAGGCATATGGACCAAGCGATGTTGTATATTATTACGCCGATATTATCTTAACAATTTACGATAATTACAAATAACAAAACCCAGATGTAAGTTACTTACGACAAGTATGATCTTGTCTAGTGACCTAAGTCTGGGTATTTTTTTGCCTCTATGAAGCTTTAACTAATTTGTAATTCAGTTGAAGAGAAAGAAGAAAAACTATAAGCATAATTAACTGACAAGCCAAACACACAGGACATAAGATCTTTATAAAAAATACTTCCAAAATTGTTAACCTCAGGCAAAAAAGCAACCCAAAGGCTGTCATTGCCAGGGATAATTTTTTCTTTTTGGTAAGAGAAGAAAAAAGAATAACCGCATAACCTGTTAACCCTATTAATGCAACCGGTATTCCAAAAAATGTTGAGAGTGTACCTTTCGTAACAGCATTGCAATTTAGACCGCTACTTAAATTGCACAAAGTACTGGGAACGGCTGCATAAAAGTTATAAAGAAGATATGTGGCAAGCACAATACCTATTATCGATAAAATTATCATTAAACTCCAAATATTTTTCTCTTTAAACATAGATTATTTTTACTATATATTTGATATTTATGCAAGATGAACTATATACACAATAAAAATGCGCCCGAATTCGAGGAGTTGACTAAGATAATCTCTTAGAATAACTCCCTACATCCGGGCGCGAACAAAAAGAGGAGAAAATTATTAACATGCCGCAATTGGCTTGTTATAATTCGCCTCTTAAAAGCGCTGGAAAGGATTTGAACCTTCATTTTTCGGTAGTCTCCATGGACACCATGGGAGGAGAAAGACTATCCGAACGCTCTTCTTTTGAGCTACCAGCGCGCTTATATTGCTAAGAACCCCCATTTAGGAAGGCTAAGGTTCCTAGCGCGGCGGCTTACGGTCTTAAGCTAACTTAAACCAAACCAATACAGGGAAGTGTATCATGATCCAATTGGGACAGATGTATATGTCGCTTTTCCTTTGTTAGCCTCTCCAAAGGAAATGGACGCGGAAGGATTCGAACCTCCATTTCGCCTTACACCCTTCTGACTTTCTACTCTTTGTAGTAAAGTAATAGGTGTTCGCCGATGCTCTTCACCGATTGAGCTACACGTCCTCTTTTAATGTGCAGGGTTATATTCTATTAAGCTTGATTTCGAATGTCAAGCTAAACAGTTAAACATTATATTTGCTTCGGGATAAAAATAATCTACTTTAGAAAAAACTTTTTCCAACTTATTGGCAAATTTAATAGCCTCTCTTCTTTTTTCTCCAGAATATAATCTGTTAAAGATAGCTATACCTTTATCTGTTAATAGTTTAAGCGTAAGTTTAAGAAATTTGTCTGTCTCAAATATTTCCGGCACATCAAAACCCTTATAAATATCCACAAGGACTAAATCGTATTTTTTAATTTTTGAATTTCGAACCAACCAGCTGTATGCATCCTCTATTACAATTTCAACTCTAATTTTTTCAAGTCCCAGATACTTTTTTCCTATTTCTACAATTACGGGATCTATATCTACACCTGTTATTTTTGCCTGTGGCCAATATTTCTCTACGATTCTCGAAGCACTTCCTCCACCCAAACCCAATATTAAACAATTGTTTATTTGGGTTTTGGAATTTAATATTTTTTTTAATGTTTTTTTCCAAATTCCTTCCACAA
>DATEXQ010000041.1:0-17729 GCA_035256745.1 Patescibacteria group bacterium
GCAAGCACGGATAGACTAATTATTTTAACCAATCTGGGAGCTGACTCCGCACCACCTAATCTATACTCTTTAAGCCTGAAATAACACCAATTAAGTCTTGATTCCACAACAAATCCTGCAAGTACTATTTTCTGATATAAATGAGTACTGTATCTGTCAAATTTCGATACTTAAAGGGTTGAATATGTTAAAATACCTAGGCGCGATTAAACTTAGAATGATTGAGTGTTTCCCATCCCCGTAGTTCAACGGATAGAATAGGGGTTCCCTAAACCCTAGATGGAAGTTCGACTCTTCCCGGGGATACACAATTATCAAGTCCTACTATTTCCCCTCTACTACCACAACAATCTCACCTTTTACACCTTCTTTAATCATTTCCTCAACTTCTCTTATGGTCCCTCTATACAACGTTTCATACATTTTGGTTAACTCCCTGGCAATAAATATGTGTGTATCTGACCCAAAATTTTCTTCCAATACCTGAAGGCTTTTTACTATTCTTTTGGGAGATTCATAAAAGGCAAAGCTGGTTGCACCACTTTTTAACCAATTAAATAACTTTATACGTTTCTTTTTGGGTAAAAAACCAATAAATACAAATTTATCTGTTTTAAAGCCGGATACTGATAATGTTGTAGTTATTGCTGATGCACCCGGAATAGGAACAATTTTAATATCGGGTGTATTTTTAAAAATAAAATCTATCAATTCATTCCCCGGATCTGATATTCCCGGAGTTCCTGCGTCGGTTATCAATGCCAGATTTTTTCCGTCCAGAAGAAGTTTTAGTATTTCAATTTTTTTTTCTTCACTTGAATGCTGATGATAGCTCAAAATATGAGTATCTATATCATAATGACTCAAGAGTTTTAAAGAAACTCTGGTATCTTCAGCAAGAATTACATCAACCTCCTTTAAAATTCTTAATGCCCGAAAGGTTAAGTCCTCTAAATTACCTATTGGAGTAGCAACAATATATAACGTTCCTGGCATTTGATATAATTGTAGCAGATTGTTTTTCGGGGTGTGGCTCAGCTGGTAGAGCGCCACGTTCGGGACGTGGAGGTCCCCGGTTCGAATCCGGGCACCCCGACCAACTTACCAATCTTTAATTTCTTCTCTTAATCCAACAACTTTTTAAAAAGATTCTTGTCTTTATAAGGTCCGATTACTGCCAAGTTTAGATTCTGGGGTTTGAAAAAGTCTTTGGCAACCTCGATTACTTCATCTACACTAACTTTATCTATTGCCTTAATAACTTCATTCGGAGTTACCGGTTTATTCAACAAGAGCTCTTCAATACCAAAAAATGCGCTGACATTTTTGGTATCCTCCAATGAAAGCGCCAAATTACCCTTAATATATTCTTTTGCTTTTTTTAATTCTTTTACTGATATCGGATATCTTTTATCAGCTATTCCCCAATATTGATCAAGCATTACTTTAATTGCCTCCGTAGCCCTTTTGATATCAAGTCCTGCATAGGTTGCGAGGTATCCATTATCAAGATAGTGCTCGCTTGAAGTTTTAACGGCATAAGCAAGAGCTCTTTTCTCTCTTACTTCAATAAACAGCCTCGAACTCATTCCTCCTCCTAAAATCGCAGATAAAATCGATTCTGCGAAACGCCTTTTTGCACCAACGGCATCTCCTTTAAAACCCATGATTATATGAGTTTGTTCTACTTTCTTCTTACTTAAAATTAATTGTGGATTTTTTTGTTTAATTTTATCGTTTGGTATTTCCTGCTTTTTACCGGTTTTGGGAAGTTTGCCGAAAAATTCATCGGACAATTTCAAAATTTCTTTTTCTTTTGATCCCCCTGCAACCGTCACCAAAATATTTTCAGGATAATAATGTAATCCCCTATATCTTACAAAATCATCTCTTTTGACATTTTTGATTGTTTCGGGTGTTCCTGATATGTCTGTGCCCAATGGATTTCCCTGGTAAATAAGATTTTCAAAAACATCTCCGATTTTAAGCATGGGTGTGTCGTTATACATGGCAATTTCTTCTAAAATCACGCTTTTCTCTTTTTCAATCTCTTCCTCTTTCAAAAGAGGATTTATAACCATGTCGGATAATATATCAAAAGCTGTTCTTAAATTTGCAGTTCTTGCTTTAATATAGAAGTTTGTCCATTCTTTTGACGTGCCTGCATTGAATTCCCCTCCAAGTTCATCAACCGCCTCTGAAATTGCTTTCGCACTAGGTCTTTTCTTGCTACCCTTAAATACAATATGTTCCAGGAAATGACTTATGCCGTTCACTTTCTTTTCCTCAAATCTGCTTCCCGTACGAACCCATACGGTTACGGTTGCCGATTGAATGGAAGGCATTGATACTGAAATAACTCTTAGGTTGTTTTTTAAATTTGTTTTTTTGTAATCCATTAGTAAAATTTACATCCTTTCCGGAGTCTTAATCCCGAGAATAGTCAAACCGTTTTTTATTATTTGTCCAACCGCCGTTGTTAACGTAATCCTAAATTCCTGATTCTCACTTCCGATTATTTTATGTTGACTGTAGAAATTATTGAATTTTTGTGCCAAATCAAATAAATAGTTACAAATTATGTTGGGTGAGTAATTTTTTGCTGCATCAGCCATTACCCCTGAAAATCGGGCTAAACTGCGAAGCAATATCAGTTCTTCCGCATTTATTTCCACATCATCTTTTTTACTAATTGTTAACTTCTTATTTGTTTTTGCTTTATGTAAAACACTTTGAGTTCTGGCAAAAGTATATTGTAAATACGGTCCCGAATTTCCTTCCAAATTCATTACTTTTTCCCAATCAAAAACAATATCACTTGCAACGGAATGCATTAAATCAAAGTACTTAACAGCACCGATTCCTACCATCTCTGCCACATTTTTAACCTCGTCTACCTTAATTCCTCTTGATGTTTCACTCTCTTCGATAATTTTTCTTGCCCTATTAATAGCATCTTCTAAAATATCTTCCAGCTTAACTACTCCACCTTTTCTGGTTCTAAATTTCTTTCCGTCAGGGGATAAATAAAGACCGTGTTTAGTATGGTAAAGAAAAACTTTTTTATTAATTAATCCAAGTTTTCTGGCTGCCGCAAAAACCTGCTGAAAATGAAGCGTTTGTTCGGCTCCTACTTCATAAATAACGATATCGGGTACCCATTTTCGGCTTCTGAAACGCAAACAAGCTAAATCCCGGGTAGCATAGGTTGTTCCCCCATCGCTCTTTTTGAACATTAATGGCGTTTTTATGCCTTCCTTTTCCAGTTTTATTATCTGTGACTTACCATCTTCCCCAACGGTTAGGTGTTCTCTAACATTTTTATCGGCTTCCAAGAGCTTCATTTCTTCTTCATAAAAACTTTCTCCGTATTGATAATCAAAAGAAACCCCTAAAATTTTATAAATTTCCTCAAACTCCTCCATCGAAACATCAACACAAAACTTCCAAAGTTCCCTTGCTTTTTTATCCCCGTCTTCAAGCATCTTAAACCATTTTCTGGCTTCATCTTCCATCGCTTTAGTTTTTGTCGGATCAGATACTAATTCATGGAATTTAATATAAAGTTCTTCCAATTTTTCAATGTCTAGATCTTTCTTTCCAAGTTTTTCATTATCAATCATGTAAAGAAGCTTACCGAATTGAGTTCCCCAATCTCCCAGGTGATTATCAGCGATTGTCTTATAACCTAAATACTTATAAACGTTATATAAAGCTTGACCGATTATGGTGGAACGAAGATGTCCTATTGAAAAACTCTTGGCAATATTTGGTGAAGAACAATCAATAATTACCTTTTTCCCCTTACCAAAATCTCCCTTACCATAGTTATCTGATTTATTAACAATCTGTATCAAATTATTAAGTAGTGTATCTTTTGAAAGCCAGAAATTGATAAATCCCGGATCAGCTATTACTATTTTCTCAACAAATTTTACCAACTCTGTATTCTTATTAAGCTTTTTTACAATATCTTCTGCGATTTCTCTTGGATTTTTCTTTTCCTTAACCTTTGAGGCGATTTGCATCGCAATATTTGAACTATAATCTCCAAAATCACTATTTTCCGGAATTTCAACTTTAAAATCATTAGTTGAAATACCGGTTTCTTCACTTATAATTTCAGCAATTTTTTTCCTTAACATTTTCACTTGTATTGTATTACTTTTATTCCTTTCCTTCCACAGGTTGTATATATATTGAAAAAAAACCCAAAATTACATATCATATGGGAAGTCCGATCAAAATATCGGAATATTTTAAGTTCTTTGAAAAATTCCGGGCATATAAAAAACTAAGGAGAATGCAATGACAACAGACGTGCAAATGGTCAAAGAAATTCTATTTGGTTCGCCAAACCCGCATATCAACGTCAGACGAACCGGATCCGGTTACCTGCTAAAAATAAGTGGTTGTCCAGATGGAATAAGCTTTAATGAAATGGATGCCCTACTAACAAGGCAGGGATTTATAAGCTTCTTTGTCGATTTTCGGCACCAAACCGCAGTTTATCGAGGTGATTGGTCTTGCCCTGACTGTCCAACTTTGACTTTACCTCATGTAAAGCAGACTTGGTCAGCGGTAATCGGCGCAAATTCATAATAAAAAATAAAATGCCCGGTAATTTTGGGGGGCTTGTACGCCTATATATCAAAAAGCCTCAAGCCCCCATTTTTTCTCCCACCAACTTTCCCCGTTTGTTACTATTTCAATATCGCCGTTCAAATCCGTTCTAAATAATTGAATATTTTCCTTATTTAAAATATCCAATGTCTCTTTGTGCGGATGTTTGTATATATTTCCCTTTCCAACGGATATAACAGCTATTTCGGGTTTGGATAGATCCAGAAGTTCTTTGGTTAAACCATTTTTACTTCCGTGGTGAGGAACTTTAAGATAATCAACGTCAACAATCTGACCTTCGGCAATAATTTCATCGCTTGTTTTTGGGGTCATATCCCCTGTTAAAAGTGCACTAAAATCCCCAAATTTTAAAATCGCAACAATAGAAAATTCATTACTGTCTAATTTTGAAGTATACTTTCCCAAACTATTTTGACTTTCTGAAACTTCCAAATTCTCTGTTAATACCCTTCTTGACGGATATAATATATCAAGATACATCAAACTATTACCGATTATCATGCCACCAACCGGATTGATAAGTCTAGTCCCACTACCCCCCACTAAATCTTCTAGCACTTGATACCCCTGATCGCTAGAATCTAATTCGTTTACCAAAAAGTAATCCACCTTATATCTTCTAAAAACTTCTATCAAACCGCCGTAGTGATCCTTCTGGGGATGGGTTAAAACAACCATTTCAATTTCTCTATCCCAAAACGGCACATACTTGGAAAGACATTCTATTACCTGTTTCCCTGGTCCTCCGTCTATCAGTATTTGAGTTCTTCCCAAAGTTGCCAGAACAGCATCTCCTTGACCTACGTCACAAGCAATCAGATGAAGATTAGAATCAAATGAAAAAACTGCAAGAAAGACTACTATTATAATAAGTGCCAATAGTGCAAATGTGTATTTCCAGAATTTCATATAATTCTTAATCGAATCTTTGTATAATTAAAATAAACCAGCTAGTTAAAGGAAATGAGAGAAAAAGTATTACCCTTCCCACAGGTTCAACTGCTATTCCTATCAAACCCGATATCATCCCTATTATAGTAATTATAGGCACAGTCCAAAGAATCAATGCATTAATTAAAGGAGAAATAGGGTTAAAATATCCAAAAGTATAATAAAGTATGGGGAAAACTACTATTTGGGCAGCCAGCGATGTAGATAAACCCTCGCGAAATATTCCCGGGACAAATGAAATTAGCCTTCTTAGTCTTGACTCGAAGATAAGAAGCGAGGCAGTTGCGGTAAAAGACAATAAAAACCCCAAATCGCTTATCCAATCGGGATTAACAATAAGCATTAAACATACAGTTAAAAGAAGACTTCTGAAAGCATAAGCCAATCTTCCCAAAGAAACTGCCGTAAAAGCAATTGATCCCATTATCGCAGCTCTTATTATCGGAGCTTCAAATCCGCATAATATCACATATATCCATATTCCCACCAAAGTAAATGGTATTGCTTTGCCTCTGGGAAGAAAAAGAACAAACAAACTAATTAGAAAACCTGCAACCAGACTTACGTTCATACCCGAGGCTACAACAACATGAGCTGTCCCGCTTCTTTTTAGACTTTCCCAAAAGTCTATTGGTATTGAAGATTTTGAACCTAAAGTTATTCCCGCGATAAGTGAGGAATGGGGTTCGGGAAGAGTTTTTTGATAAAAATCTACAATTCGTTTTCTAAATGCGTATAAAAAATTATCGCTTTCCTTTATTTCCACCAGTTTAATATCCTGCAAACTTTTTTTTGACAAATTAACTTTCCCCTGCACCACCAGTAAATCGCCATAATTAATTTCCGGATAAAGAGGTAAATAAATCTTTAAACCCTGAAGTTTAATATATTGTGAATTTTCATATTTTATTGGTTCGCTTGTTACTTTTGCTGTTATTTTAATTACATCAGAATCTTTATAAACCGGACGGGTCGTAAAATACCGAACAACGACAAGAAGAATTAAGAAAATCCAAAAAATATATCTTTGGTATTTTCTCATAATTTTTAAATTTATTAACTAACTTATTTTAATATACTGTTATCTCGTCCTTAATTCTTTCAAACACATTTTGCTTAATTATCTTTCTAGAAAGTAATTCTTCTATGTTTGAGTAAGGCCTTTGTTCAACGATGTTTTGGGCGTAAACTGGGCCTATTCCCCATAGCGAATCCAATTCTTTTAAGCTTGCTGTATTGATATTAATCAAATCGCTTTTTTGAGCTGAAAAATCGCTTGATACAGTTTGATACCCTTCAACATTTTTGGCACTCTCTCCCAAAGTTTGCTGACTGGAATTTACGTTGGTCTCGTTAATTTTGGGTATATATAATTTTTGTCCGTCTACTATTTTAGCGGCCCGGTTTAGGTATTTTTCCATCCAAATCCTGTCTGCATTTATTGAAATTCCACCCGCTGCTATTATCACATCCTCTACTCTTGATCCGTTTTCTAATTTATAAACACCGGGTTTCTCAACTGCTCCAGAAATTTCAACAACCAATAATCCCTGATTAATACTTTCTCCGCTTTCCAAAATTTGAATTTTGTTATTTGTGGTTTTTTCTTTACTCCAAAAAATTCCCAGACCAAGTAGTATTAAACCAATCAGTAAAAAAAGTATGGGTTTTCGGTATTTAAAGAAAATTTCTTCCCAATTGAAAGGGATTACGTCTTCATTAGATGTTAATAAACTCATTTTTTGAAGAAATTCTTTACCTTGAAACAAAATTTATTAGTTTTCCAGGCACAAAAATTGTCTTTTTAATCTCGTTTCCTCTTATCCATTTCCTGACCTTCTCATCCTGTTTAGCCAATTTCTCTATACCTTCCCTAGATTTGGACAGTTCGTTTTTGATTGTAATTTGGCTTCTGACCTTGCCGTCTACCTGAATTATTATTACTGCTTTATCCTCCCTTACGAGGCTGGAATCGTATTTCGGCCAAGGCTGAAGATGAATACTAGTAAATTCTGAACTTGTAGCAAAATAATTCTGCCAAATCTCTTCTGTTATATGTGGCGCAAAAGGAGCAAAAAGAAGACAAAGAGTCCTTTTTGTCTTTTCGTTTATTCCATTCTTTTCGATAAAATTAATAAGTATCATCAATTGGGAAATTGCGGTATTATATCTGAAATTTTGTATATCTTCGGTTACTTTCATTATAGTTTGATGCAATTTGATAGATAGTATTTCTTCATCATTTTTTTGAATCTTTTTAACTTTATCGTCTGTCATTAATCTCCAAAACCTCCCCACGAATCTATGCATTCCCTCCATACCCGTATCTCTAAAATCGGGAGAGCTGTCAATGGGGCCTATAAACATCAGATAAAGTCTAAAAGCATCGGCACTAAACCTATCTATATACTCATCAGGATTAATAATATTCCCTTTCGATTTGCTCATTTTGGCTCCGTCTTTTATTAAAAGACCGTGAGCAAAAAACCTTGGAAACGGTTCGTCAAAAGTAATATATTTAAGATCATATAATACCATCGTCACAAATCTCGCATACATCAAATGCAATACCGCGTGTTCAGCACCTCCGAAATAAAGATCCACAGGTAACCACTTCTTGGTAATTTCTCTATCAAAAGGTAACTTAATAGCACTTTTCAATCCTACTGAAGGGTATCTTAAAAAATACCAGGAAGAATCTACAAAAGTGTCGGAAACATCGGTTTCTCTTTTTGCTTTACTCTTGCAATAAGGGCAAATAGTTTCATAAAACTTCGGATCGTCGTCCAAAGGACCTTTTTCCCCTCCTTTTGGTTTATAATTTTTTAAATATGGAAGCTCAACCGGTAAATCACTTTCGTCAACCGGCCACCAGCCTGCATGATCCCAATCCGACTCATCTTTGTGTAGCATCTTTTTTGAAGATTTTCCCTGTATGGAAAAATAAGATTTACCTTCTTGCTGACATTTTTCGCAAAATATAAAAGGAATCGGAGGTCCCCAGTATCTTTGTCGAGAAATGAGCCAATCTCTTAAATGGTATAAAGTGATTCTTTTCCCCCAACCCTTTTTCTCAAGATAATCCATTATCTTTTTAGTGGCCTCGTAAATATCCAGTCCATTTAAAAACTCGGAATTGATCATTGTTCCCCCACTTTCATTAACCTGTTGAATTTTTGTTATTTCACTTTTATCTTTGTCAGGACCAACTACAACCCTTTTTATCGGTAAACCAAATTTATTGGCAAACTCAAAATCCCTGATATCGTGCCCGGGTACTCCAACAACCACCCCTGTTCCCACATTCATAAGTACAAAATCGGATATCCAAATCGGCATTTGGTAGTCATTCAATCGATTCACAGCATAAAGCCCCGTAAAAACTCCTGTCTTTTCTCTACCTTCCTCCTGTCTTTGCTGTTCTGTTTTATTAAGAGACTTATTGATATATTTTGATACTTCAATTAATTTATCTTTGGGAATTATGTCCAATAAATATTTCTTTGCGTACTCTGGAGCTACTACTATAAAAGTTGCACCAAAATTTGTATCGGGTCTTGTGGTAAATACTTCCAGCTCTTTATTGCTTCCTTTTATTTTATATTTGATATTAATTCCTTCTTTTTTACCTATCCAATTTTTCTGGGCGACAACAACCCGTTCACTCCACTTGATCTTTTTGTGTCCTTCTAAAAGTCTTTCGGCATAATCCGTAATTCTAAAAAACCATTGTTTCAGCTGTTTTGTTTCTACATTAGTTTGGCAGCGTTCACACTCGCCCTTTATAACCTGTTCATCGGCAATAACCGTCTTACAGGAAGGGCACCAATTAACAGGAGCCGATTTTTGGTATGCAAGTCCATTTTTGAACATCTGAAGAACTATCCACTGTGTCCATTTGTAATAATTCGGGTCATAAGTTTCCAACCGATTATCCCAGGAAAATCCGTTTCCAATTATAGTAAGTTGCCTGTAAAAGTTTTTTTCTGAAGTTTCGGAATGTTCTTGAGGACTTTTTCCGACTTTTAAAGCATAATTTTCGCTGTGAATACCAAACCCATCCAATCCAATAGGTTCCAGTACATCAAAACCATTCATTCTAGTGTATCTTCCGTAAATATCTGAACCCGTAAAAGCAAACATATTCCCTGCATGAAGTCCTTCAGCAGAAGGATAAGGAAACATCATCAGATTATAAAAGGGTTTCTTGGCATTCAATAAATTTGGCTGATAAACACCTTCCTTAAGCCATTTTTTTTGCCATTTGGATTCTATTTCTTTGTGATTATACTTTTGAACCATTTTGCTTAATAGTATACAACAGGATTTAGCAGTGAGTCATTAATAATCATTTGATAACTCCCCATTTAAGCTGTATTCTAAAATTATGAAACGGCCTGTTAAACATACTCTCTTCTATACTCTTATTCTAATTATTTGCGTCGGGTTCGCTTTTCTCTGGACAAAAAACGAGGTATTCCTAAATATGTCGCTTCAGTTTATTTCTTTACTGGTTATCATTTATATAGTAGTTCAATTTGCCGCAAGAAAAATACAGATTTCAAAAACCAAAAAAATTACCATTGATGTTGTCCTTTTAACTCTTGTCACCTATTTAATTGTTTTTTCAACCGGATCGCTTTTTTCTCCTCTTTTTTTCCTGATTTATTTCTTACTTTTCGGCATATCTTTACTTTTTGAACCGTCATCAGCAATTGCTTTGGCTGTCATATCCGCAATTTTTTTTCTTTTTACGGCCCAAAAAGAAATATTTGCGGAATTATTGCAACTGGCTTCCCTATTTCTTATTACACCCCTAGCCCTTATATTTGGAACACAATATATAAATCTATTACAAGATGAGGAAAAGATTAAGATCCTGTCCATCAAAGGAAGGGAGCTGGAAAAGGAAGTAAACGAACAGGAAGTAGAAGTAAAAAATTGGACGGAAGGAGAATTCAAAATTCATTTGATCAAAATTTGGGAATCTATTGAAGCTCTGGCAAACGATCCTGCTTGCGAGGGAATGCACAAACAAAGACTTAGTGAAGTATCGGGAGAGTTGTCTAAACTTCTTCAAAGTGGAAAAAAGATGGAAGAAAAAATAGAATCTTAAATAATGAATCGACTTTTATGAATTATGAAAAAAATATTATTACTTACTCTTATATTTACTTTCCTAATTCCTCATATAGTAAATGCTCAATCCAAAGTTGAATCTCCCAACTACAAAATTCAGTTTCCTAACTTAAATTCAGGTGCGGGGGTTCCCACATCTACCAATAATAAATTAAATACTACAATCGGAGGAACCGCAGCAGGACTTTTTTCCTCTACGGGTTACAGGGTACGATCCGGTTTTCAGTATATCCATACCATAATCCCCTTTTCCTTTAGCATTTCGGATATTTCAATTGACTTCGGCACTCTAACGGTAGGAGTTGGGACCACCCAAGCAACAACCTTAACCGTAAAAGCAGGAGGAGCGGGAGGCTATAGCGTAAAAGCAAAAGAAAATCATCCTCTACAAAACGATAGTCAAACAGCTACAATTCCCGATACCACCTGCGATAACGGAAACTGCACTCAAACTTCGGCGGAAATTTGGAGTCAAAGTACCACCTACGGATTTGGATTTAATATGTCCGGAGACGATATACCGGCGGATTTTACGGATTCGACCTACTTTAGACATTTCGCCGATGCATCTATCCCGGAAAATGCCGAAACTATTATGAACAAAAGTCAGGTAACTTGGGATTATCCCAATAATTTATGGCCCTGGGAATCAATATCTACGGTTACTTTTAAAGTCAATGTTTCCGGAACTCAAGCAGGGGGAACTTTCAGAAATATAATAACATTCACGGCCATACCGTCCTTTTAATGAGAAATCAAAATTTAATAATTAAAACAACTTGGACCTTATTGTTGTTAATTTTATTCGTCGTTGGTTATGGGTTTTTGGTTACTCCCACACATGCCCAGGACATCTCCCTTTCCATTACTCCTCCAATTCTTGAGGTAATGATTCAACCGGGAAAAGAAATCACCCAAAATTATTTGATTTCCAATAACGGAAACGAAACTCCTTTAAAGATAAGTATTGTTCCTTTCTCCCCCAGCGATGAATACGGGAATGTTGAATTAGAGGATATTACAAACTACAACGATATAAATATTTTGAATTGGTTTAAAATCGGCGGTACACCTTTGGATGAAAATCAAAAAAGATTTATTCCCAGAGGTGGAAATCAGGAAATAATTCTCACCATTTCTCCACCTTTGGATGCACCCGAAGGAGATTATTATCTTACTCTTCTTTTTGAAACCGATTCCAGCAGTTTGATCGGAGGTCGAACCACTCAAACACAGGCTCAAATTGGCTCAAATATCCTTTTTACCGTATCAAAAGACGGAAACCCCAAAAAAGATGCGCTAATTACTTTATTTTCTGCTCCCAAAATAATTGATTCATTAGGACAAATTATTTATACAGTAAAAATCAAAAATACAGGTAGTGCTTTTTTTAAACCCATCGGAAAAATAAACATAAGTCATCTTTTCGGAAGTGAAGAAACGCTAACTATTGCGCCGCAAAACATACTTGCATCATCTATAAGGGAGATTCCCTGCACAAAAGAAGAGGAGTTGATTCGATGTTCTCTGACAAAAAAAGTTTTATTCGGAATTTATAGAGGAAACTTGAAGTTTCAATTGGATGACGGAAGTGAAACTTATGAATCTTATACAACAACCATAGCCTTTCCCTTCTCCATCAGTGCCGCATTTTTAATTGTTTTCATAATTATTAGAACTATTATCTTAAAATTCAAAAAATAGCCTTGATTTCAACCACTTTATGGCTTGACAAGCCTTTTGGTATACATCACTATATGTTATGAGGTTTGAATAACCTCGATTTTAGAATGCCGAAAAATTTGCAAAATTTGAAAAATAAATTCTCCAAAAAAGTATTTTTTATATTTATTCTTATTCTTATTGGTTTAACAGGATTTGCCCTTTTCTTACCCATAAAAACCAAGTCAGCCATAACTTTAGCATCATCTACTTTATCAAACTCAAGATTTTCTTATAAATCAAGTATTGCTACAACCCAAGCCATAAACGATGTCACTATAGATTTGGATGCCGATAGTGCAGATGACGATACAAATCATTTGTTCCCGGGTGATGTTATTTGTTTTTCCAATGCTGCAGAATCGGGATGTCACGGTGCAAGAACCTATACTATTTCTTCAATAATAGATAGCGATACTTTTACAATTACCGATGGTTTGGATACTACCCTGGCAGATACTGATTTTATTGTCGCAACGTCATCCGGTAATTTGGTTTTTACTTTTACGATAGGTACAAATATTCCTGCAAGCGGTGATATTTTAATAACCCTCCCCGGAATTAACACCGACAATAAAACAAACGACGGTATTCCGGATACAAATACCGATGTAGCAACAAACGGTTTTGACATAAAAGGAGGAAATACGGAATTAGGCAATAGCGATATAACGGTAACAGGATGTACAAAAGGAACGGCAACAGTAACTGCGGGTGGTGCATCCGCAGATACTTTAATTATGATACCCATAAGCGCAGAATGTGTGGCAACAACAGCTGTAAGTGTCACCCTGGGTAATAGCCGAATTATTAATCCGGCTCCAATAACAGCCGCCAGAACCAGAGGTGTTGCCGATACTTACACTATTAATTTTAAGACCAGAAATGCCTCAGATCAGCTGCTTGAAGACAAAGATGTGATTGTTGCTCCAGTTGAAGGAGTATTTATATCCGCTACGATTGACGAAACTCTTTCTTTTAGGGTTTGCGGTGTAAAAACAGATCGTTCAACTCAAGAAACAACTTGCTTTACCACTCCTGATACGGTATGCGGACAGGCAAGTTTAAACATAGCCAGTTTTGCTTATGCTGTACCTTTTGGTACTATGACTGCTGATACTTTTAAAAATGGTGCACAATATATAGTAGCTTCAACAAACGCAGCCAGCGGATTTAATATAACTCTAGAAGAATCCGACGAGATGGGTAAGGATGGAACTGTTTGTACCGGTAATCCGACTGCAGTGGGAAATTGTATTCCGGATAATACGGGAGATGGAACTCTGGATTATACCAACTCTGATGACTGTGATACTCAAGCAACAAATGGTTTGTGTTTTTCTACAGACAGCGGACCAGGGGCAAGCTATAATCCAACACATGCTGTAAAATGGGATGTCCAAACAAATGATTGTGATTCATCCCCTACATTTTGTGCAAGATCAGCGGCAGACAGGGAAACATCCCAGGTAGCTCAAAACATCATAACCAGAAGTGCCCCCTCCTCAAACTCTGATGCTTTTGTTTGTTGGAGATTAAGCGTAGATGCCATGCAGCCTGCAGGATATTACTATAACACCGCTAAATACGTAGCTACACCTATTTTTTAATTTAAAATGATAAAAAAACTGCCTATCTTTATAACCTTATTTACCCTCTTAATATTTTCTATTTTTTCATTTGTTAAACCCAATACCAGTCTGGCCCAGTCGGGTTTTTTAACGGTCGCACCTGCCAGACAAATAGTCGAAGTTGATCCCGGTGAAATAGTAACTATTTCTATTAAATTCTTAAATCAGGGAGACCAGCCAATTGCAGGAGATATCGGTGTTGCGGATTTCTTGGTAATCGATAACATGGGAACAGTTGCGTTTCAAGACTCTCCCAAAATGCAGGCTCCATCCCCTTACGCAGCAGCCAGCTGGATTAAAATCCCGGTAAGTTATGACAAAGTAACAATCCCCGCTCAAGATAAGGTAACCATTCAAACAAAAATGACAGTACCTGAAGATGCCAAACCCGGCGGACGCTATTTCGGAATATATTTTGAACCGACCAGTTCCATTCCCACTCCCTTAAAATCCGATAAAGAAGCAGGTACTTCGACAAAAAGTAGACTTGCCGGATTGGTTTATGTCAGAGTAGCAGGTCCTATTACCGAAAACGCAAGCATTATTAAATTCCAGACACCGTCTTTTATCGAATACGGTCCTGTAAAAGTTACTTCCGAAATAATAAATAGAGGTAGCTATCATATAACTCCAAAGGGACAGGTGGTTCTCTACGATTGGTTGGGCAGAAAAATAGATATTAAAGCTTTGGAGGAGGCTAATATATTCCCGGATTCCAGCAGAATCTTTACCAATGATTTGGGTAAACAATTAATGTTTGGTAAATTTAAGGTTGAACTTACCGCAACATACGGGGAAACCGGGCAGGTTCTAACTGCTTCCACTTCCTTCTTTGCGTTTCCTGTAAGAATTGCCCTTGTTATTATTCTTAGCATCATAATCATCATGCTTTTGGGGATGATAATTTGGAAAAAAATGAAGGGCCGACAATCAAAGCTCGAGAAAAAGCTTGAAGAAGAAATACACGAACTTGAAGAATTGAAAGATAAAGTCTCTGACAATATTCCTCAAACCAAGAAATAATTGTTTTGATCAGTTTTTATAAAATCCTCTCCTTTTAAAAGTTGTTAATAATTTGACCGAACATCCAAAATATCTCAAAATGAGTTTGTGGAATTACATTAGTCAAAAAATAATGTTTTTGACTTAATGAAAGCTATTTTAAGGTCAATATATATTTAAAATGAACAACTTGTTATCCAAAGCTTATTTAGCCTTTAGGGCTGTTCTTAGAAAGCCCAAAGGGGTCAAGATTATATTCATATACGTCCTTTGTATTTCTTTTATATTATTTTTGGGTTACAAGACCGTAAAAGCACAGTTAGACGAAGAACAAGATACAGATGTCTCGGCTACTGTAACTGGTCCAACCGCCACTCCAACTTCCAGTCCTTCCGCTTCTGGAACTCCTACACCAACTCCCACATTAACTCCTAAACCTACCTACAAACCGGGTGTTACAGCAACTCCCCTAGCGACACCTACTCCTCCATCAGGAATTTTTAAAATTTATGGATATGCACCCAGCAATTCAAAAGTTTACATGACGGGAATAGCCGTTTCCGAAGAAACGTTGTCGCGTGAAGACGGTTACTTTGAATTTAACAGGCTTTTTTTCCCAACTTTTCTTTCTTTCCTATCCGGTTATAAATATCCCGAACTTTGTTTATTTTCCCAAGATGAATCAAAAAGACTAACAAGTCCGGTTTGCATTCCCAGGTTACCTCTTTCCTCCCAAACAAATGAGGTCGGTCCTATACTTCTATCTCCAACTTTTGAAATAGAAAGAGGAAGTTTTAAGACAAACGAACAATCAAAGGCAATCGGTAAAACATTACCCAATACTCAAGTCGAGATTTACATTGCCAGAGAAAAACAGGGATCTTCTTTTTTCAATATAGTTAAAAGCTTATGGGCATACTATATCCCAACATATCAATTAACATCTAATGAATTCGGGAACTTTGAATTTAATTTACCCAACGATCCTGATATTTGGCGGGTATTTGCCATAGCAAGAGTTCAAAATAACTTTAGTGCTAAAAGTAACACCCTTACATTTGTTGTATTCCCTTCCTACCTTTGGATATTTATGATAATAATGCAATTTCTTAAAAACCTCCTTCAATTCATTTGTTCTAACTGGATATTTATTATTATATTGATACAGATTGTTATAATTGCCCTGCTTATTTGTCATATTACCAGAAGACGAAAAACCAAGAAAGTAAAGAGAGTTGGAAAGCGCAAACTTACTAACCAATACTACGATATCATCGCTGAATACAAGAAATTATTGAATAAGCCCAAGTTTTAATAAATCCAATCAATACCTTTCTTATTCAAAAATAATATTAACCTTTTGAGGTAAGGCTTTATTATCAACTGAAGCTTCAATTATAAATAATCCCTGTCTAGTTGATGTTATATCAAAAATTGCTTTTCCGGTTTCATCTGTTTTCTCTTGTATAGGTTCTATATTAAAATATTCCTGATTACCCAAAATGACATTTTTCCCAACAACTCCTCTTCCTTGGGAATCTAATACAAATATAGTCATTCTGATTCTTTCCAATCCATCTGCTTTTGCCTTTAATGGAGAAGCAAACATATATGAATTTGTAATTTCAACATAACCTGTTACTTGTTCGTAAGCCTTTCCTGTCATTGCTGTTCTTTGTCTAATAGAATATATCGATATTCCCAATCCTAATAAAATTAGAATTAATATAATTATTGCTATTATATATGATGCCCTAGATTTACTTCTTCCTTTCTTACCTATTTCTTCTTGATTTAAAATATGATAATTTTCCATATACTTATTAAATATATAATATAACTTTAGTTTTAATTATCCTAAATTAATTTTAGTTTTATTTTTTCTAATAAGTAAAGGTTTTTTTATATAAATTATTCAAAAATACTCTTTTTTTACTTCTTATCCCTATTTTTCGGTTTTATTTGACTCATATATTTCTTGGCATTCAATCTTCTTAATTGCTAATTACATAAAAATATAAATACGTGTATATATTTGAAAATAGCTTTGTGAAAAGTGTTTATAATGTGTTTTCCGCATATTTACCGCATAGCTTCATATTAAATGCAGGGAATTCCAGTAAACTTACTATAAAATACATTATCGGATATTGTATTGATGTTATTTGTTATTGTAGTGTTATTAAATACAATTGCGTTAATTGTGTTATTAAAGGTTGTGAAAATAACCGTATTATTGGGATTATTCTAGGTTTAATTGCCCCTTGACAACACATGTCTAGAGTTTTAATAATAGTATAATTGATATAATTAATATAATCTAGCTTCAATTGATTTAACGCAAAAAATTTTAAAATGGATAAAATTACCGAAAAATTTAACGCTTACCTTCAAGGTTTAAATCTTTCTAAGAAAACCCTAATAAACTATTTATCAGATTTAAACCATTTTAAAGTTTGGTTAATAGCAAAAATATTGAATTTGGGATCATCTGCAGAAAACCTAACCGAATGTGTTCCTTTTATAAACAAAAATCTCGCTGATGAATATAAAACATACTTAATAAACCAGAATACGCCTGAAAAAACAATCAACCGAAGACTCTCTACCTTGCGACGTTTCGACAAGTTTTTACTTGAA
>DATEXQ010000042.1:0-3228 GCA_035256745.1 Patescibacteria group bacterium
ATGGCAGATAGCGACAATAAAATAAATCTTTCCGTTAAAGACGTCAAGGCAAGTGTCCTTATCGTATCTCAATTCACCTTATATGCAGATACAACCGGAGGGAATAGGCCTTCTTTTATTAAGGCTGCCGACCCCGGGAAAGCCAGGGGACTCTATGAATTTTTCATTCGGAAATTGAAAGAAAAAGGAATTAAAGTTGAAACGGGAAGCTTCGGGAAATATATGGAAATTAATACGGTTCTTGACGGACCTGTAACCGTTATTGTTGACAGTATGGAGTTGTGAACATGTTTATTAACAACTTTTAATCAGTCGATGGCATATATGGGTAATTCTAAAGCTAAGCGTTATTTTAAGAGTGTTCTCGAGAATATTATAAAAGTTACGTTTGTTTCGATAATATTAACTTTGGTTATTCTTATTTCCGAATCTGTTTATTATCTAGGATTTTTAAAAGGTTATAATGAATCGCAGGAAAAAACCGATGAGTATTTTGCCAGTTCTTTGGTGATTACCCCCATACCATCCATAGTTCCGTCTTCAACCCCAAAACCACAACAAATTACACCCCAAAAAACGACATATGGGTTAAATGTCAGTTGGGGAGGCCCGGATCTTTGGCAGGTTGTTAACAAAAAGAGGCAGGAATATGGAGTTAATCCGCTTTCGATTCGTGAGGAATTATGTACAATTGCCTCGATTCGCCTGAATGAGCTTCTTGAACTCGGTAAACTTGACGGCCATGAAGGATTTACCAACATGACCCAAAGACGTTCGGATTTGAAATGGATTTTTGATAAATACGGAGCGTTGGCCGAGTTTTTGGCGGTTGGTGGTAAAACTCCTCAAGAAACGGTTTCTTTATGGGAAAACACAATGGGCCACAGGCAGCTTCTTTCCGGAGGAGAATACGTATGGGGATGTATTTATTCACAAAACACTTTTGCAGTTGCGATAGCTGCGTATTGACAATAACGTATGATCTTTATACTTTTTAGTTTCTTGTTATTGGTGTTTATTATTGGCCTGCGACAGGTTCTTTTGCTCGTGCCTCGTTTACAATTAAATTTCTACCCTCAAGATCTTTTCCATTAAACATTTCGATTGCTTTTTTGGCTTCTTCTTCTGTTCCCATCTCTACAAAACCAAAACCTTTTGATCTGCCGGAGTATTTATCCGAAATTACCACTGAATCAAGCACGTTTCCCGCCTGAGCAAAATGAGTCTTAAGCGAATCACCGGTAACAGTATAAGGTAAGTTACCTACGTAAAGTTTTTTATTCAATTATTTTCACCCCCTTAATGGAGACTTCCCTGAAGACCTAACAAGCTAATCTCGTGGCCAAGAGAAAATCCCGAAAAATTCTCAATAAAATTATTATATCAGTTATTCAGCAAAAACAAATAGGATTTCATATTAAATTCTCTTTTTTCAAGAAAACTTTCAATTTATTATCTGAAGGATACTGTCTTCCGATAGAAACAAATAGGGTATTGACGATAGTCCAATGTTTTTTTGGAAGAATTTTTATTAAAGCACTTTCGGTTTGTTCGGGAGATTTGGTTTTTACCCAGCCAAGCAGGTTACTTATTTTGTGAACGTGTGTGTCTACGGCGATTGCTGGTATACCGTATGCGCGATTAAGTACTAAGTTTGCTGTTTTTCTTCCGACCCCCGGGAGTGTCATCAGATATTCCCGGTAATTAGGAATTTTTCCGTTGTATTTAGTGATTATTATTTCCGAGAGAGATTTGAGGTGTTTGGCTTTCGTTCTGTAAAAACCGACAGGATAGATTAATTTTTGAAGCTCTTCCGTATTTAATTTTTTCAGTCTGTAGATATTTGGTGCTTTGCTAAATAACCGCCTTGAGGCGTCAAGGGTTACTTCATCCTTGGTTCTTGAGGATAGTACGGTCGAAATAAGAGTTTTGTAAGGATCTTTCCCGAAGACTTCAAGAGGGACGGGTTTATAATTTCTTTTAAAGGAAGATAGTACTTTTTCGAACTTGTTCACTTTGGAATTACACAAAAGGGATCCCCAAGAGGGGTCTCCCTTTTGATTTTGTGTTCAAAATTGTTAATTAACCACCAATCTTGAACATAGTTGTGCCGCAAACTTCGCATTTCCCTTTCTTTGCTTTCTTTCCGTTCTTCATCGTAACATCAACGATATCTTTTCCTTCTCTTTTTGCGCGACACTTTACACAATACATCATAAAATTTCACCCCCCTCCGTGCCAAAGATTTTTCAGGTCGGTAATATCTTCTGGAATTGTTTCAGAAAGAATACCGTACTCTTATGGGCAAGTAACCTCCGGCTTAATGCCAAGCTAAGTATAACACCAGTTCTATGCCTAAGATGAGGCTAGCGATTATAACACTCTTGGTTATGTCTTTCTTGACGCTGCCTAAGTAGCCTTGTTGTGCCAACTGTTCGGCATTATTGGCAGTATGCCTTTCCGTCAATCCCGCATTTGGTGTCTTTTCAATTTGCCTATTGACATTAGCTTCAACTTCCGGATTTTTAGCTTCAGACCAATAAAAACCTTTGAAGTTATTTCTAGCTTTTGCCTTTTGTTTTCTGGTTCTTCTTTTACCCATATGCTATCTTGGTAATATCATATGCTGAGATAGAATTCAACACTTTCCTTGACACGATTTAAGGAAATTGCGACAATGTTGAGTTAGTATATATATTATGAATCAAACTTTATTAATCATTATTTTTTCCTGGCTCTTTCTGGTTTCAATTGTAGGAATATGGATTTTAATTTATTTTAAGAAGCTGTCTAAAGGAGTTGATAAGGGAAATCTAATAAAAATATTAGATAGTCTGATTAGCAAAGAGGACGAGAATGAAAGATCGATAAAAGAGATTGAAAAGGTTATTAAAGACATTAAAGAAGATAATATTTATCATATACAAAAAGTTGCCATTGTTCGGTTTAACCCTTTTAGGGAGCTTGGCGGAGACCATAGTTTTTCGTTGGCACTTCTCAATGCCAAGTATAGCGGGTTTGTCATAACGGGACTTCACACAAGAGAAAGGACAAGGGTTTACGTTAAGAAAATTGACAAAGGAAAATCAACAACTGAATTATCCCAGGAAGAAAAGGAAGTAATAAAAAAGGCAGAGAGAGGCGAGGGTAAATTGTCTTCTTGAAAAAAGACTACCTTTCAGATTAAGATTATATATCTTACTTATTTATGGAAAAATCAAAATCAAT
>DATEXQ010000043.1:0-6428 GCA_035256745.1 Patescibacteria group bacterium
AGTAATCGGGAGCTAATCCCATCAAACGGCTTCTAAGTGGGGATTGAGGGCTGCAACTCGCCCTCATGAACGCGGAATTGGTAGTAATCGCGGATCAGCTATGCCGCGGTGAATACGTTCTCGGGTCTTGTACACACCGCCTTAGTATTTATTTTTAGGAACAACGCGCCTGGCAGTTATATCCTCTAGTTGGTTTAAATCCAACACTCTTATTTTAGAGATTAGCCAAAAAAATTTAGCAATCCTGATAAGGTAACTTATCCGGATGGAGGGCTTGAGGCAAAAGACAGGTTTGAAATTTCAAAAGCATGACGACTTTCGTTGGGCGGTCGGAAGGAAGTCGTTTTATAAAGCTTTTCAAACATGTCTGGAACAGAGGTTATAATGACCTAGGGATATCCACACAAGATAGAGGTTATTGCTTGTGTGGAAGTCAGCTTTTCCATAGTAGGTAATTGACATATTCGGGTTTTGTTTGTAATCTGAATGGAGATTACTGAAGGGGAAAACGTAATGATAACACCAAATTATATAGTTGGTTTTACAGAAGGTGAAGGGTGTTTTCTAGTTTGTTTGAGAAAGGATAATCGAATTGAACTTCGATTTTTTATCGCTCAAGCAATAGGGAACAAACCTCTATTAGAAGAGGTCAGGAGATTTTTCGGAGTAGGAAGTGTTTACCAAAAATCTAACGTAGAAGGAAAACTTTCTGCCTATGTTTTTGAGGTTGCAAAAAGAGATGAGATTTATGAAGTTATAATTCCTTTCTTTCGAAAATATAGACTGAGAGGAATTAAAGCAAAATCTTTTTCAGTTTTTGAGGAAATAGGAATCATTATTAAAGGTAGGCAGGATAAAAGAAAGCTTACATCCGAAGAATTGAATTATATTACCAACTTAAGATTAGGTATGAATAAACATTACGGCTCGCCCGGTGCGGAAAAACCGCTCGCCGGGTGGGAACGTGCTACAACCTTAATGAAGCACAATCCGTCAAGTTAGTGAAGTTGGGGGCACCCGAACCCCGATTGAATCGGGGGAAGGTGAAACCAGCGACAAGAATTAAGTCGTAACAAGGTATCCGTTCTGGAAGGAGCGGATGGATCACCTCCTTTCTAAGGAGTGATATAGGCCTCCCGCTTTTGCGGGAGCATACACCCCAGTTTTAAGGTCGTCGTTTAACTGTCTTTCGCTAAATACGAAGGAGAATAAAACGGAACCAATACTTCCGGTCATATTTTGAGTGTTAAGTACCACTAAAAAATTACCCGCTATATTATGCGGGTTTTTTGATAGAAATTTTTCAATAAATGAAAAAGATGAAGAAAGTAAGAGAATAAAAAATATTGAAGAAATAAAAAAGGAAGCTGCGAGAAATCAATGAATTTAGTCACAAGGGCTATTTCCAAAGCTGTTCGCAGCTTATCCTTCATCCTAATGACGGTATTAGTAAAACCAACCTGATGCTTATATCAGATAGAGGTCTTATCTAACCTGTCTTTAGGGTAATAAATAACTGAATGGCTTTATCTACCGTTGCCGTTACCACCTTTAGAACCAGGATTTCCCGGACCAGTTCCTGGACCATCGTTTCTGCCATTTGGGCACCCAGGGGTATCCAGATCGACTCCGTTTCCTACACCACAATTGGCGTGGGAAGGTTGTTGAGTCGGCGCAGGTGTAGGCGGGATAACAGGTGTAGAAGTTGGTCCGTAAGTTGGAGTTGGATTAGATGTTTCTTGAGTGCTTGTTTGTGTAGTTACCCCTTCAGGGCAAACACCTTCTTTACAAGGGCACTCGCAATCCAAAGCTCCATTTTTATAAACGCAAACAAGACCATATTCCGGCAAGGTAAAAATTTCATCTGGTCCTTGTTCAGCCTCCGGTAACCTAGAATAGATAATTGTAAATGGTTTTTCTTGGGCTGCTACAACTGCTGCTGTACTTGCAATAACTAGAAGTACTGTTAATAAAATAATGGAAAGAAACTTCTTGTTCATCACGATCTCCTTTTTTAAAATTGGTTATAGTTTTGCCCTCTCGAGTTGAGCAATACTGTTAATTTTTTCCGCCAAAGCTGAAGGCGGATGGAAAAAGCTAATAGCTTTTACCAATTCAATTGTAATTTCGGATCACCTTTACTTTCTGGTTATTACTTAGCCATTCAATTTTAATGTGCTTTATTACGCGCTTATGCGTATATAGGTGAGTATTATATACGTATTGAAGTTGATTTTCAACTATTATGGGATATTAAATTAGCTTTGATTCTGTTTTTCTTCTGAGGGACCTTGAAAAATATTTCCGGTTTGGGGTTTTAGTTCAGTAGAAGAAGTTATAGGTCTTTGAGTATTTGGTCTGTAATTTTCCCTTCTGGGAGGAAAATGCCTTCCTCGCGATGTTTCTCTTTGAGGTCTTTGAAACCGTCTTTGATAGGTAGGATGATGGGGAATATAAGCCGGCTCTTCAGTATAAGGAGCTTTCTCTTTTTGAGTCCATCTTTCTCTTGAAATAGAAATAACTTTTGGTCTATTTTGATTTTTTGAAATAGGAAGGGGAAGGGTATGAGCAAGGAATGGTCTTGACGAATGACCGTCAATCATAAGCTTAATTGCGATTTGATAATTGGAAAGATTTACAAGATCGTTTTCGCTAAATACTTCTGCAAATTCTTTATTTAAAATTGCAGCATCCTCGGCTCCAGCAGAGAAAGTAATAATTGTTCCGGCATTTCCCAGAATCGCTTTTCTGACATTTTCAGGAATTTGAGCCATATATTGGTTGGCAAGACAAAGAGAAAGATTGTATTTTCTTATTTCCGAAAGAATTTTAATAAAAGAATCGGTGGCAAAATTTTGAAACTCATCAACAAAGACATAATATGGTTTTCGTTCGTTAATCGGAGTATCGACTCTTCGCATTGCTGCCAGCTGGATTTTTGTGATAAGCATTGCTCCAAGAAGATTGGCGTTATCTTCTCCCAGCCTTCCTTGGGAAAGATTGGCAAGTAATATTTTTTCTTGATTTAAAATGTCGTCAATTGAAATAGAACTTTTTGGGTGTCCTATTATTCTTCTGATCATGGGAGATGTTACAAATTGTCCGACTTTGTTTTGAATAGGGGCTATGGCTTCCTTTTGTAATCTATCGGGCATTTTTTCATACTCGTCGATCCAAAAATGTACTAATGCAGAATCTTTAGTTTTTTCCAGAATTCTATCTCTGTAGTTTTTATTTGCCAGAATTTTTAAAACATCTTCTAAGGTTGTATTAGGTTGTTCAGCCAGAGTCATAAAGGAATTTCTTAAAATATATTCCATTCTTGCAGACCAAACATTTGCCCAGACTTTTGTAAAAATACTCATTAATCCAGAAACTACAAGTTCTGCTTCTTCTCGGTTGGTGACTTCCAAAGGATTGATGGTTATGGGGAAATCTTTATCCGCCGGATTAAAGTAAACGGTATCGTTGAGTCTATGACCTGGTATGTAATCCAGAAGAACATCACAGGTGTCTCCGTGCGGATCTATATAGGTAACACCTCTATCCTTTTTGAAATCATCGATTATCATATTTGCCATCATTGTCGATTTTCCGGTTCCGGTTTTTCCAACCGTCCAAATATGTCGGAGTCTATCTAAGTTTTTAACCCCAAAAATTGTATCTTTGTTTCTAAATAGAGTTCGGGCAAAAAAGTTAATTTCTTTTTTGTCCTCTTCGGTTGCAGATATTGCGTCTGGAAGGTTTTCCGGTGGTTCGGATAATACCGATGTTCCCCAGGCGATAGAGGATGTTTTTATCTTTTCGGATGGTAAATGCCAAATAGTTGCCAGTTCTTGAATATTTAGAATTTGATTATTAGTCACCCTTCTTAAATAAAGGGAATTAATTATAGAACCGTGGTTTAAAATACCTTTTTTTTGAGTAGAGAAAGAATTTCCGTCGGATCTAGCAAAGACACCAAAGGCGCTTTTTAACTCTGTTAGGGTTTTATTCGTATTACCAGCAATACGAATTGATACTTTGAAACCTGGGTAAGAAATCTTTTCTTTTATTACGGAAGCGTCCGGTCTGGGGGAATAACTACCATCTTCATTTTTTGTTCCTTTTTCGGAATACGACTCACCTTTTCTTTGCCAGGACGAACTTGTCGACTCAAGTGCATATTGGATTAAAGCGATTTGTTCAGGGTCGCTTTTGGAAAGAACCGAAAGAATAGAAGCCATAGGATCGATATCGGTAAAAGCACTAAATATGGCAATCGGATAATAACTTCCCTTTCTTAAAATTAATGATTCCGCTTCTATGTTTTGTCCTTCTAAGGGGTCTTTCGATTTTTCAATTATTACCAAAGGATAATTGGATTGAATTTGAGTTTCTATAAAGGGAGCCAAAGTCTCATCACAGGTTATCTGAAATTTGATCTGCTGGTTGATGAGCGCAATTTCCAAAGCTAGAGCTTGAGGATAAACTCCTGTTAATTTTTGAAAAAAAGATACTGAATTAATTTGAGTTAAGGCAGCAAGAAATGTCTGCGCGGCTTCGGGTGTAATCTCCGTATTTCTGGGAAGCTTTAAAACTAAAGATACAAGATTATTCATACCTATCTTGTATTATATCTTTTTTTACAAAAAATTTGCTAAGTAAAGAAAAAAATTCCCCGCAAAGTTTTTGTGTTGTATATACACTTTGCGGGGATGGATCATAAGAGACCGAGAAAAAGTATAACCATTGCTGCAGTTGTGACAAATAATACGATTTTTATAATCAACCAAGCAGTTTTGATCAGATTAAACTTTCCGTTCAATTCTGGCTCTAGGCTGACCATCTCTTCACAATCACGAATTATGCCTTCTGCCATTTTAAGATCAAACATAGGTTATTCTCCTTTCCTAATTATTTAAATGTTCTTTGTCAAAGGTCTCTATCTGGAGTATTTTACAACTTTTAAGGCAAGAATAAAAATTATGGGATAAATTGTGTTTAGCTTGGGTTTGTGGTAAATTAGGAAGGTTTTACGGGCGATTGGTTCAGCGGTAGAACGCTTTCCTGATAAGAAAGAGGTGGATGGTTCGACTCCATCATCGCCCACATTTTTAATTCTTCGCATTTAAATTTTTCTTCGTTATAATGAATTTATGAAGAGGGGATTTGTTAGTATTTTGGTTCTTATCTTATTTTTTATTTTTATAGCTTTTATAGGTTGGCAATATCTTCTTTATAAATCAGAATCTACTAGTTGCGAAGCAAGTAGTAAGTTTGCTAATTCTTGTTCCTTGGGTTCTTATTGTTTACCTTCAGTAAAAACCAGTACAGCAACTGGTTTTTGCAGGCCTTATCTTAGTTTCCTTTTTGATTCTTTGAACCTGAGACTTCCTTTTTAATATTTAAATATCGATAAAATATTGGAAGCTACTATTGACGAAAAACCCCGTTGCTAATATAATACAGTTTACCTTTTGAATATGTCTGTTAGCAGACGAGGCTAGTATATCTGATGAAAAGCGTAAAATTAATTTCAAAACAACCCCGAAGGATTTTGTGTGGTATAGATGAAGGGGGATAATAGCAAATTTATTTTCGTTTTTCTGGTAACCAGCCTTAGGGCTGGTTTTTGTTTTATAGACCTTTAAAAGTTAGCCGGGGGATTTTTTAATACTAGGGCCCGAAGTTTACCTGGTTTGAACGCGTCATTTGCAATGACGAGGCAGGGAGTTCGACTCTCCCCGGGTCCACCCTAATTGGTGCTTCTTAAATGGCGGTTGGCGACTGGTTTTCGTCGCGAGCCGCCACTTAAAAGGTACTAATTTAAATAGATTTGTTCTTTGAAATCTGAAGAGAAATTATCTCCATATTTTTTTGTATATGGAGTAGGCCTAAAAAATTTTAAGTCTTACTAACGCAGACAGTGGATGCCTTGGTATGAAGTACTGAAGAAGGACGTATAAGGCAGCGAAATTCGTCGGGGAGGTGCCTAAAACCTGTAATCCGACGGTGTCCGAATGGGGAAACCCTTCCTGCTTTGCAGGAAACTCACACTCCAAGATGCCGATTTATCGGGATATTAAAGTGTGCGGAAGGAACCATCTGAACTGAAACATCTCAGTAAGGTGTGGAAAATAAAACAATTGTGATTCCGTCAGTAGCGGAGAGCGAAAGCGGAGTAGCCTAAACCCTTTTGTCATCCTTTGGATGATAGAAGGGGGTTGTGGGAGCCCAATATAGGAGTTGTCAAGATAGCAGAATGGCATGGAATTGCCAACCATAGAGAGTGAGAGTCTCGTACGCAAAATCAAGATAACCCTTAGGGATATCCCAAGTACCAGGAAGTACGTGTCTTTCTGGGAAGCCGGGGGAACCATCCTCCAAGGCTAAATATACTTCATAACCGATAGTGAACAAGTACCGTGAGGGAAAGGTGAAAAGAT
>DATEXQ010000044.1:0-6693 GCA_035256745.1 Patescibacteria group bacterium
GGAGATACATAAATCGTGACTGTTGCCTTGGGATAATACCACCAAAAAATAATACCTGAGATAAAAAGAGCAATAAATGCTCCCAACCCTAAAAAAATAACCCTTTTACCCAAAAAAGTTTTTTCTCCCCCAGTTACTCCATATCCTTTTGATGCCCCGAATTTTTCTAAAAATAGATTTATTCTTAAAAATATGTTTCTAACAAGGTTAACTGCTTTGGTTTTAAATAAAGGTAAAACACCTGATGTTGGTATAAATTGTCTTTCTTGAGAAATCGCTTCCTGTTTATCGTTAGGTAAAAATCCTTTATTTTCTATAGGAGGAATTTTGGGTTTTACGCCACCTTCCTGTCTTATGTCTTTGTCCATCACAAAACCCAAATCAACAACTTTAGGAGATTCCACATTTACCACTTCGCTTTCTTTCAATTCCTCTTCCGGTTTTTCTTCTTTTGGTTCAAAGGGTCTTTCTACTCCCGTCACATTTGCTATTTCTGCTCCACCTGCTAGGGCAGTTGCCAATATTTTTTGTTCTAGGGTTATAATCTCAACTTTTGGAGTATGAAGAAATTTCACTTTTTCATAATCATCCCAACTTGCATTCATTAAAGATTGTCTTACCTCTTCCAACTGTCCTTCTTTTCCGTCATAAATAAGAATTCTTGAGGGAAGTGCTTCATCTGATGCAAACCTGGATATTCCTTCTGTTAAATCATCGACAATAGAAACACTTCGAGAAACTATATGGGTACCCAGTAAATTACCCAGTTTAAAAACTGAGATCTCAATATTTTCTTCCCCCACTCCTATTACAATCGCATTCAAAGGAACCCCCTCATCACTTTTCATAAAATATGAAATTGCTTCACCCAAAACAACAAATCCAACCGGAGTAAGAGAAAGGGAAGAACAAATTTTTTTTATTTTATCTAAAAATTCAGGTTTTATTTGTCCTTCAGAAACCCAGGAAGAGGAAACTCCAAAAACTGTTTTTGTTGGTTCAGTTACATCTTCGGGAAGATTTTGTATGGCAGCCGAAAGACAGCTATCGCAGGCACTTACCAGTTCATCCTCCGTCTGCCAGGCAGCAGAAGGTCCTATTGAAATAACATTAGCTTTCCCTTGTTTTGTACTCCATATTCCGGCTTGAACCCAACCGGGTTCAACTACTAAAGCCCAATAAAATTCAAGTTGCTCTTTACCTGTTAAAACACTTTTGAGGTCCATTAGAAATCTATAAAAAATAACTTAATTAATGCTTCTAGTAACATAAATTCTTACAAGTCCTGATCCAATCTTTTCCTGCTTACTTATTCTAACATGCCCAATCTCATGCGTGTGGTTAACATGGGGTCCTCCGCAAACTTCCCAACTAAAGTTACCAATTGTATAAACCTTTACTTTTTCTTGATATTTTTCTGCAAAAAAATGTAGCGCTCCCTCTTTTATAGCTTCATTAAGCGTCATTACTTTAAAAGTAACAGGTAAATCATTTTTGATATTTTCGTTGACTAAATCTTCAACTTTTTTAATCTCCTCATTTGTTAATTTTTGCGTGTGGGAAAAATCAAATCGAAGTCTTTCGGCTGTAATATTACTTCCTTTTTGACTGACATGATCTCCTAATATTTTTCTTAAAGCAGCATGGACTAAATGAGTTGCAGTATGAAGTTTTGTTACCTCCTCACCATGATCAGCCAAGCCTCCCTTAAACATTCCCGCTGATGTGGTTCTTGAAAGGTTTTTGTGTTTTTCAAATTCTTTCTCGAATACGCTCTTGTCTATTTTCTGCCCCCTCTCTTTGGCAATTTCTTCTGTAAGTTCCAAAGGAAAACCATAAGTCTCATACAGGAAAAATGCATTTTTGCCATCCAATTCTGGATATTTCTCGATTTCTTTCAACCCTCTTTCTAAAGTAAGAAGGAAACGTTCTTCCTCTTCCTTCATAATTTCTTTGATTACATTTTCATTAGTTTTTAACTCCGGATAATCAGTTTGATAAGTCTTAACTACTGACTCAATTAAATTGGATACAAAAATTCCTTCAACCCCCAGTGTTTTTCCGTAACGAACTGCACGTCTTATTAATCTTCTTAAAATATAACCTCTATCCTTATTGGAGGGAAATACTTGGTCAGCTATCATAAAGCATGAAGCCCGAACATGGTCGGCAATAATTCTATGGGCTTTTTCATTTCCTTTATAATCGGTTTTTGTCAGTTTACTAATCAAGGAAAGTATATTCCCCCACAGATCTGAAACCATATAGTCGTCATCATACCCAGAAAGAACTGCAGTTGTTCTTTCTACTCCCATTCCCGTATCGACATTCTTCTGTTTTAAGGGTTCATATTTACCACTCGTTGCTTTGTTGTACTGCATAAAAACATTATTCCAAATTTCAAAAAATCGACCGCAATTATCCCCAGGTTTGCATTCATTTCCGTGTGGTTTTCCTGTTATATCGTAGAAAATCTCGCTATCGGGCCCGCACGGTCCAGTTACTCCCGCCGGTCCCCACCAATTATCCTTTTTCCCGTAATAAAATATTCTTTCATCGGATATACCTAGACTTTTCCAGACCTTAGCAGATTCCATATCTTTAGGTGCATCATTATCTCCTTCAAAACACGTAACCCAAATTCTTTTTGGATCAAGATTAAGTTCTTTAGTCAAAAACTCATAAGACCAAGTGATCGATTCTTCTTTCCAATAATCTCCCAATGACCAGTTTCCCAACATTTCAAAAAATGTATGATGGAAAGTATCACCCACCTCATCTATATCATCAGTGCGGATACATTTTTGAACACCCACTAATCTTTTTCCCAAGGGATGCGGTTCACCCAAAAGGTAAGGAACCAAGGGATGCATACCTGCAGTCGTAAAAAGTACCGTGGGGTCATTCTCTGGAACTACCGAGGAAGAAGGAATGAGGGTATGAGATTTCTTTTTAAAAAAATTAAAATACTTCTCTTTTAATTCATTTGCTGTCATGCCTCAAATTATACCTCAATTCAAAGAAAAATCAGAAGGTAGACTTGGCTTTATTAGTTTTGTTGACCTCTTTCTTCTATTTTCTTTCCTTTCTTGAACATCTCCAAAATACCTGTTAGTTTTTCCGGTCTTATTAACCCACCACCTAAAATTGCATCTTCCAAAATGCTATTTAATCTTTTGATCGCTTTTCTCAAGTCCAAAAAAACAAGAACCACCTGAATACCCACAATTACCAAAAGTAAAGTAAGTATTACGACAACTACCGAAAGTAATATTTGTGTTGATTCCATAATTAATCAAATTTGGGAACAATTTTTACCTTTATCTCACTTATTTTACCTGATCTGGAAGTAGAAATTACATCTACTTCTTCGGTTTTTTGAGAAATATCCAAATCTATGGAAAAAGTTCCCTCTTCTCCTACCAAAACAGGCTGATTATTAACCTTAACCGTTGCCTCCGAATCAGTTTTTCCCTCTACTAATACCTGCTGTTTATCAACTACCTGGCCCTCTTTGGGAGATGTTACCTGCAATACCGGAGGGCTTATAAATTTGATATATTGAAATCCCAAATAGCCTGTAATTAAAACTATGACAATCGCAATACCAACTAGGAAAGTAAGTTTTGGGCTCCACGAAAATTCTTTTGATATATCGGGTTTAGGATTAACTGATAGTACTTTGGGTGGATAATCACGCCTAAGAAGAGCAACTGTACCTTTGGTGTCTATTCCTAGGAAAGAGGCAATATTTTTTACAAAACCAAGAATTACCGGATATTCCGGTAAGAAATCCCAATTCTCTTCTTCTATTGCCTGAATAAAACTCCTTTTTATCTTTGTTTCTTTTTCCAAGCCTTCCAAAGAATATCTTTTTTTATTACGAGCCTCTTTTAATACTTCTCCAATTGTCTTCATTTTGGATAAAATTTATTGTTGCGGATTGCCTTTGACAGAAGAGTTTAAAAACTCATCGGCATTTTGAATCAAAACATCTCTGGCTTTAGACCCTTCCGCCGGTCCTACTACACCTGCTGCCTCAAGCTGATCAAGAATTCGGGCAGCCCTTGAATATCCTATGGATAATCTTCTCTGCAGAAGGGATGCGCTAGCCCTTTCGTACTGGCAAACTATTCTAACTGCTTCCATAAAAAACTCGTCGCTTTCTCCGTCGACTCCTCTTACCGAAGTAGTTCCAGGCTTCGCCATTTCAGTTACTTCTTCTGTATATTGGGGAGATACTCCCTGATTTTTAAGAAATGAAGTTAAACCAGCAATTTCCTTGTCTGAAACAAATGCCCCTTGAATTCTCATCGGCTTTGCCTGTTCCGGTGGAAGATACAACATATCTCCTCTCCCTAAAAGTTTTTCTGCTCCTTGCGTATCCAAAATTACTCTCGAGTCAACTTGAGATGCAACAGCAAAGGCAATTCTGCAGGGAATATTTGCCTTAATAAGGCCTGTCAAAACATCAACAGAGGGTCTTTGTGTTGCTAAAACCATATGGATTCCCGTTGCTCTACTCATTTGAGCTATCCTGGTTACGGAATCTTCCACTTCAACTGGAGAAAAAAGCATAATATCAGCCAATTCGTCTATAAAAAGTACTATATAAGGAAGAGCCTGAAAGCCGGACATTTCATTATAACCTTCAATATTTCTGACACCTGCCTGGGAAAAGAGTTTATAGCGTCTATCCATTTCGGACAATATCCATCTTAGGGAGGAAATAACTTTATCAAGTTCAATAATCACGGGAGAAAGCAGATGGGGAATTTGATTGTATCCTGTAAGTTCGACCCTTTTGGGGTCAACAAGAATCAACTTTACTTCAGAAGGAGCAGCCCTAAAAAGAAGTGTTGATAAAAATGTATTTATACAGACACTTTTTCCGGATCCTGTTTGTCCTGCAATAAGTACATGGGGCATTTTACCCAAATCCGTTATTATAGGTTTTCCTGATACGTCCAATCCTAAAGCAACCGCTAATTTGGAATGGTTGTTCTTCATAACCTCAGATTCCATCATTTTTTTAAGGGGTACGAATTCCGGACTTCTGTTGGGAAGTTCTATACCAACTAAAGATTTACCCGGAATTGGTGCTTCTATTCTTATAGTTCCAGTAGGGGCTGCTAAAGCAAGAGCCATATCACGCTCTAGTGCGGTTATCTTGGAAAGTTTTGTTCCCAAAGCCACTTCCAAAGCATATTGTGTTACGGCCGGACCCAAATTTACCTCAACAACTCTTGCCGTAATACCAAAAGATTCAAGGGTTTGCTCGATATTGGCAGCATTTTCTTTGATATCACCCCTATCCGCTTTACCTGTTTCAGTATCCGACAAGATATTGATATCCGGATATTTCCAAATCATTTCTTCTCCCGGAACATTACTGACCAACTTGGGAGCAAAAGTTTCAGTTTGAGGAGATGTTTTACTAAAATTCGGGGTAATTGGAGTACCACCGGTAACTCTCATTTGTTTTTTAAATACTTTTGTCCCACCCTCTATCCCAAAGATATAGCGTTTTACTTCTTTTATAAATGCTTGGACTAAAGAAATTACTTGGTCTATGGAGGTGTTAAAAAGTATTATCAAACCTACGGTTGTAGTACCCAAAAGTATAATTACTGCTCCAGCTCCAGTTATTAAGGCAGCTAGCCCTTCCCAAAAAGATCTGCCAACTATACCTGCCCTTGATAAAGTTAATATCGATACATAAAACAAAAGAATCCCTACTACAACATTGGGTTGGCTTAGGGGAGTCCTGAATTTGGAAATTAAAAAGCCAAAGGTTAAGAAAATAAAAGGTAAAAAGACCGTTGTCCAGGAAAAATATCGAATTAATAAATCGTTAAGCTTTACCAGAATCAAACCCTGCCTTGCAAAAGAAACAACGATTAACCCAGCTAAAGTAAAGAACACCACCTGAGCAATAGAATAAACAGTTCCCGGCTTTAATCGAATTCTAAAAGCTTTCTTGGATTTTAATCTTTTATGTTTTTTGCTCATGTTTTATGGTCATTTCATTATACCCAAAAATACCTTAATTTACATACTATTATCGCACCCTGGAAAAACATATTAGAAGAAGGTTTTTCTTAAATTTCTACTATGATGGGTAAAACCATGGGTCTTCTTCCGGTTTCGGAATAAAAATATCTCTCCAAAAAATCAACCGTAACTTCTCTGGCTACATGGATATCCAAAAACTTTCGTTTTTCAATCTGCCTTCTTAATCTTTTTCCTGATTCCTGAAGAAAATTCTTTGTTTTAGCCTCAAATACAAATCCTCTACTAATAACTTCAGGGTCGCTTACCAACTGTTGTTTGGATTTATCGATTTGTATTAGAACAATCGCAATTCCCTCCTTTGCCAATACTCTCCTGTCTCTTAATACAATATTTCCCACATCTCCAATCCCTAAACCATCCACTAAAATTTCTTCAACCTCAATTTTATTTCCCTTTCTTGCTTTTCCGCCTGCAAACTCAACTACTTCTCCAGGTCTTAATTCTAAAACCTGTTCAGGTTCGTTACCCATGCTTTGGGCCAAACTGCTATATGCTCTCATATGCCTGACTGTTCCTCCTATGGGAATAAAATAGGCAGGAGATAAAAGTGCAAAAAGCATTTTAATATCCTCAATACTTCCGTGCCCTGATACGTGCAAATCTTCCTGCATATCGTAA
>DATEXQ010000045.1:0-2081 GCA_035256745.1 Patescibacteria group bacterium
ATCAGATGAGTGATAATGATTTTGCAGAAGAGATGCAAAAATTCAAAGAAGAACTATTTAAAAACTTTAAACACATACCTCTTGAAATGATAAGTTTCACCACCTTCATTTCACACGCATATGTTGATTAGAAAATACTGAGTGGGAGGTGTGGCAATGGAGTCAAAGGTATCACAGATAGCGGTAGCGGCATAAATGGCAGCAGCATGAGATGCAAGTCAAGCCTTACGAATAACCGCCATCTTAAATACTCCTGTATTTATCCATGTATGGAGCGCTTCTATGGTTTGTCTGGGACGATGGTCTTCTAAATATTTCTCCTCCCCTTTTCCTCTTAATCCCTAAAATCAAACAACTCGTCAATTGTTGTTTTCAACGCTTTGGCTATGTCATGAGCAAGATTAAGAGACGGGTTGTATTTATTTTGCTCCAAATAGATGATTGTTTCCCGCCTTACGCCAACTTTCCTTGCCAAATCTTCCTGGGTCAAATCATATTTTGCCCTGAATTCTTTTATTCTGTTTTTCATGGAGGTTAAATTAACTTGCCTTTTTTATCGTAATAAAGCCAAAATATAAAAAAGAAAATAGCCATACCCGCGATCCCGCCGCCCACAGTCTGACCAGCATCTAGTTTTTCCCCACCGAACAATACTCTAGCAAAAAAGGGTTCAAACCAGGAAATCGCAAGCAGCCAGTATAACGAAAAATAAAAACTTTTGGCCGCGGCCTGTGTTATGACTTTTTTGGATCTTTCGTCTTCCATAGGCATACCTTCTTTTACATCTTTATATCTTCTTTTGATAAAGAAAACCATAAATACGACTATAATAACCGGGATTAAAAAAGGAATTAATGCTCCGAGATTTTTTTCTTTCATGATAATAGATTCAAAGGTATACAAAACGGCGATAGCCAATACCGTAATGGTAAGTATCGCTATTATAATTAAACGAAATTTGTCATTTTTCATAGATTTTATATTTTATGATAGTTATTTATATTTAACATTATGTTATACCGACCTAACTTAATGTTATATTATTCTAACATATTGTCAAGAGGGAGTTTTCCACAACCAAAAAACCGCCTTTTGGGCGATTCTTTGAATTTAATTAGCACATTCGCACTGTTCCCCCTCACCTTCGTTCGTCGGCTCCCCAGTTCAAAGCTTATTATAACCTTAGAAAATAGAGATTATATGGCTCTATGTTGAAAGAAAAATTAGCGAAGATTAAGTTTTATTTGAAATAAAAAACCCACCAATTAAGATTGATGGGTCAATAGCTAAAAAAAATCGAACCTAATTAAACTTTCCACAAAAAGGAACAGAATGGTCAACTACGACATAACCGCAACTACAAGGAGAACTATGACATTTAGGACAACCATTGGCAAAATAATTTACTAATCCGTTAGCCAAATTAAAATCGAGACAAGTGGCCACTGCAAATATATTTGTAATCAAGTCAATAAGCTCTTCTGTGATTTTGACAAGCCAATCTTCGCCACGAGTCGCCGAATAGTTTCCAATAGCCTCGGCCACCTCTCCGGCCTCTTCAGCTAAATGCGTAACCGATGTCTGGACAACATTAGGATAAATTCTAGCAAACATCTGCTGCCATTCAGATAAAGACTTGGGTCGCTTTCCTAAAGACTTCTTTTTTAATTTTTGGCGTTTTTTCAGACGTTTTTTAGGACAAGCACATGGGGCAGACAAACAATAAGGACAAAAACCGGGAAAACGCTTCCATGTTTCATCCGCTAAGCTAATATGAAATCTGTTTGCTAAAGCCAGAGACCAACTAAAAGACATGCAAATATAATAGTCCATATTTTTATAGTCTTTTTTCCTGACAGCTTTTAGTATTTGAGTTATGTGACGAAATAAACGAAAAAATATTCCTGCATTATCGTAAGCTCGATCATTAATCATTAAATAAATTTCTTGGTTAAGTTTCTGAAATTCTGTTAAAGAAGAATTGTTACTGATCATTTTATTTCTCCATATCTAAAAGTTTCTATATTAAAAGTTAAAGAACAATACTAATTTCACACTAATGTTTTATTAAATTTTGTCAA
>DATEXQ010000046.1:0-3533 GCA_035256745.1 Patescibacteria group bacterium
CTTTCCGGACAGTATGCAAGATATATATCCTCACCTACTATTAAACCTTTTTCGTTCAGTCTTCTTGCAATGAGTTCTGTAGTCCCCGGGGAAAGAGTACTACGAAGAATAATGGTTTGGTCTTTATTTAAAAGGGGAATAATCTTTTTGAAGAGATTGTCAATTTGTGTAAGATCCGGACCATAGGTGTCGTTTAGCGGTGTTCCTAAAGTGATAACGATATAATTCGTATCGTGAATAATTGCACTTATAAAGGATTCGTGAATTACACTAAAATTAACCCCATAATGTTTTTGGAGAAGTTCATCTGCTCCCTCCTCCATAAAAGGCAATTTTTTTTGTTGTATAGTCGCTATTTTCTGTGGATCCATATCCACACCGATAACATTAAAATTGTGATCGGCAAGAACAAGTGCAAAAGGTAATCCAATTCTACCTACACCAATTACTACAATGGTTTCGTTTGATGTATTCATAATTTAAAATACAACTATAGTATATACGTTTTTATTTTACAAGAGTAAATCCTAGAGTTTTTAGTGTTAAGACATAGATTCCCAAACTTTTATAACATTGTTAAAAATTGTAAACAGATCAGCTATTCGTTCTTCAGCCATCATACTAATTGATAGACAAATTCACAAATGATAATATGTGTAAGTTTTTATGAATAATAGTCGCAAAAAAACAAAGAGGCTTGTCAGTATAATAATAACTTCATACAACGAAGAGAAAAATATACTTCAGGTAATTAAAGAGTGCCAAAGTCTAAGGAAGTTCTTTCCTATCGAGATCATTGTTGTTGACGCTGCTTCAAAGGATAATACTGTAAAAATTGCATTAAAGGCCGGAGTAGACAGGGTAATTCAGTTTCCTAATAAAAGAGGAAAAGGTGCTGACTTTTGGTCAGCCGCTGTTGCATCTAATGGAGAATATATTATCCAAATTGACGCGGATCACCAATTCCAACCGTTCGAAATTCCACTTTTCGTCACAGAATTAGAAAAGGGAGTGGATGTCGTTATCGGAACAAGATTTGAAGGAGGAAATGTTGAAAAAGGTTCTGTCAGTACAAAAAACATGTTCGGCAATTGGATAATGTCTGCCATCACAAGCCTTGCTACAAATATCAGAGTAACTGACGTAATGGCAGGATTTAAAGGATTTAGACGAAATTCTCTTTTGGCTCTCGACCTTCAAGAAAGACACTTTGAATATGAAGCGGAAATCGTAGTAAAAACAGCCAAACTGGGAATGAGTTTGGTCCAGATACCCATAACATACAAGAAAAGGGTGGGTGGCAACTCCGGAATTCAGGCAATTCGGGATGGATTCAACGTTTCTAAAGCCGTTCTTAAGGTTTATTTCTCCATTCCCGGACAACCATTAGGTAAAGGCATTCTGGGCAAAAATCTCTTAAAGTTTCTAATTCCCATATGGTCAATATGTATTCCTTTGATCACACTAACAAGCCTAATTCTTCGCCATTTAAGTTTTGGGGAAATGATTTATATATCCATTCTCTCAATTTCCGTACTGTTTCTCATACGAGGAATTACAGGCAGCTGGTTTTCAGGAATTATAACAAGCGGATTCCTTGCAAGCTCCTTTTTTAACCAAACCTTACTTAATCAATTAGATAACTTAACACGCATATTGAGCCCAATGATTAAGATCTGGGGTAATCAACAACCTTATATTATGCTAATGTTTGTTCAGGTCTTTATAGTATTCTTTATAGGATTAATATTGGAAGAAAAAAGATTGCTTTTTATAATATCTGGATTAATATCTATTTACGTAATATTTCTATTATCTCCCGTTTCGACAATTATTTTCGAAGTTATAATATCCCTACTCCTCTTTTTATTAATGTATCAAAAAGAAAGAAGGATTCTTTTATCAGTTCTAGTATTTATACTTTTAAAATATCTTTTTTTACTTAACAGTAATATATTTCTAATTAAACTTTTTGATGCCGCATGGCTCGGAACAATCTTCTCATTACTATTTCTGGAAACCGTATCGTTTAAAAAAAGAAGAACCAGCTTAAGTCACTGGAGAAGGATAATCATGTTTGGATCAATAATAATTATGTCCGTATTCTTAATAACAAGTAACTTAATTGGTAATGCCTATCAATAATCTTTAAAGGCTTTCTACCAATTTCAGACTTTCTTTGGCTGCTTTTTCCCAACTAAAATTATTACTCCAAGAAAATGCATTCTTTTGTACTTTCGAATATGCCGCCTGATCGTTAACGAGCTTAATAGCTTCATATGCAATATTTCTGTAATCCCCATAATTTACTAAAATTCCTGTTATTCCATTTTTTATAGAATCTCTGCAACCTGATACATCATAAGCAACTACTGGTGTGCCGACTGCATTTGCTTCAATATTTACTAGTCCCCAACCCTCTTTAGCCGATGTGTTTATCATTACATTAGCTTTAGCTAATAATTCAAATTTCTTCTCGTTACTTACAAATCCCCACAGTTTAACTTTTTCTTGAATTCCCAATTCTTTTATCATTTTTCGCACTTCTTTCCTAACATGTTCTTCAGCTTTTCCCACAATCCAGAATTTCCATGAGTCATCTTTTCTGTTTATTTCACCAAAGACTTTCAGAGCATCAAAAATCCCTTTGTCTCTTGTAACGGCACCTAAGAATATTGCTGTTTTTATATTATTTTTATCTGGTAACTTCTTAGGTTTATCTTCCAACTCCACTCCATGATTAATTACAGTAATATTATTTCTAGGTATACCCCAACTAACCAGATCGTCCTCGGTTGATTTTGCTCCTGTTAGAAATGGAGTGTTTTTATATACAAGCCTAAATATAAGGGGTTCAAATAAATTACCTAAGAAATACGGAATCAAATTAAATGGCTTTGGCCACGGATTTAATCTCCAGACCTCTTTCGCAACCTCATGTATAAATGCTAATTTTTTTGTCTTGACATAAATAGGTGTAAAAAAAGGAATTCCATGAAATTGATCAATCACTAAATCAAATTTCGGATGTTTACCCAATGAAAACCATAAAAATCCGGCAATTTGCACACCCAAGATCTGATTACCTTTCCGAACAATCTCTACACCGTCTAATGTATTATTTCCTGATGTGCTTTTATATGAGGACGTAAAAAGGAATACTTTATGACCTTCTTTCACCCAAGCCTTTGCATGTTCGTGTGTGACCTGTTCAGCTCCGCCTGCATATGGATGTCCTGGTCCACGCCAGGAAAATATAAGTATATTCATTATTTACTATTTAATGTTAAATAATTTTGGGTTATCCAATTATTCTTATTACCATCATCATAATAATGTCGAATTTTTAATCTATAAAAGACTGCTGCGGTATCCCAAAGCATCCTCCATGCAGTATTAATAAATCCCCTCGAGGCAATAGTTGAAACTCCACCTTCAAACTGCATCCTCATTTCAATCGGAGCTTCAAAAATTCGTTTGTATCCAAGGTAATAGGCAACCGAAAGAATTTCTACGTCAAAAGCAAAGGTTTT
>DATEXQ010000047.1:0-2787 GCA_035256745.1 Patescibacteria group bacterium
ATATGCCAAATACCGTCATGGGCATTTGGTCCCCAAAAACCAAGTCCGAATGGGTATTTCAAACCGCTTCTTATCATCGTCAGACTCCAAACTAAAGATCCCACGAATATAAGAAGAACCGCTGATTTATTTTGAAAAAAATGTCTGAAAACTTTTTTTAACATCAGTTATTATACTTGACCCTATTAACAGGTATACATTTACTGCGTAAGTAATAATTCCCAATCCAATTAATATAAAAACGGATAACAAACTAATTGATAAGTTATGTCTTATTATAAGAAGGACTATCGTCATAATGACGGCAGCTATGAAAGGTTTTAATACGGATTCAAATATAGAAAACTTTACAATTCTCCAGGTTATAAATATGGCTATAAGAGAGCTTGCTCCAACTATTGCATATCCTGCCGCAGCACCAATAATGGAGTATTTTACTGACAAAATAGGTATCAATAGCCAACTTAAGACAGTCCACATTATCATAAGTTTGAAGGTAATTTTTATTTTTCCAATCGAATTAAGAAGATTAGTAAGCTGTGTTGTCACAGCTGCAAAAAGCGTGTTTATAGCTATTAATCCCAAAGGTATTAAGGCGGGTTCCCACTTTTGGTATTTAGGTATTATCTGAACCAATATAGGTGCAACCACCAGAAGTCCTGCCAGGGATGGAAATACTAGAAAGCAAATAAAGAAAATGGATCTATTCAAGCTTCTGGTTAATACATCTTTTGCATCCTGCATTCTGGCAAAAGCCGGAAAAGTAACTTTGATAACATGATCCATAAAAAACCTTAAGGGAGCTTGACCCCATTTCTGAGCCCAACCCAAGATACCAACACCTGCAGGACCCAATATTCCTCCCAAAACAGCAGTCATTCCATCGTCTTTTATGGTTGCCAAAAGCGAATTTGCCTGATAAGGAATTCCGAAGGAAAGAAGTTTTTTTAATGACTTTCTGGATAAAGCAAATCCAGGAATCCAAGGTTGTAAAATATATATCGCAATAAGTCCTACCAAACTTCTTGCCAAAACTGCTATGGCAAAGCTATATATGCCAAATCCTTTCCAGGCTAAAATTACGGCTAGTATGTTGTAGACAAGATTCTCCAATACCTGGGGTATAACAAGCTTCCCAAATTCCAATCTTCTTTCAAGAAGAACAGAAGGGATTGTTTTAAAAGACGAAAAAAGAAGCGACAATCCCAAAGAATACAAAAGAATCCTTCCGGCACTACTTAATCCATATATGCGGGAGAGTATTGGGGATAAAATAACAAGAACAATTAGAATCGCAATAACCAATAACTGTTGTACTGTAAAAGTTGTTTTTAAATCGTCTTTTTCAAGTGCCTCCTTTTTCTGAATAAGAGCTGCAGCCAAACCTATATCCGAAAAATATGATAAAAAATTTACAATGGCGGATACTATCCAGAAAATTCCAAATTCTTTCGGGTCCAAAAAAACCGTCAAAAATCCTGTTGCAACCAGCGACAATACACTTAAGAGAAAGGTTCTTCCCGTAAGTACAACCACACCTCTTACCGCACGGGATTTTACAGCTTCCAGTGAAATTTCATCTGTCGGATCCATATGTGATTCAAGTCCCACGCCTAAATTGTAGCATGAAGAAAGCTATATTTTTACTTTAATTCAAAAAAGAGAAGCGTTTCCCGAAAACCATCAGGTTGAACCGCTTTAGGATATACAGCAATTAATTCCAAACCGTCGTTTTTTGGATCTTTAATTAAAAGTCGGGTGTTATTTACAAGTAAATAAGTTCTATTTCCAAAATTTTTAGATTCAATTAAACTTTTATCTACCTCCTTTATGGGTACACCAACTCCTTTTATTATTACATTAGGCAAATCATTAAGATAAATCTGAAGACCGTCCGGTAAAGTTCCAAAACTCCCTTCAGTTCCCACAACTTCAAGTTTTCGATTCTTGTTTTGTTCCTGACGAAGATAATCTGCTACTTCTTTTATTCCAGTCCCTGCTGTCCACTCTTCAAGATATCCACTTCTTTCACTTCTGGGTAAAAGAGCTTTTTCGGGTTTGGTTGCAAAAAGTATATTTTGATATAAAGACCAAATAATAAATATTGCAAATGTTAAGAAACTAATTATTTTTAAATTCTTTTTCTTAAAATCCAAAAGGTTGGCTGTAAAAATTACCAAAATAGGTATTGAAAAAAGAATATATCTTGCAGTAAATACTTTCGCATATTCAGCCTGGGCAATAATGGGTATTAAAAACCAACAAGCAAGAAGGAGTAGTTGTAATTTATGGTTCTTAAAAGCTTGATAAATACCGATAATCGCCATAACAACAATGACTCCAGGACCAAGTTTCATTAACCAATCCGAAACATCTCTTAAATGAGAGGTTAAGGGATTAAAAGGTTCTTTAAATATGTGGCTAAAGGGATAAACATAATCATAATTTCGCATACCCAACATTTGGAAATTAGGACCCAATCTTAAAATATTAAACATACCGTAAGCTATGATATAAATCACTAGAGTTAGTAGAAAAAGTCTTACTATATTCACCAATACTTGTTTTTTGCTATTTACCCGAAACGACATTAACCAACAAAAGGGTAAAAGTAATACAAAAAATAAAGCCGGTGATTTTGTAAGAAGTGCCCCACCCAGTGAAAATCCCGCAAGCATGGCAAAATCTAACCTTAATGTTTTTGCAGTCAGAATCCCAAAAATCAATGTCCATATTCCAAACATGGAAAGCATAGAATCAACCAGTGCCATCCTATCGAAAAATACG
>DATEXQ010000048.1:0-17736 GCA_035256745.1 Patescibacteria group bacterium
CTGCGGGAAAAATCTTAAACCGGAACCGCCTTCCACTTCTTTAACAAGGCAGATTGTTATTTATCTGGAAAGTTTTTTTCTTCCTCCTTATGGAATTGTTATTGGAATTCGCTATTTACGGCAAGGTGATAGCAAGTCAAAGACTGTCGGTATAATTTCAATAGTTTTAACAATCTTATCCCTTCTGGTTCTTATTAAATTAACTTTTGATCTGATAGATATCGTTAATTCCCAAGTTAATAACCAGCTTCAAAATATGGAATTTTAAAAAACTCTGATCTTTGCCTATAGTTTATCTTCCGTGTATAATATGGTTTTTCTTTAATGTCTGAGTTTATACACTACATAGAAGCAGCTTCATCCATTTCGGATAATATATTTAATCCCGCTGTTGAAGGCAGAATTAGAAAAGTAAGCATGGCAGCTCTTGATTACGTATGCAAACTTAATAAAGGCTGTAAATTAAATTTCGAACAAAAGAAAATTGTGGGAATAATTCTCACCCTGGGAAAGCATATAAACGATTATTATGATGTCGGTTCTTTAGATTCGAGTAAGTATAAAGATCTTCGTAAAGAATTTAAAAGATTGATTCCCGAAAAAAACAGTGATTTTAAAAGGTATCAAAAAGAATTATCTAGGGTCGAAAAACAAAGACCCCTTCCTTCTCATCTTCTGGGTGATGAAGAGGTAAGATTTAATCATATTAGAAGTTACAGAGAACGGGTAAATAAACTCTATTTATCATTTGCATTTGCCATAGCGCTTGATAAACCCATGGCTTCTTATTACGAAGATTATAATAGTCAGTCGGAAAAAGACATACAGATTTTTGAAGGATTTTTTAATTCAGTAATGGCAATGCAAGTTGTTGATGATATTGTAGGTCGCGAGGGAGATTTAATTAATGACAGGCCCAGTTTTTATACTGCTTTTTGTACGGTTGATGAGATTCAAAATAAAACCGTGATTAACGACAAAAAAACTTTCCAAAATTTAAACGTATTATTTTCCCATTATTACGATAACGCAAATAGTTATTCCCTACCTGAACTTAAACCAATTTTAAGTGCAGTTAAATTTACCAAAAATATCTATCCTAAAATTACTCAACTTGCGAGAAAATATAAATTTTTAGGAAACATTCCTTGTATCGATATTCTTACCGAAAGGGATAGAAATAATCTTTAATAAATACTGCTTAAACAAAAAGTTTAAGTTTCATGTATAAATTATTGTCAATATTTCTTCGTGAATAAGTTTTGAGTTAACAGGTAAAAGTAGTAATATCTTCCTACATTAAAAATATGAGCTATTTTGAACGTGCAGAAAAGGTATATCAATTACATCCAATCGGGATGGCAATAACTAATGATGGAGATTATATTAAAGCAGGAGAAATATATATTTCTCAAAAAGACTTACTAGCAAGATACATTGCCGGTCATCCCATACCGGATTTCATCGATCCTTATTTCACCGCTATTTCGGTTAAGATTTTAGGGGGGTTGGGATTTGGTTTTTTAATAAAACCAGATTTTGATCCGCAGAAAGGTTTAACCGACCAAGAAATAAATAAACTAAGGCAAGATAATTACGATCGGCACATCGCTACCGGTTTAATTCATCTGGCACTATATAGTCATAAAATATTGCTTGAAAAAAACCTAGGTATTAAATTTGAAGGCAAGGAAAAATATCTTAAAGAAGCCGAGATCAACATAAAAAACTCTTCAGCCAAAGTTTTAAAGCAAGAGGGAATGATATTGTTGGATGCTTTAAAAAACGGATTATATAAATAGTTTATGGAAATTATAAGGAAGGCGGAAGGGAATATAAAGAAATTGTATCAAATCTTGATGTTTATAACACTTGCCAGGGATCTGGATGTTACCCACGAATCGGTAATAGGAATGGGAATGGAAAAATTTGAAAAAGTATATTACCAATATTTTGAAAATTTAATGAATTTACCTCCTAATGAATTGCAGACTTATATGAATCAAAAAATAAGCAAGGTTCCAGAAGGAAGACGGGAGTTGGCTAGGCTGTTTTTACAGGGAGGAATGAAAGAGTATATAAAGAAACAGGAACAAAAGAAAGTTTAAATCTTCTTACTTCAAAGTTCCGAGAGTATAATAACCTTACAATGTATAAACTTTCTCCTTCTGACTTTAAATACCTATACGAAGACTGCAAACACTGCTATTACCAAAAGGTTAAACATAATATCACACTCCCTTCGATCGGAATGCCGGGAGTATTTATGAAAATGAATTCTCTTTTACAAAATGCAATTATCGGGATGGATTTAAAAGAGATTAATTCAAAACTCCCTTCAGGAAAAATTGAAGTCAAGGAAGGTTTTCTTAAATCCAAACCAATTCCTCCAACAAATGATTGCATTATCGGCGGAAGATTTGATATAGCATCCAAGCTTGACGACGGAACCTATTCTGTAATTGATTTTAAAATTACGGACCCAACGGACGAAAAAATTCAAAAATTTTTTGCCCAGCTTCATGCTTATAAATTTGCCCTTGAAAATCCTTCTTATGGGGAACCTAAAAAAGTAAGCAAGATGGGAATTGTGGCAATCAATCCTGAAGAAATAACATTTCCCGGAGATAAAGTCATTTTTAAAGCAAAACCTACGTGGTTTGAAATAGAAGAGGATATGGATAGATTTTATGCATTTATTTCCGAAGTATCCGACTTGTTAAACGGCTCCGTTCCCAAAGAAGATCCCGATAACTGCAAGTGGTGCTACTACCGTATTTGTACCGTAAAATCCAAAGAAATCCAGCAAGATATTCCTTTTTAATTTTTTTCTATAAATAACCGGTGGTATAATTTGCCTATGTGCGGTAGATTTACATTAGGAAAACCAACCGAAATTATCAAAAGATTTAATACTTCTAACAAGCTTCCCATGTTTGAGCCAAGTTGGAATATTGCCCCCAGTTGGACAATTCCCACCATAACCAGAAACTCTCCCAACAAAATAGCCATGATGAAGTGGGGGTTCTTATTCGGAAAAACATCAAACTACGGAACAATAAACTTAAGGAGTGAAACTTTAAAAGAAAGACCGTTTTTCAGGCACTTTTTAATGGAAAAGCGATGCATTATTCCGGCCGATAGCTTCTACGAGTGGGGAGAAGTAAACCTTGAAGGCAAACCCGAGAAATACCCTTTTAATTTTTACTTAAAGGATAGAAAAATCTTTGGGTTTGCGGGTCTTTATAACGATTTTAAGGATGCCGAAGGAAGACCCATTTTTTCCTGCGCTATACTTACTTGCCCTCCTAATGAGGTCGTTAAAAAGGTTCATAACAGAATGCCTGCAATTTTAAAGGAAAGTGATGAAGACGAATGGTTGAATCCCGAAAACAAAGATTTTGAAAATATTTTTAAATTTTTAAAACCATACCCAACTAGAGATATGAAATTCAATCTGGTTTCACAAAGGGTTAATAATACCGGAAACGACGATAAGAACTTGATAAAACCTTTTGAAAATCCCCAGCTAAAACTTCAATAGACTTTTTATCTTCTTCTTGAAATAATAATTAATCCTACCGATATCAATATCAAACCCATCGCTGAAATAATAATTGCAACCTTTATGGGAGTACTTAATGTATTTAAATTTGAATTAATCGTATCCTCACCCTTAAGTGTTGGTATTGGTGTAATTTTTTCCTGGTTGTCATAAATTATGGTGGTTGGTGTAGGGGAGGGTTTTATAGTAGGTTTTTCAGTAGGAATTGGTATACTTGTTGATAAGATTACCTTAGCCGATAATTCGTTTGAAATGGGACCAAGCGTACATCCGTTTCCAGGTATAACAATAAAATAATAGGTAGTACCCGTATTCAAGCTTCCTACCGTATATGTAGTGGTATTTGCTCCTCCCACGTTGGGATTACCATAAATGTATTTACCTTTCTCTAATCCGTAATAAACCGTATAAAAAGTTACGGGATTACCCGCTTTAGTCCACGTTAGTTTAATTCGAGTATTTGAAATTGTTTCTGCTGTAAGAAGTTTGGGGGAACTTGTGGGGGAAGCATCATTACAAGAGGGGTTATAAAAAGTTACATGTCCAATTCCCGATAATGTTACGTTCTGGGTTAAATCCACAATATCCAGTGAATCTACTCCCTGTTTAGTGGATTTGATGTAAAAGATTGCCTTACCTGAGGAATCAAGCCCTGTTGATACTGGGCTTACGACAGCTGAAGTATCGTTTGTAACAACCACACTTACATTTTCTCCTGCAAGCGGCGTTCCGTAAGCATCTATTACGGTAACCGTCATTACTGCATTGGTTATTCCGTCTGCGGGTACGTTATCCGAACCTGACATTGTGGCAACTATACTTGATGCATGAAAATCGGGAGCATTATAAGCAATTGCTCCTTTGGGGAAAATAAACAACAAACCCATTAAAAGAAATGTTATCAAGATTTTTTCCCTCATATTTTTATTATATTCCACAAATAAGGATTTAATACTAAAATATGAAGTTATGATAGTAAAGAAAAAAATTCCTCCCAAATATTTTGATTTGATTTCTTCCGGAAAAAAGAAATTTGAATTAAGAGTTGCCGATTTTGATATCAAAGTAGGGGATATGTTGATATTGGAAGAATATGATCCCAAAAAAAAGAAATATACAGGAAGAAAAATGAAGAAAAAAGTAGGTTATAAACTACATTTTTCCTTGAATCAATTTGGACAAAAAGATTTGATAGAGAAGAAGGGGTTATATGTTCTTCAGTTGGAAGATTAATTGACAGTGGGGAGTTTCTCGGTTTAAGAATTGGGCATTTCCCCACTGTCGTTTTTTAGCAATCTATTAATGTAAATCCACCGCGTTTATAGTATTTTGTGTAATTTTGAGACGAACCTTTCTCAATATGTATCTTGATATTCACTTTCTTGAGAACTTCTCGAAAGATTGGCATATATTTCTCATATTGCTCATTCCAGAGAAAAACAATGTCTTCTTCAAAGTCAAGTTCCCCTATGCTAAGCCAGCCTTCTTCCCGTTTCTGGTTTGTGATCGGTTTTTCACCGTAGAATTTAGCCTGAATAAAACAATATTCCGGCGGATCAATTATCGATATTTGATCTTCAAATCCTTCCGGGGCTATGGAATAAATTTTGATACGAAAATTATCGGGAAGCGCTTTTTTAATTCGAATTATAAAGTCAATTCTCATCGAGTCCTCCTTGATTCGATTGGAATATTAAAAATGCCAACAGCAGCTTGTATGGCCAGGGTAACCCTGCTGTTAGACTTTTCCCCTGAAAATTTATTATCCCACCGATACCATTGTTTTGTCTTGTCCGATGAAAAAAGTGGTTCCTTTGGGATAATCATTAAAGGTAATATCCAGTCCAATCTCGATGTGGTGTATACGGCAAAAATAGTATATTGCTTTAGCTACCAACATCCTGGTATTCTTGTCGCGACCTTCATGCCAATCAACTCTTGCATGAATACCGTGATATAAAACCTGAGCGTTACTTTTATAGGTATAAACAATATATTTACCTACAGGAAAGTGAATTTCAACTTCCTCCGTTTTACACCTACTGCATCGGCGATCTCTTTGATCATTTTGTTCATCACTTCGCTTTCGACATAATCTGGGTGAAAGCCGATTCGATTATCTTCCCAGTTATACAAAAATATACATGGCATATAAGCCTCCTTTAGAACGTGTTTTATTTTGGATTTAAATTAATGTGCCAGGTGAATACCTGTAACCGGAAATTATATATTACCCGTGTGTAATTATCAAACTATAGGAGATATTAAAAAAGTTATTTTGATAAAAGAAATACCTTGAAATCCTCATAGTACGGATATTCGTGATCGTTTCTTGGTTTTTCAAAAACTTTTATTTTTTCATCAACCGAATTTATAAATTCCTTTATGTTTGCAAAAGGGGAGAAGGGGTCACGTGTATTTTGAATGCATATTACGTTTTGACCTCCCAATTTTTTTAAATTATCCCTATACAAAGTTTTAACCGATTCGCTTTCAAATCTGGTGGGAATTCCGCAAAGAATCACTTTATCGAGTCTATTGATTATTTTTGGTATCAAATTCATAGTTACCCTGGTTCCTACGGATTTTGCAATGATACTTACCTCATCTCCCCCTATTTCCTCTATAATATTGTCCGTTTCATTTTTTAAAGAAAACGAACCTCCTATCCAATGCCCCCATTCATGGATAACGCATACATGATCATTACCTAAACTTACGCAAATACTTTCCGCCCATTCTTTATTATTTGCCGAATATCCTGGCAATATTATAACTTTCATTCGCTTCCTCCTTTTCCATGAAATTCATCGTGGATATCTTTTAAATGCTTGTGGGTTACGTGTGTATAAATCTGGGTAGTTTGAATGTTTTTATGTCCCAGCATTTCCTGAACGCTTCTGATGTCGGCTCCCGCCATCAGTAAATCACTAGCGAAAGAATGCCTTAGTACATGCGGTGTAGCATCAAATGGAAGTTTCATTTTTCTTGAATATTTTTTAATCATCCTTTGCACCGAGCGGGGAGTAAGCCTCATTTTTTCACCTACGTCGACTGATATATCCTTATTGATCTTTCCTTTATGACGTATAAAAATAGGCTTAAATTTGTCTTCCCGTGCCGAAAGATATTTTTTCAGCCATTCTGCTGCTCTTAATGACAAAAAAACTACCCTTGCCCTTCCGCCTTTTCCCACAATTCCAAATTCTCTTCTTTCCAGATCAATTTTATCCCTATCCAGTTTTGTTAATTCCGAAATCCTTAAACCCGTAGAGAAAAGAACCTCCAATATTGCTTTATCTCTTAAGCCTGCAATTTTGGATAACGATGGAGCATTAAGAAGCCTGTCTACCTGCTCGCCTGTCAGAAATTTAATTTGTCTTTCTGCTATTTTGGGAAGTTCTATTTTTTCCGGTGCCATTACTTTAAAATCGTTTTTAATAAGCCATTTCAAAAAACTTCTTAAGGCAATTACATGATACCCCTGGGTTTTTCTTGCAAGCGTCGCTCCTTTCCTGTCGCTTAGTCTTGAAAGATAAATTCTATATTCTCTTACAACTTCCTGATTAATGTCTTTTAAATCTTGTCTTATTCCTTCTTTAATAAGCCAATTGATAAATCTGTTTAGATAATGTCTGTAGTTTCTGATGGTTAGGGGAGAGGAACCTTTTTCGACTTCCAAATATTCCAAAAATTGATTTGCTTTTTCGGCAATCTCAGAATTGTTTTCGGGCAGAGAAACCATGTCTAAAATTAAGTCTATAACGAAAAAGGAAGAGTGTCAATATTGTGCGACACTATGATTTAGAGCTTTTTACCCAGTCATAAATAGGCACCAAATTAGGTAAATTACCATCATTTATGGATATTCTTACCAGATTCCCGTATCCCAATCCATCTAGAACCCTACTATTCGATACAAGAACAACAATAGCATTCGTATAGTCTAGAACGGTTTTTGCATGTTCGACGTTATCTTCAAAATAGATACCGCAATTAAACTTTCTAAGCATAAAAGCTTTAAATATATTTCCCGGCATTTCTTTATTTTCCTGTATAAAAATGTCTTTTTCGGGCACCCAGGGTTCATGTTGCTTAATCCAAGCGAAAGTTGCCTCTTTTACGTTTTTAAAAATACCCCTAGAAGTATCAACCCTATCCATTCTTGAAGTTATTATCGGAAAACCAATGTGTCTTTCATAAAGCCAATGTGACAATTCGAGTGTACCCGGAAGCGGTTTGGCCTGAAATAAAAAATCGGGATTATACCAAAGCTTAAGTTCAAGCTCTTCAGCATTCCTTTCATTCATTCCTTTATCAATTGCCCAATTTTTTATACTGTGCCATTGCAAAATATCTACCGGTAAATAATTTGTCCGAAACATCTTATTAAACTCTCTGGTTACTATTTCTTTTGTTGCCGATGTTACATTGTCAAAATCTCTGAAGGGTTTTAATATCTTAAAAAATATTTCTGGATTTTGAGGTGTTTCGGGATTTCCAATTAATCTTTCAAGACGATAAGACATGTTTCAGGGATTCTAACCTAAATTTTAGCTTCGAACAAGTAGTTATTTGAATATAAGACCTCACCAAATCAATTCTAAGGTTATTGTTTAGTTAAAGATGAGTAAATTATCGTCTCGAATACGTTCGTTTTGGTCTTTTTTACGGAAATTTAATTATTATTTTTTTAAATATTTTTTCTGACAAAATACCGGGAAAGCAGGGGAGGGGTCTAAAAGGCATATTTAATTATTTCGTATATTGTTCGGAAACGTATTTTTTATTGACCGATTGTTAATAGGTAATAAATAAGAAAAACTCATAAATGATAAAGAATTTTTTGCTTACTGGAAAATCATAAGAGAAAGTCTTCTTTACCCTCACCAAATACAGTACGTCGCAAAAGTTACATTGTGCGACTTTATAAATAAGATGAGCAACAAACCTGCACACCATATAAGTAAGTTACGGAGGATATACCTTGACCGATACACCCGTGACAACTCATTAATGATATCTAATACTCCTTTACATGGATGTCTTATTCCTGATGCATCTGGTGCGTTGGAGAAAGAGACTTAGCACTCGCATGTTCAGACTACTTATCCACAATGAAGGAGATCGAGACAAAGGTTAATATATTGTGCTTAATAACTATATCAAAGTATACAAAGTATTGTTCGGGTATTCTTCGAAACGTCGCTATTTGTTGATATCGTGAAAAGAATCATTAAATAGATGTGAAAACTTCCCTAGTTTAATGTCCTATAATTATTATGTGATAATAACTACCCTTCTCCCCTTTTCACCATCTATCAAAAAATATTATTTATTTATATCTAAATTAATATTATCCACCCCAACGCGTAGCCAAAAACATTCCTATAAATACCATCAGACCGACAAAGAGGTATTCCCTAACAATCTGTGAAAAAAACCTTCCTTCAAGCCTAGATTGACCTAAACCCAAAAGAATATACACTCCTACAGTTAAAAACAACGACCCAACGACTACCGTTACCGGCCAAAAGAAAAGACCGATTGCAATTTCTGCCATAACCAAACTGAAAACAAAAGTCATTAGTATTAATTCTTTTGTAAATTTTGGTTCCAATGTCATTATCCATAATCCCTGCAAATACAAAGGCAGACAAAAAGCGATTACCAATAAAGTGGAAATAAAGATGCTTGTGCGAAGTGAAGATATTGCATCAAAAATCAAAAATGATGTTAGTAGTGTCAAAACAAAACCCACTCCCCTCGCCGCTCTAAGAAGAGCTATTGTTCTTATCGCGGCAACGGTATAAATATTTGTTGTTAAGCACAAAGCGTAAATTCCCAATCCGTAAAAGATAACAATCGGTATTCTGGCAAAAATGCTAGCCGGAAGCAAAAACCAAAATATACCTACGCTTAAGGTGTAAAGACTGGGTAAAATCAAAGTTAAAATTGTGAGATTTTTCCCCAAACCTTCCTTAAGGGACCAGGCAAAAAGAACCAGTGTCAGTACCGTCAATCCGCCAATACTAACAATCCTGTAAATATTGTCTACAAATTGAATTCCTATAAAACCCAATGCAAGGAATATCGAAGTTATTATAAAACGCTTCCTTTTGCTCATAATTAATATTCTATTTTGTCTGCAACATCATCGGGTATGTCAAGGTTTGAAAACACGCTTTGAACATCCTCGTGATCTTCCAACGTTTCTAAAAAAGTAATTATTCTTCGGGCTTTCTTTTCATCAGTTACAGTCATCACATTTTTGGGTTTTTTTATAATTTCAAAGGAAGATATTGTAAATCCGCTTTTTTCCAGAAGCTCTTTTATTTCACCTGCTTTTTCCTGAGTTGTATAAACTTCAATTCCGTCACCGCTTTCATCAACGTCGTCTACCCCCAAGTCAATTAGTTTGAGCATTTGTGAATCCACATCCAACTCTTTATTGACAACCATCAATGCTTTAGGTTCGAAGTTAAAAGAAACGGATCCCGGTCCTGCCAAACTTCCCCCACTTCTTTCGAAAATATTTTTGATTTCCTGACTGGTTCTATTTCTATTATCTGTTGCCGATTCGACTATTACTGCAATTCCTTCTGGTCCGTAACCTTCATAGGAAACCTCGTCATAACTTACCTCCTCCTGGGCTCTTGATAATATTCTATCGATATTTGACTTGGGAACATTTAAAGCTTTTGCCTGTTCTATAGCGATTCTTAATTTATAATTTTGAGCAGGATCTGCCCCTCCCCCGGCTTTTATGGCAATTGCTATAGCTCTTGCCATTTTGGAAAATACTTTTCCTTTTGCGGCATCATTCGCCTCTTTTTGTCTTTTGATTGTTGAATAATGAGAATGTCCTGACATAAATTGGTAAACCCAATTATACTACTTCAATTTAGCTCTTCCAAGCACAAAAACAACAATTTGGGTAATATATTTTTCTCTCTTTTATATGTACTTGACAACCCCCTGTACATCTTTATACTCAAAAGAAGAAATTTTAATATGGAAATGGATCTTGCCCAACAAGCAGTTTCGGCAGCGCTCGAAGGTAACTGGGAAAAAGCTATTCAAATAAACACCAAAATATTAGATACAAATCCCCAAGATACAGATGCTTTAAATAGACTTGCCAGAGCTTATTCGGAACGAGGAAACTTGGTAAAAGCCAAAAGGTATGTAAAGATGGTTCTTAAAATCGATCCTGTTAATTCCATTGCCCTTAGAGCTTGGGAAAAATGGAGATACTTAAAAAAGGGCGACACCATACCCCTTACTCCAACTAATGCAGAGTCGTTCATAGAAGAACCGGGAAAAACCAAAATAGCTGATTTAATTAACCTTGGTGATCCCAAAATACTAGCCAAGATTGATGCGGGTGACGAAGTTAGATTCAATCCTCATGGTCATAGAGTTTCAATTATCTCCTGCGACGGAAAATATATAGGAAGACTTCCCGATGATTTGGGTGCCAAGTTAAAAAATCTTATAAAAATGGGTAACGAATACAAAGTTATAATCAAGTGCAACGAAACAAAAGACGTCAAAGTTTTTATAAAAGAAATAAGTTCATGTAATAAAGGAGTTGCCGGTCCTTCATTTACGAGTGAAAGAATTGATTATGTAGCCTTTACCCCACCGGAGTTGGTTCACAAAAAAGACGATATTTCCGCATCTATGGTTGAGGAAGAAGATTAAAACTTAAAATCTCTCCAGAAATTTTCTTCCGAATTTAATTTCTACATCAAAATTTCCGGATGAATCTTTACTTACTTCACAACCCAAAACCAAAGCAAACCTTCTATCGATCTTTATATCTTTCCCTTTAACTACGCAGTCAAAATCCTCTTCTTTGAGATTATCGACTGCCGCAATTTTTGTTCCCAAAGACTCAACAACTTTACCTACTTTTTCGGAAAGAAGTGATTCCCCCGATGCATTCGTCAAAAGAACTTTTAGATCCTTTTTTGAAACAAGATTATCCGATGCAACCACAATCAATTTTTGCGGCATGATATCCGTAACTACATAACCCATTTCACCATCGGTAAGTCTTTTCTCTTTCAAAAAAGATGTTTGGGATAAATCTATATCCGTTCTTTTGAATTCTTTTACTCCCAAGGAAAAAAAGAAAAGACGAAGTTTATCTGAAAATGCCAAATTGGATTTGTAGTTCTTAAATAATCCACTTAAGATACTTCCTTTTTTAATAAAACCCAAAGACTCTTTATCTCCCCAGGATGTTACGGGAATTCTGAAATTTTTAGTGACGGTTTCTGCCAATAATATTCCGTCCAGATTTTCGTCCTCACCCAATTGCCATATACTTGCAAGCCTAATTTTACCCAATCTTCTTGATACTTCTACTTCTACAGAACCCGGAATTTTAATGGTAGTAATATCATCTCCCACCGGATCAAAAACCGCGATATAAATTTCTTTTGAGTTATTAATAACCAGGGTAAGCTTTGAATCCCCTACCCAAGTTTTGGTTTTCAGTAAAAATATTCCAATTAATCCAATAACTAGAAACACAATCGCTATCAGAAGCAACTTGTAATTCTTTTTTGGGCTTTTTCTTTTGCGTCGTCGGGCAGGCATTCTATTAATCCGGTTTCATCATCGCTTTGGATTGTCTTAAACTTTTTACTATATTGGAAATTTCTTCCTTAGTTTTACCTTGACTGTATAGAATAGATTTTATTATCGCCATAGCCGCCTCAAACTCGGGTTGAACAATTTTATCTACCCGCAGTAGCTTCACCCTATCAAATTCGTCGTCTGTATGAACTCTTGATATTATTTTTACCGACGGATTAAGATTTTGAACTTGTGTAATAATAGATTCCTGAGCAATCCTGTCGGGGATCGCTATTATGATCACTTTGGCATTTTTAATACCCGCAGCCTGCAAAATGTCTCTTTCCTCCGGATCTCCATATATAACTTCTATTCCCTTCTGTTTCAGAGTATTTACAACTTTTTGATCATAATCTACTACTATATAAGAAGTTTTAATATCTGCTAATGCTTTTCCTACCCATCCACCTACCCTTCCATATCCACAGAGAATAATATGTCCTGAAAAAGTGTTGTCATCGGGTAACATTTTTCTATCCCAACCCGCGAAAAATTTATGAAAATGGGTTGACTTTTGTGAGATACTTTTTAAAATATCCCAAATTTTGGGGACATTTTTATACAATATCGGGAAAATTATTAAAGAAAGCAGTGTAACCGAAACTCCAACAGTAAGTGATTTATCGGAAATTATTCCCAAACCGTTGGCAAGAGAAAAAAGAATAAAAGAAAATTCCCCTACCTGTGAAAGACCAATCCCGACTGATACTGCGGTTCTTCCATGATAACCCAAATAAATACTGACAATAAAATTTATTAATGCTTTGACAACAATTATCGATAAAGTAAGAACAATAACAAGACCTAAAGACGAAATAATATATATTGGGGTAACTAAAAAGCCAAGCGATACAAAAAATATTGCCACAAAAAGATCCCTTAATGGTCTTATTTCAGAAAGTACCGAATAGCGCTCGTATGATCCTGCAATCACAACTCCTGCGATAAATGCCCCAATTGCTGGCGAAATTCCAAAAAGATACGCAATAAGTGCTGTTCCTATAGCAAGAAACATTGCCGTCATAAGCATGAGTTCGCGTGACTTAAGATAAGAAACCAAATGTAAGACTCTTGGAAAAATAATCTTACCTAAAATAATTGTTATTCCAATTAAAACTACCGCCTTAAAAACATCAAAACCTACTGTCATGAAAGACAAATCCTGTCCTTTAAGGTAACTAACAATCATTACCATGGGGATAACAGCAAGATCCTGTATAAGAAGCCATCCTATCATTACTTCTCCGTGGATCGAATACAGTTCGTCTTTGTCAATTAGTGTTTTAACAACAATCGCAGTTGAAGAAAGGGAAAATCCAAGAGACAAAACTAAAGCACTTGTACTTTCGAACGAAAACATTTTCAATAATACGAACGAAACTAGAGTTACAAGAACTATTTGAACACTTGCACCTGTAAGCGATATTCTAATAACCCTAGAAAGCCTTGCTAGCGAAAGCTCAAGACCGGTCGAAAAGAGAAGAAAAATAAGTCCCAGTTCAGCTACTTTCTCAATCCCAAACGCATTTTCAGGTAAAAATAACCGTGCAACTACTCCCGCAACAATAAATCCAACGAAAGGTTGTAGTCTTATAAACTTCGCTACAATTCCTCCAGTGAGGGCTGTGGCTATTAGTATAAAAAAGTCTCGTGAAAAATCCAAAGACATCATTTACATATTAAGGCAGTATCACTAGCTGTGTAAAGTATTTAGATTTCGCACAGAATAATGTGGTAACTTTTCAAGATATTTAAAATGCAAAAATATTTTGAGTATAATGAAATAACATGACTTTTATAATTTTTATTATTAGCCTACTTATTCTTATTATTACTTCCAGTTACCTTGTAAATGAGACTGATAGACTTGCAGCTTCCATAAAGATTTCTCCCCTAGTGATTGGGTCAACACTTATTGCCTTCGGTACTTCTCTTCCGGAGTTTTCAGTAACAATTTCTTCAATAGTTCAAAAGGTACCGGATTTGTCGCTTGGAAACATAATAGGATCAAATATATGCAACATATTTCTTATTCTTGGGATTTCCATATTATTTTTCCCTGTTCGAATAGGAACCCAAAAAACGCAGAGAAATAATATAATTCTGCTTATTATTACCTTATTCTTTATCGTTTATTTTTTTATTCCTAAAATTTATTCCACCTATGTTCTTTATGCTCTTCTTGCGGGATATACAATATTTCTATTAATTGAAATTATCTGGGGAGAAATGGGAAGCAAAAAAGAAGATAAAAAAGCTCTCTTAAAACTTAAAAAAGAAAAGGCCTCCCCTATTGTAACCGCTCTAAAACTTCTTTTCGCAATAGCTCTTATTATCATAAGCAGTAAATTTCTTGTTACATCAGCTGAAGCTATTGCATTGTTTTTCAAAATAAAAGACGAAATAATCGGGCTTTCTTTAATTGCTTTTGGAACTTCTATTCCTGAGCTATCTACATCAATTGCATCGGGGTTAAAAAAAGACTGGAAGCTGATCATCGGAGATATCCAGGGAAGTAACATCTTTAATCTTTCCGTCCTTGGAGCAGTTACTCTTCTTTTCTCCAAAGATGGAGCAACTTCTTTAAATATTACCCCTTTTTTCTACCTTGCTGTAGCAACTTTAATTTCTTTTTACCTAACCAGAAAATATGAAGGAGAAAATATCCCCAGATACTATGGCTTTTTATTTATTACACTTTACGCTTCTTACCTATGGCTAATCTTCCTTGGCTAGTTTAGAAAGTACTTCTTTAAGACTTCTAGGAAGATCTGATCCGAAATCTATTTTCAGTTTTGAAAATGGGTGGATAAATGAAATCCGTGATGCGTGTAAAAAAAGTCTGGGGCACCAATTTCTATCTCTTTTTGAAACCTTTCGACCTGCGTAAAATATGTCTGAAACTATTGGATGCGAAATATATTTCAGGTGAACCCTTATTTGATGGGTTCGGCCTGACTTGGGAAACATGGAAACCAAAGTTAAGACCTCTTTTTTGTATTTATAATAGCCGTCAACCTTATAATTGGTCTGCGATTCCCTGCCGCCGGGCAATATTCCGAATCGTTTTCTGTTCCAGGGAAGCCTGCCTAAAGGAGCCTGAATAATACCCTCATTGGGGAAAAGTTTTCCGTGAACTAAAGCCAAATATTCTTTCTCTACCCTTCTTGCTTTAAATTCCTGTTGGAGTTTTTCCAAAGATTCTTTTGTTTTTGCAATAAGTACCAATCCGCTGGTTTCTTTATCTATTCTATGTACTATTCCCCTTCTTAAGTCTTCATCACTAGACAGGGGATACTTAAACCTTTTTAACCAATCTTCTATTACGGGAGTCCTTCCAGATGTACTTGCTTTGGTAACAATCCAGCCTACGGGCTTATCTAAAACCATTAGGCTGTCATCCTCATAAATTATTTTGGGTTCCATATTAAAAAACCGCCTTTCCGGCGGCCATTCCAACACAAACAATAAACCAAACAATTATTTTTCTCTTTTTGCCTTGCATTTTGCACAAAAAGTAGCCTCCGGATAAACTATTAGCCTATCTGTGTCGATCATCTTCCCGCAGTCTTCACAAATCCCGTATTTGCCGATCTTAATTCTTGATAGGGCTTTCCTGGTTTCTATTATTCTTTTATCAACTTGGCTTCTTATGGCTGATGTACTGGCATGACCGAACTGTTCTGCCGCATCCGAATCCGGCGAGGCATTTTCATCAAGTCTTGCCGTATCCTTAAAAGGATCTTCCTTATCTATGGTTTTCTTCCTTCTCTCCAAACTCTTAAGCCTATTATGTAAAAACTTACCGATGGGAATCAATAAACTGGCCGGAAAATATACTTTCCCTTTGTTATTTACTTTTTTCTTTCTATCTTTTTTATTATTTTTTTTCATTGACTTTTTCTTGATAAGTTAAAAACTAGCAAAAAAAATGAAAATGCCAAACTTCCCGAGAGGATTGGTTCGTAATCAACAACAAAGGATACCACAAACGGAAAAAAGATTGCAATAAGCCCTCTAATTAAAAAATATATCCCCATACTCGTCAAACCTGCAAAGCCTACCCTACCCGATTTGTACCATGAAAAATTTTTGTATTTTGAATTCAGGAAAATGTATAAAAAGACAATTCCCAAAGTAAATGCAAAAGCCAATAACGAAATCCAACTTGTGTTTTTGATGGAATCGTTAAGATATAAAAATGAAATCCATGGCAATATCGAAATAAAAGAAGCTTCTAGAGTCTCATAGATTCTTAAGCCGAATTTTAGAGTTGAAATTACAAAACCTATTAAAAATCCCAATAATGAAAACCAAAACCACCACGAAGGTAAATACAATTTGGATATTAAATAAAAAACGACAATTCCGGCAATTATAAAAAAGGCAGAAGAAAATATTTGTGCCGATATGTAATCTTCCTTTAATTTCTTCCAAAAAAGAAATAGAAAAATTATTATCCCCAAGATATTAAAAAGTATCCCAAATACCATATTTCTCGTTTAGTATATCATCAATTTCTGTTTGACAAACAAAAATTTAATGGTTAATATTTTGTTACTGTGCTCGAAACTCCGCACGTAGTTGTAGGCGCAGCGATTGCCTTTAAAGTGGGTAATCCTGCTCTAGCGTTACCCCTGGCATTGGGGAGTCATTTTATACTCGAAAAAATCCCTCATTGGAATCCGCATTTAAATACAGAAAAGAAAAATATAGGAAAAATATCTTCTCAAACAACTAAAATTGTTGTTGCAGATACACTTCTATCTTTAGTATTGGGAACTTTAATTGCTTTTAAGGCTTATCCCGATATCACAAAGGTTACGGTCGTTTTACTGGGTGCATTTCTGGCAGCATTACCCGATCTCATAGAAGCACCCTATTTTTTTCTTAATCAACAAAGCGACTTTATATTAAAATGGATAAAATTCAAGAAATCGCTTCAGGCAAATACCAATATAATTCCCGGTCTTATTTATCAAGTTTTAACTATAATATTTGCCTTCCTGTGGGTTTTTGGCTAAGAATTGAGGATTAAATTACTCTTTTGCTCTCTCTATATACTCTCCGGTTCTTGTATCTACTTTTACTTTATCGTTTTGGTTAATAAAAAGAGGTACTTTTACTTTTAATCCGTTTTCCAAAGTTGCATCTTTATATACATTACTTGCCGAATTGCCTTTTACTCCAGGAGGAGTATCGATAACCTTAAGAACTACTTTAGGAGGAATATCTGCCAAAAGCGGTTTATCTCCCCAAAAAAGTACATCTACATCCGCATCACCTTTGATAAAATTTATATCATCACCCAAAACTCCAAGTAAAATAGATGTTTGTTCAAATGTTTTGGGGTCTATGAAGTAAGCATTTTCACCATCGCTATATAAAAACTTTAACTTTCTTTTTTCGGTTACAATATCTTCTACTTTGACATTGGAACTGTAAGTTTTTGTCACAACCCCACCCGTTTCCAAATTTCTGGCGGTAACTCTTACAATTGCCCCTCCCCTTCCCATTTTTAT
>DATEXQ010000049.1:0-2927 GCA_035256745.1 Patescibacteria group bacterium
TCTTTACCCCTTCCTCCGGTTGTAAAGGAAGCCATCTCTTCTTCAAGAATCGGCGAACCAATCGTAAGAAGAACTGAAAACGTGGAGAAGAGCATGAACGAGATATTTGGCGGAGTAGTCGAAGAAGGATTGAACTACCTGAGTATAATACCCGGAAGCGAAGTAACGGTACCGATTAATGTAACCAAGAGGCAGTTGAGAATCGATGAAGAATCGGAGGCGAAAATGTTTGACCTTGTAAATATGGAAAGGGAAAAAAGGGGAATAGCTAAATTGGAAATATCGACTACTGTAATAACAGTTACTGAAGATTACGCAAAAGATATGTGGGAGAGGGGTTATTTCAGTCATTATTCTCCGGAAGGCGAAGATGTGGCAGACAGATTAACAAAGGCCGGAATAATATTTACACTTACCGGAGAGAATTTGGCATTAGCCCCTACTCTAATGACGGCGCATAACGGACTTATGAACTCCGAGGGACACCGTGCAAATATTTTAGATCCGGATTTCAAAAAGCTGGCGGTCGGTGTAGTAGATAACGGTATTTACGGAAAAATATTCGTGCAAATATTTACCGATTAGATTCAAAATGAAAAATACAATATTAAAAACTCCTGATAATAATTCAGATTATGTTCAAGAAGTCTATGACGTAGTCGGAAGAATTCCCAAAGGAAAAGTGGCGATATACGCTCAGGTAGCCGCGGCTGTGACCGAAGAGCTAAAAAGAAAGAAAATCAGAAAGAGGGTGAGTCCCAGACAGGTAGGTTCTTTTCTTCACAAAAACCCCGATCCCAACAATATTCCCTGCCACAGAGTAGTTGATCGGAGAGGAAAGGTTGCTGAAAATTATGCTTTCGGAGGAGGAAGGATACAAAAAAGAAAGCTTCAAGAGGAAGGAGTTAGGTTCAAATCCAAAAACTGTGTAGATTTGACAAAACATATTTGGCAACCGAAAAGCTAGACTTCTGGATTTTATTTTTTAAATGCGTTAATCTAAATTAATCCAGATGAAAAAAGAAATTCTGACACAACTTATTTTTTTTCTTTCGTTTTTCCTTCTTATTTCTTTAATAAAACAATGGTTTGGGTTTATATACCTTTACTTTTGGTTTGGGGGAGTACTGGGACTTGCACTTCCGATAATTGACCATCTTTTATATGCATACGTGCTTCGTCCTGATGAGGTTGTTTCGGAAAGAATAAGGTTTATGATTAGAAATCGGGAATATAAATCCGTTTTCAATTATATTGTTGCAACAAAAAGAGAACGCTCCAAACTTATATTTCATACGGCTTATTTTCAGATAATATTTCTGGTTCTTACTTTTTTTGTAATAACGTCAAGCGGAAGTCTTTTCGGAAGGGGTTTGGTTTTGGCATTTTCTCTTCATTTGCTGATCGAGCAGTTGAGCGACTTTATGGATAGGCGTGACATTACTTCCTGGTTCAGAGATGTTCCCGTAGAAATGAATTACGACAAGATCAAAGTTTATATTCTGGGAAGTGTCTTGGTGCTTCTTTTTCTGGGAATAGTCTTGTAGTTTAATAAAATATATCTCCAAATATACCATTCTGGGTATACATCTTGAAGGTTCTTTGATGTAAAATATCCCCATTATGGAAGATGTTTCAGAGGGAAAGAATTCTACAGAGTCCGAATTTGTTTTGACGAAAAAAGAGAGAAGGGAATTAGCCAAAGAGGGAAAAAGGAAAGCCCAATTAAAAAACGAAAATACCAATAAATTAAAAAAATATCTTATCGGGTTATTGGTGATAGCAGGGTTGGTATTTATTGGCTACAAAGCCTGGATCTGGATAAAAACTCCAGGTGCTGGAAATACCGAAGGGAATCAGAATGATTCTTTTTCAGTAAGGGACTCGGATTGGGTAAAGGGGAATAAAGATGCGAAATTGACCCTTATCGAGTATGGGGATTTTGAATGTCCTGCCTGTACAATATATTCGGAACTGGTTAATAGAGTAATTGGGGACTATCCGAATGATTTGAGGGTAGTATTCAGACATTTTCCGCTTCCAACACACAAAAACTCCATACCGGGAGCAAAAGCCGCCGAAGCAGCTGGAGTACAGGGTAAATTTTGGAAAATGCATGACCTTTTGTACCTAAAACAAAGTGATTGGACTGATGAGGGAAATCCCAAGGACAAATTTGTCGAATATGCAAAAAGCTTGGGACTTGATGAGGAAAGGTTTAAAACAGACTTTGATTCAAAAGAAATTAAAGACAGAATTAATTCTGATGCGTCCGAAGCTTTGAGATTAAGAATAAATTCAACTCCGACGTTTTTCTTAAACGGAAAAATACTTCCGCAGATAAACGGATACGAAGATTTCAAAAAGATTATCGAAAACGCACTTAAAGCATAACGTTTCCCAAAGTAGCCATGGACGGAATATACCTTTTGGCATTATTAACTCTTCTATCCAATATTATGCTTATACTTTGTTTGGGTCTTCTGGTTTGGGAAAAAATAGCTAAAAAGGTGATTTGGAAAAGGAAAGAAGAATACTTGGTTAATGAATCTTATAAACTAATACTGATTGTTTCGGGGATAGCAACCTTCGGAAGTCTCTACATTTCGGAAATTCGTGGATTTACACCATGCAGACTTTGTTGGTTTCAGAGAATATTTATGTATCCTCAATTTGCAATTATGACAGTTATGGTATTAAAAAAATTAAAGGAAATTTTTCCGTACACGCTTACCTTGAGCTTGATAGGTGGATTAATTGCAATTTATCACTACTTTCTTCAAATAAATCCGAATCCATATGCGCCCTGTGGGGACGTCGGTTTTTCGGTATCCTGCAGCGAGCGTTTTTTTACTTATTTCGGTTATATTACTATTCCCTGGATGAGCTTTAGTGCATTTGTAATAATCTTTTTGGTATCCTTCCTG
>DATEXQ010000050.1:0-7383 GCA_035256745.1 Patescibacteria group bacterium
TTTTGTTACTGCAACGGTTTCTTCGAAAAGTGCTGATATTTTACCATCACGCGTGGAAATTGTCCATCCATCATTGGAAATTTTTATATCACCACTACCCTTGGCATACATTACTTCAATTGCCAAAGTCATTCCCGGTAAAATTTCAGGTGTCGCTTTTTTCTTCCATTGCCTAAAACAGGGAATTTCCGGTTCTTCATGTAAATTTTTCCCAACCCCATGACCAACCAATGCTTTTATTGGCCGAAAATTGGCTCCCACAATGGTTTTTTCAATCGCCTCGGAAATATCAAAAATCCTGTTTCCGTAAACCGCTTTATTAATGGCATTATCTAAAGCTTTTTCACCGACTTTTAAAAAATTGTCTATTTCAATATCTTTTCCAATGGCTTTTGAAAAAGAGGTATCGGTATGAAATCCTTTATAAAACATACCCAAGTCTACGCTCACCAAATCTTTATTCTTGAAAACTACCGTTTTTTGGGGAATACCATGAACAAGTCCGCTATTCACATTAACACAGGTTGTCCAGGAGTAACCCGGAACCATTTTAAAAGAAGGTTTTCCACCCGCAGAAAGAATTAATTTCGTTGCCAAATCCTCAATCTGCAATGCATTACCTCCTTCATAAACTTCACTTTTAATCTTCTCTTTTACCTCTGCAAGCTTTTTTCCTCCCTCTTCCATCTTCTTCAAATCGGATTTTGATTTATAGGTGATTGGGTGACTTATACTAGGCATTTAATCCCTCCTTATTAAAATCTTTAATAATATCTTGGGTAATATCTGCTATGGGGTTTTCTCCATTTATTCTTAAAAGAATCCCCTCCTTTTCCAAATAGTCTATTAAGGGTTTAACGTTTTTTCTGTATTGGGTTAATCTTTCTCTTATGCTTGGTGGTGTATCGTCATACCTTTGGATTAAATTACCTTGGCACTTATCACAAATATTTTCTTTTAAAGGTGCGTTTGTAATCACGTTATAAGTTGTTCCACACTTTTCGCAAATCCTACGTGATGACAATCGATTAATTACAATTTCATCATCAATATCCAAAAAAATTGCTTTGTCGATTTTTGTATGTCTTTCTGACAGCCAATTTACAAGGTCTATATATTGGCTAACAAATCTAGGGTAGCCATCAAAAAGTATATTGTCTCCTTCTGGAACTTTCTCTTCCAATAATTTATCTACATACCCTGTCATTTCTTTCTCGGGAATAAGGTTTCCTTTTTCAACAATATTTTTAATCCTTAAATCCTTTTGCGCCAATTCTCTCGCAAAATCACCTGCTTCAAAATAAAAAAGGTTAAATCTCTTAGCCAAAAGATTTCCTTGTGTTCCCTTTCCCGAACCTGGTGGACCTAAAAGAATAAGATTCATATTAACTAAAGGTGTCGTATCTTTTCATCACTAATTGGGCTTCCAACTGTCTTGTTACCTCAAGAACAACAGAAACTACTATCAATATTCCCGTTCCTCCTATAGCTAAATTGGCTACCCCTAGAAAATTCTGAAAAATAGAAGGGAGTATTGCTATAAATCCCAAAAAAATTGCTCCGACAAGGGTAACTCTATTTAAAACCTCGGATAGAAATTGTATGGTTTGTGTTCCCGGTCTAATTCCGGGAATAAAACCCCCGTTTTTTTGTAAGTTATCGGAAATTTTCTCTGGATTAAACACAACTGCAGTATAAAAATAAGTAAAGCCAACAACCATCAGAAAATAGACAACGTTATATAAAGTCGATTGGGGATTAAAAAGCTTAGTAATTTCAGATGCTAGAGATGCTATTCTTTCGTTACCTACTCCTGCTAAAAACTGACCTGCAAACGAAGGCAATAGGACCAGAGAAACCGCAAAGATGATTGGAATAACGCCAGCCTGGTTGAGTCTTAAAGGTAAATATGAGGAGGTTAAACCCGTACGTCCTGTTCTCCTGGCATAATTTATGGGGATCCTTCTGGTTGCCTCATTCATAAACACGATCAAACCTACAACTAAAATGGCAACTACCAAAAATATCAACATTTTAAGAACATCCTCTGATCTTATAACCGAAACGGATTGTCCAAAAACAATTGGAAGTCTTGCCACTATTCCTGCAAAAATTAAAAAGGATATACCGTTACTTATCCCGTATTCGGAAATTAATTCCCCCAGCCACACGGCCAACATGCATCCTGCAGTCATGGTAACTATAAGAGCCAGTAGAGAAACCGGAGAGAGATTTGAAATTACATTTTGATTTCTCAATAAACTATACATTGCAAAAGATTGAAGGGCAGCAATGGGTACTGTCAAAAACCTTGTATATTGATTAATTTTTTCCTGTCCATACTCTCCTTCTTTGGAAAGCTCTTCAAGAGAGGGAACAACAAACGTCAAAAGCTGCAAAATGATGGAGGCATTTATGTAAGGGTTTAATCCCAATGCCATAATGGAAAAGTTAGCAAGAGTTCCTCCGCTAAATACATCGAGTAAGGAAAGAAGCGGACTTCCCAAAAAAAGTGCCTGAAGAGAAGTTCTGTCTACACCAGAAACAGGAATGTGTGCGATAAGTCTAAAAACGACAAGAATTGCTGCTGTAATCAATATTTTCTTTCTGACATCGGGTGATTTAAAAGTCTTAGAAAAAAAATTAAAAATTGATTTGAGCATATATTAATCTCGTAAAATTTTACCTCCCGCCTTTTCGATCTTTTTGGCAGCAGATTTTGATATGGGGATAGCTACAGAAAACTTTTTTATTAATCCTCCGTCACCCAAAATCTTGACTCCAAATTTTTTTGCATCATCTTCTTTTACAATACCATGCTTGACCAATAAATTTATATCCACCTTTGAACCGGTAGGAAGAATATCCAAGTATGCAAGTTTTACTATCAAAGGTTTTTTTCCTGCCTTGAATTTTCCTTTACCTCTTCTTAAGGGAAGTCTTTTAATAAAGGATTTCTTTACTTTGACTCCCTCAAAAATGATATTTATTTTACCTCTTGATTTTTGTCCTTTTTGTCCCCGACCAACCGTATGAGCACCTCGACCACTCCCGTGACCTCTTCCTATTCTTCTTTTACCTTTTGCTACAGTTTTAACTAAATTAACCATATTTACTCCTTTCTATTTTTTCTCTTTCTATCTATTTGAGATATTTTCTTTAATGCCGCAAGTGTTGCATAGACATTTGAGGCCTTATTTTTTGTTCCCAAGATTTTTCCTGATGCATCTTTAATTCCTGCCGCTTCCAAAATTACCCTTACGGGGCCTCCGGCAATAATACCTGATCCCGGAGGAGCAGGTTTAAGCATCACTCTGGCAGCTGAAAATTTTTCCGAGATTGAAAAAGGTATTGTTGTTCCAGCCAAAGGGATTATATCCATTCTTCTTTTAGCTGAAGATATTGCTTTGGTTATCGCACTTCTAACGTCTTGGGCTTTAGACAATGCTACTCCTACTTTACCCTTTTTATCTCCTACTACTACAAGAGCTGAAAATCTTATTTGATTTCCACCTTTTGTTTTCTTTGAAATCCTTTTTATTTGGATAACCTTTTCTTCGTATTCGCTAAAAGGTCTACCTTGATTCATTGTATCTGGTCTAAACATTTTTAAAAAATCAAACCTCCCTTTCTTGCTCCTTCAGCTACTGCTTTTACTCTTCCGTGATATTTATAACCGCTTTTGTCAAAAATAACTTTTTTAATTTTTTTCTTCTTAGCCATTTCCGCAATTTTAACGCCCAATAGATATCCCGCTTCCACTTTTGTTTTCCCTATAATATCTTTTCCTAATTTCTTGATTGACAAAGCCACAACGGTTTTTCCCAACGTATCGTCTATAATTTGAACATATAAACCTTTATTGGATCTATAAACCGACATTCTGGGTCTTTCCTTTGTACCGAAAATATGTACTTTTACTCTTTTTTTCCTTTTTAAAAATTTATTATCCATATCTTTGATATTTAAGCTGGCTGTCCTTGAGCCTTTGCGGCTTTTCCAGCCTTTCTTCTTATTACTTCTCCCAAGTAAAGAATTCCTTTGCCCTTATAGGGCTCTGGTGGCCTTACCGAACGAATTTTGGCTGATATTCGTCCAACCAATTCCTTGTCTATACCGTCAACAGTTATTACATTTTTTTCGACTTTAAAGGTAATTCCGTCAGGTGCAGATACCTTTGCGGGTTGGGAATAGCCGACGGTTAATTTCAAATCTTTTCCGGCAACCTCTGCCCTATATCCAGTCCCGACCAATTCAAGTTTTTTAGACCAACCCTCACTTACACCTTTAACCGCATTTGCAATAAGCGCTCTAAAAGTACCGTAAATTGGCTTTGCTTCTTCATTTTTTATGCTACTAGTAATATAAATTTTACCCTCTTTTTCTTCAACTTTAATACCCTTCGGACACTTATTTTCCAAGGTTCCTTTTGGTCCTGTCACTTTTAAAGTGTTATTAACCACGGATACACTTACCCCGGAAGGTATTACAATGGACTGTTTTCCAATTCTACTCATATTTTTATAAAACTTCAGCCAACACTTCTCCTCCGACACCCTTTTTAATCGCTTCTCTAGAGGAAAGGATCCCTTTGGAAGTCGACAGTAAAAGAAAAGAAGGAGATCGATAACTTTCCAGCTCTTCCTTTCCCATATAAATTCTCAAGCCCGGTTTTGAAATAATTTTTATGTTACTTAGTACCGGTTCTTTTTTTACGTAAGCAATTCTTATTCTTAAGGTATTATCCTCTTTCAAAACTTCTTTAATATATCCCAAATGCTGCAAGCTTTTGGCTACCTCTTCTATCAAATTGGTTCTAGCAACCACAAACTCTTTTTTACCCGAACGAGATATGTTTTTAAATCTTATTAAAAAATCTCCAACAGGATAATTGGTCATTTTAATAACCTTGGGTTTTTGAATATTTTTATTTTGTTTATTGGATTTTTCTTTTGGCATAATTAAAATTTATTACCAGCTTGCTTTTTTTACACCTGGGACATTTCCCTTATGAACCTGCTCCCTAAAACATAAACGACACAAGCCAAACCTTCTTATATAGCCTCTGGACCTTCCACAAAGTCTACATCTATTCCTGTATCGGATTTTATATTTTAATTTTTTTGTCTCCCTTACTATTTTTGATGTTTTAGCCATATTTAATAATTAATTTTTCTCAAACGGCATTCCCAATAATTCCAACAGTTTTCTTGACTCTTCTTTGCTTTTACTATTTGTAACTATCGTAATCTCTAAACCAAACGGTTTTGTTACTTTACCCATATCAACATCCGGAAATACCGTATGTTCTTCAATTCCCAAGGTATAATTACCACTGGAATCAAAACTTTTTACAGATACACCCCTAAAATCCCTAAGTCTGGGTAGTACGATTGAAATCAGCTTGTCCAAAAAATCATACATTCTTATTCCCCTTAAAGTTACTTTTAAACCAATGGGCATACCTTTCCTCAGATTAAAGGTAGCGATTGAAACCCTTGCTATTTGAATCGAAGGAGTCTGCCCTGTAATTACCCCTAAATCTCTTTTACAGGATTCCATCAGTTCTCTATTTTTAGCAATTTCTGCAGTTCCTGAATTCACAACAATTTTTTCAATCCTGGGGGTAGCCATGGGATTTCTAATACCAAATTCTTTGGCAAGTTGTTTTGCTATCTCTTTCTCATATTTTTCTTTTAATCTTGTTATTACTTTTTGCATATTATTTAGAATCTATTTGTTTACCGCATTTTTTGCATATACGGACCTTTTCTTTATCAATCACCTTTATTCCAACTCTTGCTGCTTTTTTACATTTGGGGCAGATTAGGGCTACTTTAGAAAAAACCATAGGTCTGGGAATTTCATAGATTCCTCCTTTTTGACCTTGATATCCTTTGACATGTTTTTTATAAATATTAATCCCGGGTATAACCAGTAACCCTTTTTTAGCAAATATCTTTTCAATTTCTCCATCCCGACCCTTATCTTTGCCTGTAAGGACTTTTACTTTATCGCCAACTTTTAGTTTTAACATAAATATTTTAAATTTTTATACTACTTCCCTTGCCAATGAGGCTATTCTTGTGTAACCTGCCTCTTTTATTTCTCTGGCAACAGGTCCGATAATCCTTGTTCCTCTAGGAAGTCCTTGTTTATCAATAACAACACCTGCATTATCGTCAAACCTAATATAGCTTCCATCTCTTCTTGAGATCTCTTTCCTGCATCTGACAACTAAAACTTTTACTTTTTCCCTATCGGTTACAATCCCTCCGGAATCCGCTCCTCTTACCACACAGTTAACAACATCGGCAATTGTTGCCTTTTTACCAATCCTTGCAGGAACCCCGATAACCATAAGTTTTTTGGCACCTGAATTGTCGGCAGGAGTTAAAATACTTCTTAATTGAATCATGTTTTTTTTGTTCCTTTCTTTGTTTTTCCCGGTTTTTCTTTCTCCATTATCTTAATAACTTTCCATTTTTTAAGTTTGCTATATGGTTTACTTGCTACAAATTTGACCATGTCTCCCTCTTTTGTTCCCAATTCGTCATGTACATGAAATTTCTTGATTCTTTTAAATCTTTTTTTGTACATTGGGTGAACCACAACACTTTCAACCGCAACGGTTGCAGTTTTAGCCATCCTAGTTGATATAACTTTTCCAGTAAATATTTTCATTATTTATCTTTTTCTTTCTCTATAATCTCTTTTTCTGTCATGAGAGTTAAAATTCTGGCAATATCTCTTTTTATATTTCTCATCTTACTCGTATTTTTTTCCTGACCAGCTTTAGTTTTTGCAAACAGCAAAGAAATCTCTTTCTTCTTGTTAGAAACCATTATTTTCAAATCATCGATTTTTTTTTCTTTTAAACTTTCAAAATCTTTCTTTTTCATATGATTATTCGTTTTTTACTACTACTTTTGTCTTAAACGGCATTTTAGCTGCTGCTCTGGCAAATGCTTTTCTTACGACATCCTCAGTTAGTCCTGCTACTTCAAAAAGAATTCTCCCGGGTTTAACAACTGCTACATACCTGTCTATTTCTCCTTTTCCTCCTCCCATCCTGTGTCCGGCTGGTCTTGACGTTACGGGTTTATCGGGAAAAACTCTTACCCATACTTTACCGCCTCTTTTTATACTATGTGTGATCGCTCTTCTTCCAGCTTCTATCTGAGCACTATTAAGCCATGTCCTTCCCAAGGCTTTAAGGCCGTATTCCCCAAAAGCCAGAGTTGATCCCCGTTGGGCCAATCCTCTTCTTTTTCCTCTGAAATCTTTTCTAAATTTTCTTCTTTTTGGTTGTAACATATTAATCTTTTTTCTTATGGATAAAAACCTTTACTCCAACATATCCTCTTTTCAAAAGTGCGGGAA
>DATEXQ010000051.1:0-4092 GCA_035256745.1 Patescibacteria group bacterium
ACTGGCACCAACCCTTTTAAAAGATCGAATATTCTTATAATTACTTTAATTCCTGATGCTCCCCCAATCGAAGGATTAGTAAGAATAGTCAGCCAATAGTTCGGTGAATACCAGAATGTTATTACAAATAATGAAGTAATAATAATGAGTAATGGATATTTTAAATTCTTTGTTATTCTTCTTATTTTTCCATTATCAAAGGAGTAAGCCAATACTAGAGAAAGTACTCCTACTATCAAAATCGGTAATATAGTTGTGTTTATAAGAAATAATAATGATGTACTAATTATCGTTATGATAATAATTGATAGTTTCTTTTCTTTCAAAGTTTGCCAAAAGCAAATCAAAACCCATGGTAAAAAGTTTCTCGCTATTGCAAAGGAGGCTTCATCCAAAGCCAACCCGGATAAATATTTCCAAGGCAGTATCAGGAAAAGAATAAATAACAGTAAATATTGAATTAATGAAAATATTTTCCGGTTCTGATCCTGTTTTAATTGATCCTGATTAATTTTAAGTACTAGGAGAATCCAACCGATCGCTGAAAACAATAAGCTTGCAGCTATCAAGTATATCATAATACTAAATAAATCTTGGTTTATAAAAACCTTATGAAGAAAAGAAAGAAGAATAGGAATAATGGGTCCTATTAGAAATTTATAAGGAGTACTTCCTAAATACCAAAATGGATAATTCATATTAAAAGAGGAAAATCCATGAATTTCGAAAAATTTAGTAAGGGCAACTGCTGTAGGTATTAGAGAAGTTTGGGGCGGGTACATTTTTTAAAAATATATTTATGTTACTGCTATTCCGGAATTCTTTTCTTCTAATTCTTCTTGCTGGTTACTCTTAGAACTTTTCCAACTGTTGACTGTAATTAAAGTATTAAATTTTTCCCAAGGACTCTTTTTCGTAAAATCTCTTGTCTCAACGAAATGGCCATTAAAATCATCAACCTCACTCTTCTTATTAAAAATATAAAGAGTGAAGAAAGTTCCAAAAATATATCCTAAAGTAAAAACTGCCCAGAATAACATATAACTATTAGGGCAGTAACACTCTTTTACTCAATGAAAATAACCTTGTCAATAAGATTAAAGATATCGATATGGGCTATTATATATCTAAATACTATTTTCTGCATAATCTACATACTTCCCTATTGAAGGTTGGGGAGAAAATAGTAAGAACGCTGGTCCACATATGATTTATAACAAAACCTCCTCCAACAAGAACTAATGGAAGTCCTATTAAAACATCCCAAGGAGATTTTCCAGTTCTTATAATTAACAAACCAACAATCCCTAAAAGAATCCATATAAAAGAAATAGCTAATCCTCTTATTAAAGACCAAAAGGAAGTTGTGATGTAATGAATAAAATTGTGATTTTTGACGGTCATAGGTAAAAATAAATTTTTAAGGTGGACCGTGGGAGAATCGAACTCCCGTCTGTCGCATGCGAAGCGACTACACTACCACTATGCTAACGGCCCAAATAATGTCTAAATTATACAAATATAAAGTTTAATTTCCAAATTTAACGAAGTACATTAAGAGGGTTTAAATAAACTCCGCTTTTAATCACTTCAAAATGAAGATGAATTCCAGTGGATCTTCCTGAAGACCCCATCTTCCCGATTGCTGCTCCTCTTCCCACTGTCTGTCCCGGAATGACATATATTCTGGAAAGATGCCCGTATAAAGTTCTATAACCATTACCGTGGTCAATAATAACCCTATTTCCGTATCCGTAATTATCTGGCCAACCTGCTAAAACAACGGTTCCTGCATCTGCAGCCAAAACATCGGGAGAAGAGTGATTGGCAATATCAATTCCTTTATGGTACCAGACAAACCTTTGTGAAATTGTTCCGGCAGTAGGCCAGACAAAGATACCCGAAGCTACAACCGTTCCAGCATCTGGAGTTATCTGTTTAACCCTGGCAACAGGAGACCAGGGTATTTCATTGGGTTTAACTCCGTCAGGCACAACAACCATCTGTCCGACAGCAAGTGCAAATGTTTCGTCATCAGTAAAAGTATTGTAGGGAAAATCAACCATTCCCTGAGGTGAAGTATCATATTTTTTAGCAATTGAATATACTGTCTCCCCTTTGGCAACTTTATGATAGACACCAGTAACGGGAAGAATCTCTAATACCTGACCCACTTTTATCGCAGATTTGCTTTGAAGGTCATTCTGCCATCTTATCGTATCTTCTGAAACTCCAAATTTTTCGGCAATTGTGCTTACGGTATCTCCCTGAACTACCTTATATTCAATAATCTGGTCTCTTACCTTTTCCGATACCGTTGTCATCATATTAGGATCTTCTGTAGTTGCCGATAAAACCTCTGTTGAAGAAGGAATCTCCCAAGGATTAACACTTCTGCCCGGAAACTCCTTGGCAAGAATAGGGGCTATCATAATGCCCAAAGCTGTGATTCCAGCCATGCCCGAGTGTATAAATCGTCTGGCAAGTTTTCCCCTTTGCCTATATAAAGCTTGAGCAAATGTGCTTTTTCCGGATTCAAATTTAATAAAAGATACATGTAAATTTTTAACTAAATACTTTTTCAATTCAGTAAGAAAAAGTTTTATTTCCGAAAAAAACTTTAGAAGCTGTAGGTAGTTGTCTTCCATGGGTCAACAATTCAATAATCAATCATTGATTATTGGAGATTAGCATATGAAACAAACCTAATCAAATGAGGATATTTTTAAACAAAGAATACTAAAGAGTTTTAAACTTTTCCAAAAATTCATCGTTATCTTCGGTTTTGCTTAAAACATTTAAGAAAGATTCTGTTCTCTCCTCCTCTGGTTGTGTTTCCAACATTCTTCTTACCGTCATTATTTTGGGTAATAATTCCTTGCCATATAAAAGCTCTTCCTGCCTGGTTCCGCTTCTTGAGATATCAATAGCCGGGAAAACCCTTCTGTCTGACAATTTTCTATTTAGATGAAGCTCCATATTTCCGGTTCCTTTGAATTCTTCATAAATCAAATCATCCATACGGCTTCCCGTATCAACCAAGCAAGTTCCAATTATGGTAAGAGAACCTGCTCCTTCTATTTTCCTTGCAGCACCAAAAAATCTCTTGGCCGGGAAAAGTGCAACCGGATCAAAACCTCCTGTAAGAGTTCTTCCTGATGTGGGAAGAGCCAAGTTGTAAGCTCTGGCCATTCTGGTAATTGAATCAAGCAAAATTACTACATCTTTACCTGTCTCCACCAGCCTTTTGGCACGTTCAAGAGCAATTTCTCCTACCCTGGTTTGGTCATTGGGAGGTTCATCAAAATTACTGGCCGCAACTTCTCCCATATTATTGGTGGTTGCTGCCATATGTCTTTTAATATCTGTTACTTCTTCCGGTCTTTCTCCTATTAGAACTGCCATTAAATGTACCTTGGGGTTTGATTTTGATTTAGAATCTTCGGGGTAATTTTTGGCAATCCCGGCAATAATATCCTTCAAAAGCCATGTCTTGCCTGCTTTAGGAGGAGATACTATTAAACCTCTTTGACCAAAACCTATTGGGGCAACCAAATCAATCACTCTTGTAGATAAAGGCTCTTTTGCCGTCGAAAGAGTTATTTTAGCATCGGGGTATATTGCTACCAGATCATCAAGTTCCGGTCTTTCTCCCAATCTTTCAGGTTTCTCGCCATTAATCTTTTCAACTTTTAAAAGTCCCCAATATCGTTCATTTTCTTTGGGGCGTCTTGCTTGACCGCCTATCATATCCCCAACCCGCAAGTTAAATCTCCTAATTTGACTTGCTGATATATAAATATCTTTATCACTTGCCGCAAAGTTTGGCCTCAATAATCCCGAACCCTCCTGGGCAATGTCCAATACCCCCTCAACATATTCTGTCGGCAAATTAGCATCGGGGATAACCCTTTCGTCAACCATTAAAGAGGAATAGTCTTTTTTGGGTTCAAGACTAACTTCAGCTTTTTCCAATAAAGGTTTTTCCTTCATAGGAAGCTCTCCAAAAATCTTTTCTTTCTCAATTCTCGGTTTAACAGCATGTCTGGAAGCAATTCTTTTAACTGGCATATATGAATTTATATTAGGTTT
>DATEXQ010000052.1:0-3298 GCA_035256745.1 Patescibacteria group bacterium
TAGTGTGCCGGTTGTCGCATCAGCGGCAACGCCGGGTAGCTACATTCCCAAGGGATAACCGCTGAAAGCATCTAAGTGGGAAGCCCCCCCTAAGATTAGGACTCGTTATAGACCCCTGGAAGAATACCAGGTATTATCGGCGGGAAGTGGAAGAGCAGCAATGCTTTAAGCTTACCCGTACGAATCGGTCGAGAGAATTAAAATTTTTTATGGTCTGATTTCTCTTCGGATTTAAAAGAACAAATCCAAATTAAAAAGTAAAGATTATTTATTAAGCAATTTATTAGAATTGCCGAAAAAGGTCTGGTCCTTAAGGCGCGGTGGCAACACCTCTTCCCATTCCGAACAGAGAAGTGAAACGCCGCAGCGCAGACGATAGTTGTGGGGCAACTCACCGCGAAAATATGTCAGGGCCAGACCTTTTTTAGTGACATAAACCTAAAATTAATTCCCTTGTTAGTTTTTAGATATCGTTATATAATTCATCTACTAAAGAAAGAAGGTTATGACAAGTGAATTCAAAAACCTCAGATAAAGAACCATCTTCAATGGCCGAGCTTCTGGCGAGGCAAAAAGATACCAAAAAAAGATTTGCCTTAGGAGAAAGAATAGAAGGAACAGTCGTAGAAAAAACATCCAAATCGTTAATTCTTGATATTGGCGGGAAAAGTGAGGGTTTGGTTGCAGAAAGAGCATTTAATGAAGCCAAAAATTTTATAAGGTATGTCAATGTAGGCGATAAATTGGTAGGTAAAGTAATAGTTAGCGAAAACCCCGAAGGATTTACAGTACTTTCTTTAAGGGAAGCTTCAAAGGATTATTTATGGAAAAAATTACAAAAGTTGGAAAGCGAAGGCGAGGTAATAGTAGTGACAGCAAGAAATGTAAATCCATCCGGAGTAGTTGTAGATATTTTTGGACTTAACGGATTTATCCCTGCTTCTCATTTGGGTAAAGCCATGAGCAAGAATCTGGCAAAGTTAACGGGTGAAAGTTTCAAAGTAAAAATAATAGAGCTTGATAAAAGTTCGGATAGAGTGGTTCTTTCTGAAAGAGCGGTTTCGGAAAGTGATATTATCAAAAAACAAAAAGAAGCTTTTAAAGTAATTCGGGAAGGCGATATTTACAAAGGAGAAATTACAACTGTTGTAGATTTTGGAGTTTTCGTAAAGATAGAAATCCCGCAAAAAAAAGAAAAAGTGGAACTGGAAGGATTGGTTCATATTTCGGAACTGTCTTGGGAAAAAGTTGGACAACCCAAGGATATTTTCTCGGTGGGAGACAAAGTAGATGTTAAGGTTATTGAATTAAGGGATGGAAAATTGTCTCTTTCGATAAAACAAGCAATGGGAGACCCTTGGAAGGATGTTGAGAAAAAGTATAAGCCTGAAATGAAAACAAAAGGAATAGTAGTTAAAAGAAGCGACTTTGGAGTATTTGTTGAGTTGGAGCCTGGAGTTGAAGGTTTGATACATATGACAAAAATTCCACCGGGTAAAAAGTTAAGAGAAAAGGATAAAGTGGATGTTTATATTGAAGAAGTAAATCCAAAAGAAAAAAGAATATCCTTGGGGCTTGTCCTGACCGAAAAACCAATAGGATACAAATAATTTAATGTTGGCAATTATTAATAATTATTGGTAGTATTTGCACGATGGCGAAAGTTCACTCCACCTTTGTCTGTCAACAATGCGGTTATGAGTCCACAGGTTGGTTGGGTAAATGTCCAAATTGCGGAAGTTGGGGAAGTCTTGTAGAAACCGTAATTTCAACAAGGCAAGAGGCTAAAAGAGGGGAAGCGCGTAGGAGAGGAAAAATTTCAAAACCAGTAACTTTAAATTCAGTTTCTTCACGAAAAATTCAAAGACTGACAACCAAGATTTCAGAATTGGATAGGGTATTGGGGGGAGGACTAGTACCTGGACAAGTTGTTCTTCTTGCCGGGGAACCGGGAATAGGAAAATCTACCCTCCTTCTTCAACTGGCAGATAAGATAGGTAATGCTTTATATGTAACAGGAGAAGAATCGGCTCAGCAACTTAAAATAAGGGCAGACAGGCTTTCAATCAAAAGCAAAACAATAGCTATTTTAGAGGATACTGATGTTGATTCGATAATTGATGTCATTGATAAACCTGCAATTGTAATTATTGATTCGATCCAAACTATGCAGACGACAGATCTTAACGGTCTTGCGGGTTCGGTAGGACAAGTAAGAGAGTGTGCATTTAGGCTTCTTAAAGAGGCAAAGGCAAAAAATATTCCACTTTTTTTGGTTGGGCATGTAACTAAAGAGGGAACTGTTGCAGGACCTGCTGTTCTTGCCCATATTGTCGATACCGTTCTTTGGTTTGAAGGTGATAAGGCAACAACTCTAAGGATGCTTCGTGCAGTAAAAAACCGCTTTGGTCCAACCGATGAAGTCGGTGTTTTTGATATGGAGGATAAAGGTTTATCGTCTTTAACCAATGTTGACAAAATATTTCTTTCTTCAGGACGAAGACAAATAGCAGGATCTGTTGTCTCATCTATTTTACAAGGTTCCAGACCTTTATTGGTAGAAATACAAAGCTTGGTTGTTCCCACAAAGATGGCATTTCCAAAAAGAATTGGACAAGGAATTGATTCAAGACGCTTAGAACTTCTTTTAGCGATTTTAATTAGACGCTGTGGCATTCCTTTATATGAATATGACGTCTTTGTTAATATTGCGGGAGGAATTAAGGTAGTGGAGCCGGCAGCGGACTTGGCAATTTGTTTATCTATTGCCTCTGCATATTTTGATAAACCCATTAATAAAAACTGTATCGCTATCGGGGAAGTGGGTTTACTGGGAGAAATAAGAGAAGTAGTAGCCCAAGATAAAAGGACAAGAGAAGCGGGAAGACTGGGTTTTAGAGAACCGATTACTTCCAAGCAACAAAAGTTTATCGGGGAAGCAATAAGAAAATATATCGGAACAACTCCAAGAAAGTGGGTAAATTGGGCAGGTCAGGTATATAAATAGTATTTCTTATTTATAAAAAAGTTCTTCACAAGTTGTCCACAATTATTTTTATTAGCGAATAATATACGAATAATAGATTCACAATTTAAGTTAATTTAACTATAGGAATATTAACAAATGGAAGTAATATAATTATAGGGTTTGACAAAAAAAAATAGCGGTGATAATATTCTAATTGGCACATCAAAATGAGCATTTAGCTCAAAAAAAAGAGCATCGCTATCGTTGGGTTCTCCGTCATTTGACGGAACGCTTCCACGAATAGAGATGCCCTTTATTGCTTCTTCCTGC
>DATEXQ010000053.1:0-2141 GCA_035256745.1 Patescibacteria group bacterium
TTGCTTATGATGAAAAGGGTGACCATGAAATGGCCATCAAAGACTATGATAAAACCATAGAACTAAACCCGGATTATGCCAATGCTTATTACAACCGGGGAATTGCTTATAAAGCTAAAGGCATGTTAAAAGAAGCTGAACAGGATTTTATGATGTATGAGAAATTAATAGAGAAAAAATAGTTTCAAAAACTATTTTTTTAATAAAAAAAACCCCGAAGACTTGGGTTCTTCAGAGTTTCATTGTCTAGGGATAGTCAATAGTAATTTATACTGTTGATAATCAATTGATTTTGTTAATAAATTTTAAATAATAAACCCCGAAAAAAGCCCAAAAGGCTTAAATTCGGGGTAATTTATTTAAAATCGTATGAGAAAAGTACAAAGAATTTTTGGAACTACCCAAGAAATTAATTTCATATCTCCACAAAAAGAATTTTCTCTTTATTGGAACTCCTTTCAACAGTCAGAGTTAGGTAGTATATACCAGGCCATACCTTGGAGAGAACTATCTAAGGCGTTAAAAATAAAAGAAAACAAGAAAGGCCCGAGTCGGCTATTTAGTCCACAGGGTATGCTTGCCCTGATGTTTTTAAAGCACTATGTAGACTGTTCGGACGAAAAACTGATTGGCCATCTTAATGGGAACATTGATTTCCAGATGTTTTGTGGTATATTCCTTGGGCCAGAACGTATTGAGAATTTTAAAATAGTCAGCCAAATACGTTGTCATCTATCCAGGAATATAAATATTAAGACATCGCAGAAGGTGTTAGCCAATTACTGGAAGCCTTACCTAAACCATACCAATATTATGCTGGAAGACGCCACCTGCTATGAAACATCGATGCGTTATCCAACCAATGTAAAGCTACTATGGGAATGCGCAGATTGGTCATACGGACAGCTTAAAGTTATGTGCAAATATCTAAAAATTAGGGTACCACGAAGCAAATATGAAGAACAACGGGAGAAGTATAATAACTACAGCCGAAAACGAAAAAAGACCCAAAAAGAAACTAAGAAACGGATCAGGAGCCTCTTGTATTTATTGGAAAAGATACTTGACCAGTTCCATGAGATAGAAAGGCAATACCAAGGGCAAGTTGATTTGCCTGGGAAATATTATGAAAAAGTAAAAACGATCCGAAAGGTACTTGTGCAACAACAGGAAATTTTTAAAACAGGCAAAAGTGTTCCGTATAGGATCGTAAGCATATCTAAATCATATATAAGGCCAATTGTTCGTGGCAAAGAAGTAAAGGCAGTCGAATTTGGTGCAAAAGTGAATATGGTACAGTTCGATGGCATTAACTTTATAGAGCATTTGAGTTTTGATGCATTTAATGAAGGAGTTAGGCTAAAACAATCCATTCGTTATGGTCGGGACTTATTTGGGAAAATTACACATATAGCCGCCGATGATATCTATGCCACTAATGCAAATCGAAAATATTGTTCTTCATCGGGTATCGTAAATAATTTTAAACGTAAAGGAAGGGCAGGGAAACACGAAGAACACAGGAAAATTATCAGCAGGGAACTGCGCAAAGAACGTGCAACACGGATGGAAGGCAGTTTTGGCACAGAAAAAGAATACTATGGGCTTCAAAGAATAAAGGCACGTACGAAAGCTACAGAGATCTTATGGATATTCTTTGGAGTACATACTGCAAATGCAGTACGAATAGCCAAAAGAAAAACCACCGCAAAACAAATAAATATAGCAGCTTAATTATTGAAAATAAGGTACTTAATCAAGTGCCAAAGGGAAAGGTATGTCTAAAAAAATAGTTTTTCTAAAAATATGCACTCATTAATTTAATTTTTGGCTGAAAAAATAAAAAAATGGGTAAAAATATGCTCCGTATTTTTTACCCATTTTTAAAAATATCCTTACTCGTGAATCTCCCTAAAAAATGATTGCCGTTTATTTTTTTGGAATTATAGCTATCATAGGGTTTATTGGTATAATAGCAACTCTAATCTATGACAGGAAAACAAAAAAGCATAAATTACATGCTTAATATTCAGTAACCTGCAAACAATTATTCTACTTTTCCCTTAATCCAAAGTGTAGCAGTTGGCAAACTTGGGTCGTTGGTGATAACTGTTACAGTTTTGGTTTGCATATTTCTGTTA
>DATEXQ010000054.1:0-9682 GCA_035256745.1 Patescibacteria group bacterium
TTACCGGGAATGACTTTGGCAATTGAAGTAATGTATGCCAAGGGTAGTGGTGATATAAAAATTTCCAATGATGGATGGACAATTTCCACGCGTGATGGTAAAATATCAGCACTTTTCGAAGAAACCGTTGCAGTAACAAAAGACAAAACAAAAATTTTAACTGTATAAAGTTTATGAAATGCCAGGGAGAAATCCTCGCGTTTTTTTGTTGCCAAATTTCAAGATAACGTATAAATGAAAAATCAGTCTTTAACCAATATTGACGGTACAGTAACTGAAGCATTGCCCAATACAATGTTTAGAGTAGAGTTGGTTAATGGCAAAGTAATTCTTGCCAGTTTAAAAGGCAGGATGAGGAGGGGTTATATAAGGATCTTTCCCGGAGATAGGGTCAAAGTTGAAATGACGCCCTATGATTTGGAAAGGGGAAGAATTGTATATAAATATTAATTTAAATATGAAAGTTCAATCATCCATAAAAAAAAGGTGTAAAAATTGCAAGATAGTAAGAAGAAAAGGAGTTCTTTATATCATTTGTAAAAATCCCAGACATAAACAAAGGCAGGGTTAATTTTATATGGCAAGAATAGCAGGAATAGATTTACAAGATAATTTAAGAATTGTTTTTGCTCTGACAAAAATAAAGGGTATAGGTTGGTCTTTGTCAAAAAAAATACTTAAAGATTTGAAGATAGACGAAAGCAAAAGAATTTCTGAATTATCAAGTGGTGAATTGACAAAAACCGCTGCAAAAGTTGAGGAATTTACGATAGAAGGAGAGTTAGCAAGAAATGTTAGATCAAATATCTCTAGATTGCGCGAGATTGGAACTTATAGAGGTATTAGGCATACAAGAGGCTTGCCTACAAGAGGTCAAAGAACCAGAACCAATGCTAGAATAAAAAGAGGCAAGAGAAAAACAGTTGGAGCATTTAAAAAAGAAATGCTTGCCAGGCAGGGTACGCCTACCAGCGAGGAGAAATAAATTATGGTCAATAAAAAAATTGAATCTGGAAAACTTTATATTTCAGCGAGTTTTAATAACACTCTAGTCACGCTTACCAATGAAGTGGGAGATTGTTTGGCGTGGGGATCTTCCGGAGTAAGCGGATTTAAGGGAACCAGGAAAGCAACTCCATTTGCTGCAACTTCTGCCGTGGAAAAAGTTTTAAACGATGCTAAAGAAAAATATGGCCTTGAAGAAGTCGAAATCTATCTTAAAGGACCAGGTCCAGGAAGAGATGCTGCGTTAAGGGCTGTTAGAAGCGTTGGGGTTAGAATTTCTATGATTGCAGATGTTACTCCCTTTCCTCATAACGGACCAAGACCCAAGAAGAAAAGGAGAGCATAAAAAAGTCTTATAAATTATGGCAAGATATACAGGACCGAAAGACAGATTATCCAGAAGAGAAGGAGTGGATTTATTTGGTAAGGGAGCAAGGTTAACCAGATTAAACGTTCCTCCTGGTATTCATGGCGCAAAAAGAATGCGAGCTCCTTCGCAATACGGAAGACAGTTAAGAGAAAAACAAAAAGCCAAAAGGCTTTATCAAGTTATGGAAAAGCAATTTAAAAATTACGTTTCTAAAGCTTTGAAAACTAAGGGTAATACTGCTGAAAAACTTGTTTCTTTACTGGAAAAAAGACTAGATAACGTCGTTTACAGATTGGGTTTTGCACCCACCAGATTTGCAGCAAGACAGTATGTTTCCCATAGACATGTATTGCTTAACAACAATAAGGTAAATATCCCATCTTGTCAGGTAAAAAAAGGAGATACTGTCAGTTTAACAACCAAAGGTATGAATATTCCCAGTGCCAAAAAGATTTTGGAAGATAAAAATGTTAAAATTCCAGAATGGCTCGATAGAAAAGGAGCAGTAGGAATGATAAAAAGAGATCCTATTTTAGATGATTTCACTGAACCTTTATCTATGCAAGATATTATTGAATTCTATTCGCGATAAATTTTAAAAGGAGGTGAATTTGATGAATCAACCAATATTTGAAATAACAGAACAAGACAACAACAAATCATATTCAAAATTTGTAATTTCACCTTTGGAACAAGGTTATGGACATACTCTGGGAAACTCTCTAAGAAGAGTTCTATTGAAAAGTTTGGGAGGAGCGGCAATAACATCCGTAAGAATTTCTCAAGTAAAACACCAATTTTCTACCCTTAAGGGAATGAAAGAAGACGTGGTTGAGTTTTTGCTTAACCTTAAAAAGGTACGTTTTTCTTATGATGGAGAAAAACCTGTTACGGTAAAACTTTCTGCAAAAGGACCGGGTGAAGTAAAAGCAAAAGATATTCAGGTACCGGCGAATTTAAAGATCGCTAATCCGGAAGCAGTTTTAGCATTTCTTAACAAAGGAGCAAAATTAGATGCTCAAATGGAAGTAACCGTAGGAGAGGGATATCTTTCAGCTGACGATAGAGAAGAAAAGTCGATTGGATTAATACCTCTTGATGCTATTTTTTCTCCAGTTACAAAAGTTAATTACAAGATAGAAGAAACTCGTGTGGGAAGGTTTACTAATTACGATAAGCTTATTTTAGAAATATGGACTGACGGAACAATTAAACCCAAAGACGCATTGGTTAAATCCGCAGACATTCTTATTTCATATTTTAAACAGATACTTTCCCCAAAGAAAGTAGAGAAACAGGAGGTAAAAATAGTAGATATTTTAGGACCCACAGGCAAACTTTCAGTAGAAGAGATAGGTCTTCCTACAAGAGTGGCAAATGCACTGATTAAAGCAGGTTATGAAACAGTAGAAGATTTAGTTAAAGTTAAAAGGGAAGATTTAGTTAAAGTCAGGAATTTGGGAGAAAAATCCATAAAAATTGTAGCTGCTGCTTTGGCAGATAAAAATATTAACTTTTCCTAAAAATGCGTAAAAGAGTAATCGGAAAAAAATTGTCTAGAGCAAGTTCGACAAGAAGAGCGCTTTTTCGTGCATTGGCAAGAGCGCTAATCATTAATGGCAAGATTAATACAACTCTTGCTAAAGCCAAAGTGGCTCAAAAATTCGTTGAAAGATTAGCATCGGATGCCAAGGTTAATAGTGTTAATGCCAGAAGGAAAGTTTTTGCTCAATTGGCCAATGATAGGGAGACGATGAACTCTCTGTTTAGAATAATGACGGCTACAACCAGAACAAGCGGATTTACAAGAATAGTTCCTTTAACAAATAGAAAAGGTGATTCAGCAAGAATGGCAAGGTTAGAATTCATAGACTGGGTTCAAGAGAAAAAAGAGGTAAAAAAAGAAGAGAAGAAAAAAGAAACAAACACAAAAATAGAATCAAGGGAAAAACCGGCAAAGAAGGAAAAATAAATAAATCAAAATTAATATGAAAACATATCAACCAAAAGCAAAAGAAATAAAAAGAGAATGGCACTTATTTGATGCAGATGGTGAAGTATTAGGGAGACTTGCCACAAAAATTGCTATTTTATTAACGGGAAAAAATAAGACAGTTTACTCAACCCATATGGATATGGGGGATTTTGTTGTAGTGATTAATGCCGAAAAGGTTGAATTAACGGGTAAAAAGAAATTACAAAAAACTTATAAAAGTCATTCGGGTTATCCGGGAGGATTTAAGGAAGTTGCCTTTCTTAAAATGCTAAAGGAAAATCCCAAGAAAATTATTGAAAAGGCTGTTTCCGGGATGTTACCCGATAATCGTTTAAAAGATAAAAGACTTTTAAGGTTAAAAGTTTATAAAGGGGAAGAGAATCCTTATAAAGACAAGTTTAAACTAGAAAATTAAAATGCCAAAAACCAAAAGGAAAAACTTTACATATGCAAGGGGAAGAAGGAAGGAAGCGTCAGCCAGAGTAAGGTTGATGAAAGGAAAGGGAGAAATGTTGGTTAACGATAAACCTTTTGAAAAATATTTTCCCGGAATAACAGGAAAACTTTTATTGGAAAGATTATTCAAAGCAATTGACGCAAAGGATAAATTTTACGCAACCATAAAAGTAAAAGGAGGAGGCAAGGTGGGACAGCTCGATGCAGTAATTCATGCATTAGCGAAAACTTTTGTAGCATTGGATAAAGAAAAATATAAACTTCCGCTCAAAAAAATTGGTGTTCTAACCAGAGATGCAAGAGAAAAAGAAAGAAGAAAAGTCGGAACAGGCGGAAAAGCAAGAAGAAAGAAACAATCTCCTAAGCGTTAAAGTTAGTCGGGGAAGGCAGAATTGAACTGCCGCCGCACGGCCCCCAGCCGCGCATTCTACCATTAAACTATTCCCCGTTTCCTGATTTAACTTCTTGTATTTTATAGGACAATATGATAAAAGGAAAGCGTAAAATGCCTAAAAAGAAAAAAGAAATTCAAAAACCAGAACCTCAAGAATCCTCTTCTCAAAAACTGCAGGCAATAAAAATTGCAATGGAACAGATAGAAAAACAGTATGGAAGAGGATCCATCATGCGCTTAGGTCAAAAAACCGACGAACAATTAAAAGTTGCGATAATTCCAACCGGTTCAATTGCCGTTGATTTGGCTTTGGGAGTGGGGGGCTTACCCAGAGGAAGAATAACTGAGATTTATGGGCCGGAAGCATCAGGAAAAACCACCCTAGCCTTATCAGTTATAGCAGAGGCGCAGCGTCACGGAGGACAAGCAGCCTTTATAGATGCGGAGCATGCAGTTGACCCTGCAAGGGCAGAAGTTTTGGGAGTTAATTTGGACGATTTGCTGATGAGTCAACCCGATACCGGCGAGCAAGCTTTAGAAATAACAGAAACACTTATAAGATCAGGTGCATTGGATGTAATAGTAATTGATTCCGTTGCCGCCCTTGTCCCCAGAGCTGAGCTGGAAGGGGAAATGGGTGATGCAGTAATGGGTTTGCAGGCAAGACTGATGTCTCAAGCATTAAGAAAGTTAACAGGAGCAATTTCAAAATCAAAGACTGTTCTTATCTTTACCAATCAGATGCGACAAAAAATAGGGATTATGTTTGGTAATCCGGAAACAACCTCTGGTGGGCTTGCTCTAAAGTTCTATGCTTCAGTTAGAATCGATTTAAGAAGAATTGAGGTATTAAAAGACGGCGAAAAAGTAATAGGATCAAGACATCGAGCAAGAATCGTAAAAAATAAAGTAGCACCTCCTTTAAGAGTAGCCGAGTTTGATATTATGGAAGTTGAGGGAATTTCAAAATCCGGAGGACTACTCGACGTTGCAATAGATTTGGGATTGATTGCCAAAAGCGGTTCGTTTTTTAACTTTAACGGCAAACCAATCGCGCAAGGAAGAGAAGGAGCCAAGGCCTATATCAAAGACAATCATAAATTTTCCGAAGAATTGGAGAAAAAAATAAGAGAAACAATTGCTTCAGGTAAAAAGATTCCAAAGGAAATTGGAGAAGAGAAGGATTAACTTCTTAACTTTAAAAAAGTTTTTTAAAGTTATATATTTTTAATATATGTCCGTGATAACTTCTATTAAGCCTCAAAAGAATAATAAAAGAGTAAATATTTACCTTGACGGAAAATTTGGGTTCGGGATAGATCTAGAGAATTTTGTAAAACTCGGATTAAAGGTTGAACAAAGTTTGGAGGATGAAGAAATAAAAAAAATAATAAAAAAGGCAGAATTTCAGAAAACATACGATTATTTATTAAAATTTGCAATGCTTCGTCCCCGATCCGAAAAAGAAATCAAAGATTGGTTTAGAAGAAAAAAGACTCCCGAAAGTTTACATCAAGACCTTTTCAGTAAACTAAAGGGGTTGGATTTGATCGATGATGAAAAGTTCGCCATGTGGTGGGTGGAACAAAGACTAGAATTTAGGAATAAATCCAAAAGGGATTTGGAATATGAATTGAGAATGAAGGGAATAAAGAAAGAAATTATTGATGATGTCTTATCTAAGATAAAGATTAACGAAGAAGAAATAGCTAGAGATTTATTGGGGAAAAAGTTATATAGATGGAAAGCATTAACGGATTTGGAAAAGAAAAGAAAAATGGGTGAATTTTTAGCACGGAAAGGATTTGGGTGGGATATTATAAAAAAAGTAACTTAAGTTGGCGATTTTTAACAAAATATTGTAAAATTGCATTTGTTGTCAAAACATTTATGTTAAGAAGAACTTACAATTTTGTTTCTTCTTTCAAACCCTTAATTTAAGGGCCGTAGATTTTTGGCTCCAAATTTATTTATTATGACAAGTGATGATATTAAAGTATTAGTTGAAGATTTAAGAAAAGAAAGAATAGCTCTAGAGAAAAAGGAAGAAGCTTTTAAATCTCGTGAAGAGGAATTGAAAGAAAGACTTGCAAAGGTTTCCAAGACGACTCCTGATGAGGCAAAAAAGATACTTCTTGATGAAGTGCAAAAAGATTTGACCCAAGACATTGCTAAAAAAATTAGAGCTTCGGAGGAAAAAATTAAACTAGAAGCACAGGATAAAGCCAAAGAAATTCTAGTTGATGCAATGAAGCATGGAGCAACATCTTATGTGGCAGAATACAGCGTTTCTACGGTAACGGTTCCCAATGAAGATGTAAAAGGAAGAATTATCGGAGCAGGAGGGAGAAATATAAGAACTTTTGAGAAAGAAACGGGAGTAGAGCTGGACCTTGACGAGACTAGCGAAATCAGACTTTCCTCATTTGATTCCATCAGACGCGAAATTGCGAAAAGAGCTTTGGAAAATCTTATAAAAGATAGCCGTATCCAGCCTTCAAGAATAGAGGAGGTAGTAAAGCAAACGAAACTTCAGATGGAAGATGTGCTTCTTGAAGAAGGAAAGAAAATTGCCGAAATGTGCGGGGTATATAATCTTCCCACGGATATTGTAAAGCTTATAGGAAGATATAAATTCAGAACTTCATACGGACAAAATTTAGGACTCCATACTATAGAAGAAACAAAAATTGGTATTTCTATTGCTCAAGATTTAAATGCGGATGTAGAAACAGTTCGTTTGGGATGCCTTCTTCACGATATCGGTAAAGTAGTTACGGAAGAAGAAGGGACACATGTCGAGGCGGGTGTAGCTGTTCTTAAAAAGTACGGATTTTCCAAGGATGTAATTGCTGCGGTTGCAGAGCACCATGAAGATAAAGCTTTTTCATCCGTTGAATCGGTAATAGTTTGGATAGCTGACGCCATATCAGGTTCAAGACCGGGTGCAAGATACGAACCGCAAGAAGATTATGTAAAAAGGATGGAAAAAATTGAAAACATCGTAAAAAGTTTTGACGGAGTTTCAGAATCTTATGCGTTTCAGGCAGGAAGAGATGTTAGGGTAATTGTAAATCCGGAAGAGGTAGATGACGATAAATTAACAGTACTTGCCCATGAGATTGCCAAAAAATTGGAAAAAGAAGCAGAATATGCAGGCCAGATTAAGGTAACGGTTATAAGAGAAGTAAAGGTAACAGATACCACAGCAGCAAAATAAGTTATTGACAATCATTATATTTAAAACCATAATTTAATCCCAGGGACATATGAAATACCTGGTTTTTTTAATACCATTAAATATAAAAAAATTTGAAGTTCTAAAAGAGCCGAAAGGCTCTTTTTTTATAGAGGAAGGGGGTGATTAGAATTGGAAAGAATAAATGAAGGTCATCTGGGATGGAAACCTACAGGATCAACTTTTTCTCCAGTGAGAATAATTGAATCATCAAGTAAATGTGATGCAACAATTTTTGAACACAAAGGTCTGATAGAAGCACGATTAGGTGTTTTGAATGATGCAGAAATTGTTTCAATAGATCCGACGAAAGATAAAGTTCTTAAAATCTGGCCATCAAACGGAAATGGTTTCCAGCAGGTTACCGTAGAATTCCAGGGAAAGCATGGCAATAGTATAGAAAATGTTTTTATTCCCATAGCGTAAGCTTAAGGCGTTTTTTCCCAAAAATTTGACATTTTGTCTCAATTATTCTATTCTTCTTTTCGATATGACAAAGGGTGAATTAGCCGATTTGGTTTCCAGAAAAGCCCACTTAACAAAGAAAGCCGCAAATGAGTGCATTGATGTATTTTTGAATGAAATAGGCAGAGTTTTAGCTAAAGGGGAAAGAGTAGTATTATCCGGATTCGGAACCTTTAGAGTCATCTCTATGAAAGCAAAAACGGTAAAAATCCCGAATACCGATAAAATGGTTACCATCAAGTCTCACCGAGCCCCCAGGTTTACTCCAGGCAAAAGATTAAAAAGACAAGTAACAAGGTAACTAAACCTTGACATTTTCTTCATTTGTATTCCTTAATTTATAATTCGTAATTTCAAATGTTATACTTTGCTTGATGGATAAAACCATAATTGTTGACCATTTGGTAAAAAATTTTGAGGTAACAAAAAGAGAAAAAGGTCTTATTTCAGGTTTTTCGACTCTTTTTTCTCCTCAGAAAAAAATTGTTAGGGCTTTAAAGGGAATTTCGTTTTCAATAGAACAGGGAGAATTGGTTGGCTTTATAGGCCCTAATGGTGCAGGTAAAACGACAACTCTAAAAATTCTATCGGGTCTTCTTTTTTCTTCTGAAGGTTTTACCCAAGTGTTGGGATTTGATCCTTGGGAGAGAAATCCTGAATTTTTGAAACAAATATCTTTAGTTATGGGTCAAAAAAACCAACTATGGTGGGATTTGCCAGCAATAGAAACTTTTGAACTTAATAAAGCGATATATGAAATTCCTGAAAAAAAATATAAAGACTCTTTACAGGAACTGGTGGATCTTTTGGAAGTTGAGAATTTATTAAATATTCAAGTCAGGAGGTTGTCTTTAGGACAAAGAATGAGATTGGAATTGGTAGCATCCCTTCTTCATCAGCCTAAAGTCATGTTTCTGGATGAGCCTACAATCGGTTTGGATATTATTGCCCAGAAAAAAATAAGGGATTTTATGTCTGATTTCAATAGAAAAAATGGAGCCACAATTCTTCTGACTTCTCACAATATGGATGATGTTTCCCAACTTGCCAAAAGAGTAATAGTTATAGATAAAGGTCAAATCCTTTTTGATGGAAAAATTGCGGAATTGGTAAATAGTTTTGCAAAAAATAAAATAATTAAGATTTATTTTTCCAAAGAGATTGATATCAAGAAGTTGGAGTCAATCGGGAAAATAAAAAAGATTGATATACCTGAAGTCACAATTTCAGTGCCGAGGGAAACTTCAACATTGGCTGCAGCGGAACTTTTACAAAACTATCCCATAGCTGACTTAAATATTGAAGAAGAACCAATAGAAGATGTAATAAGACGAGTTTTTAAAGGGGAATTAAAAACTAAAAAATGAAGAAATATCTTTCGGTCTTCAAAATTTCCTTCCAGCAGGAATTTGCCTACAGAGTAAATTTTATTATGTGGAGAGTAAGAAATGTTACTCAATTGTTTTTGGTTTTTTTCCTTTGGGATACTGTATTTTCCGCTCAAGGCAAGGTTATATTTGGGTATGATAAGACAAGAATATTAACTTATGTATTTGGACTTTTAATTATTAGAGCATTTGTTCTTTCGGCAAGAGCAGTAGATGTAGCAGGAGAAGTGGCCAATGGTGATTTAAGCAATTATTTAATAAAACCGGTGAGTTATTTTAAATATTGGCTGACCCGGGATTTATCGAGTAAGGCATTAAATTTAATTTTTGCTGCTTTTGAAACAACAGCTTTATTTTTTATACTCAAACC
>DATEXQ010000055.1:0-5516 GCA_035256745.1 Patescibacteria group bacterium
AATGATAATCCTATCGCTGCCAAAGTGTCTTTCCTTTCAGGTTCACATATAATATTTTTCTTGGGAACTGATGGAATTTGTTTTAAAACAAAAGGAACATAAAGATCCTCGGTTGAAATAAAAATGTCTTCTGGTTTAAATATCTTCCTGTATCTCTCGTAAGTAATTTGAAGAAATGATTTGCCTTTAATTATTTGTACAAATGGTTTAGGAAAAGATTTCCTACTAATTGGCCACAACCTAGTTCCATGTCCTCCACAAAAAATTACAACTTTCATTTTAATAAATTTTGAATCTCCTTCTTAAATCTCTCTTTTGAAAATCTTTTTGCATTATCAATTAAATTTTCGGTCTTAAATCTCATTCTATCAAATCTTTTCACGGCGTCAACTATACTGTCAACTGTAGGGAAGTCAAAAAATAATCCTGTTTTTCCATCGATCACTGTATCTATTACTCCTCCCCTTTTGTATGCAATTACAGGAACTCCCGATGCCTGCGCCTCAACACAGGCTATTCCAAAATCCTCTTCTTGAGGCATTATAAAACACCTTGCCTTTTTATATAAAGAGGGTAGTTCCTCTTCGGAAACCAAACTTTTAAAAATTATATTTCTTTTTGCCAATTTCTTTAGTTTCTTTTCTTCGCTACCTGTTCCGACAATTATCAAGGGGTATCCTAGTTTGTTAAAAGCCTTAATCGCCAAATCCACTTTTTTATAAGGTACAAGCCTGGAAACAATCAAAAAATACTTTTTATCCCGATACGGTAGTAAACTTTCAGGGGAATAAAACCTGGAAATATCAACAGGTGGAAAAATTATAACAGATTCCCTTTCATAGTATCTTTTTATTCTATTTTGTACCGCTGTTGATATCGCTACTATTACGTCAGGTCTTTGTGCTACTATCTTGTCCCATTTTTTCAAATAAAAAACAGGTATCTTTGATATAGTTTTAAAGAATTTTTTTTTGAAGTAGTCTTTGTGGTGACTCCAAAGATAACGCGTGGGGGTTAAACAATAACAAATGTGCTTAGTGCCCGGTCTTGTTATTATTCCCTTTGCTGCCTCGCTGGTAACCGATATCACTAGATCAAACTTTTTTAAATTAATACTTTCAAAAGCAAAAGGCATTAATATCGCCAACCATTCGTGATGCGATTTAACTTTCGGAAGTTTCTGTAAAAAAGAAGGTATTACCGAAGGAAAAACTTTTGCCCATTGTGCTTTATTTTCATCATAAAGAGATGTAAAAAGAGGTGCATCGGGAAAAAGTTCGTGAAGAACCAAAAGCACTCTTTCTGCTCCACCCCATTTGTTGACGCGATCATAAACGAGTGCAATTTTCATATTCAGTTAATGTTTCTCGTGCCATTTTATCCCAAGAGTATCTTTTAATAAAACTTTTGCCTTCTTTAATAATCTGTTTCCGTTTCTCCGCATCTATATTAAAGGCTTCTTTAATACTATTTTTGATTGAATCTACACTCGCTGGGTCAAAATATAAAACATGACCATCATATATTTCTTTAAAAACCGGGATATTTGAAGCCAGTACTAATGTACCCGAAGAGATAGCCTCCAATCCTTGTAAACCAAATCCTTCGGATAAAGAGGGGTAAATAAAAGCCAGGGAATTTTTATAGATTATTCCCAATTTATTATCAGTAATAAATCCCAATATTTTTACAAAAGAACTAGAATTTGTTTTCACTACTTTTTCTTTCAATCTTTGAACAAATACATTCCTTGAAGAAATAATTAAAAAGGTTAAATTCTTCTTTTCATCATTATTGAAATCTTTTACAGCATCAATTGCTTTATCCAAATTTTTATGGGGATAGGCATTTCCCACATAAATAAGATAAGGCTTTTTTATATTTAATTCGTTTAATAATTCTTCGTCTAGTAATTTAGAATCGATAAACTCTTCATCTAATCCTTCATGGGTAACTTCGACTTTATTTGAATGCACTTTGTAATAATCTATCAATTCTTTTTTCACCACATTGCTTGGAACCAGAATTTTTTTCGATAATTTCACAGCTGCCCAAAACACGATTTTATAACCAAACCTTTTTAAAAGATAAAAACACCTATTTCTTGTAGTTACTTCAATCCCTTTAAAAGAGTGCATCAAAAGATCATGTATAGTTACAATATAATTTCCAAAATAAAAAAGCGGAACATTAAAATGGGGAAAATGAACAATATTTGGTTTTTCTTTGTAAATATAAAGGGGAAGAAGTGCCTGTTCCAAAAAACCGTAGTGTCTGAAATCGGTTAAAACTTTTTTCCAATTATCAGGAAGTTCTAGTTCGTTAAAGTACTTTTTTCGCAAAAAAATTACGTAATTATTTTCCTTATCGATTTTAGACAATTCTTTAACAAGATTAATTACATATCTACCCAGCCCTGCATTTTCCAAACCATAAAGTCTTGCATCGATAACTATTTTCATAGATTTAACCTAAAAGAACTGTTTTAATAAATCTAATTGCTTTCATTGTTTTTATTCCGACCACAACAACTAAATTTAAAATTAAAGGATACTTATTCCACAACCTTTTTCTATAAAATATTTCCATAGAATCAACTCCTGCCATCCTGTATTTCAAACGCTCTTTTAAGGGAACTTTTTCTTTTAATCTACTTTCAATTTTCCCTTTTGAGGCTCCTTTAATATGTACGATTGAGACTTTAGGATAATAAATAATTTTCCAATCTCTTTCTTTTATTCGCCAGCAAAGATCTATGTCTTCTCCATCCAGAAAATAATCTTCGTCAAACCAGTCGATACTCTCCAATATCTTTTTTCTGGTTAAAAGAAAGGCACCTTGCAGAACGTCGGTTTCGTGTTCAATATCAGGAGATATAAAACCATACCAGTATTTTGAAAAATATTTTGATTCAGGAAAAATTCTATCAAGCTTTAAAAAAAGATGAACCAACCCAATCCATGGAGTTATAAAAGCTCTCCTTGCATCTTTATCCAATTTACCCTCAGGAAGTTCAATCTTACAGGTCATTGCACCAACATCTTCGTGCTCATCCATATATTTAATGGTTTCCTTTAAGGTTTCTCTATTCATTACTGTGTCTGAATTTAGAAATAAAATATATTCACCTCTAACAAATTTTCTTGTAGTATTATTTCCGGCTGCAAAACCCAAATTCTTTTTATTTTCAATTAGTAAAATATCAGGAAACTCTTTTTTAAGCATTTCGACACTGTCATCTGAAGATCCGTTATCGGAAACTATAATTTCAAAATCTACCTCGTCAGCCACTTTCCTTAACGAAAGGAGACATTCTTTAAGAAACTCTCTGGTGTTGTAATTAAGAATTATGATGGACAATCTCTTCATATATTTTTTCTAGCTTCTCGGCTATCGGCTCCCATGAGAATTTTTTGTCGACTAAATCTCGCGCATTATATGCAATTTTCTTATATAGATTCTTATCCTTTAAGACTTTGACTGCAATATCGGCAAGTTCCTTTGATGTATTTCCTATTAAAATCGATTCACCGTTTACAGCACCATATCCTTCCGCTCCGATTGAAGTAGTAACTACAGGAACCATCGAAGCCATTGCAGCAAGTATTTTTAATCGAGTACCTCCGGGTGCATACATCGGGGCAACGAAAAGTCCGGCATTTAGATATGCATCAACAACCCCTTTAAAATCATCTTCAGCTAGTCCAAGAATTTTAATATCCAATTTATTGCTTTGAAGCGCAAGAACATCTTTTGTAGGAGCCTGTCCCGCAATTACAAGTCTGACAGAGGATATCTGCTCCTTAATCAAGGGGTACACCTTCTTTGCTAGAAGTTCTGCTGCCTCCCAGTTCTGAATCCATTTGTAATTCCCCATATATAAAATCTCCATATTATAATGAAGGGTCCTTGGTAAATTACTAACATCTTCACCTACTCCATTCGGTACAACATCTACCCTTAAACCAGGCATAATACTCCTTACCACTTTTGCGTCCTCTTCCGAAACCGTAACGACACGATTAACTTTCTTCCAAAAATATTTTTCCCAATAGCGCATCTTCATGATATCGATCCACATAAAAGGCCTAAACCACAATCTTTTATCAGTTTTTGCCTGATGACCAAAAATTCTCGACATTATCGTTTGTTCCACCAATATCACAGGAAGATTGTGTTTAGGTAAGTACGGCAACGTATAAGACATCTCAGCATGAATCAAATCGTAATGTCCGTTATCCAGTTCAGATTGTAAAATTTGTTTTATTTTGGGTGAATAATAAATAGAAACCAAGAATGGATATACAGAAAAACCTGTTCTTAATATATTTGACAAAGTCCATGTTTTACCTCTTTCTATTACCAATACTTTCCTGCAAAATTTTCGCATATGATTAATTTGATTTTTGGTATTATGCTGTCTTGAAAAACATACCAATGTAATTTCATGTTTCTTTGATAAGAGTTTTATCAATTTATATGAACGTACCTGCCCTCCCTCAGAAGGAGGATACGGAAGATAGGGTGTAAGCATCAGTATTTTCATTTCTTTATAGGTTTATGCAAGTCCGCAATAACATAACTGTCGGTTTTTTCTACTATCTGATACTTACTTAAAATATATTTTGTGTCGGCATCATTTAAAATTACAGAAACATAGTAATCTGCTCCCCTTTTTATAATGTTGTCAAAAGAATCTTCAACAGCCGGCCAACCATAACGATCCATTTGATAAAGAAAGGCAGTGTCTCCGTTATAAGAAGCAATAATTCTGGCGTCTTTTGGAGTTAATCTTTTAACTGCATCACCTGCTGCAATAATTTCCGGATGATTAATTTTATAGTATTCTTTTACTTGATAGAAACCCAAACCCATCATAAGTATTGTAGAAAATACCAGAATAGATCTTACTATCCATTGATTTATTTGTTTGGAATTTATTAAAAATACAACTCCTTGAGCTAAGGCTAGAGCAACTGAAGGTATTATAAAAATCTGATAATAATCATGTTTTACACTTGCCGTTGCTACGACAGACATAAATAAAACTTGGCTTAAAAAGAAAAATTGTACAAAGTATTTTTTGGCTTTTGATACTATTCCGACCAAAAAAGGAAAAATTCCCCAAATACCCAAAATCAAAATTCCCAATCTTTCGCCAAAAATCCATCTCCAAAAAGCAGGTCTAAATCTTATATTGTCTCCGTTAAAAGCCCATTCGAAAAAAGGAATTCCTTCCGGATATTGATTTATCCAAACCCTCCATAAAAGAAAAGGGATAACCATAATTGCAAAATAAAGGGTAAGTTTAACAAGTAACTTACCGTTTTTCATAAGACCATCTGCTGAATATTTATCAAGTAAAAGATAAATTAAAGGCAGAGAGTAAAATATCATAAAGGGTTTTATAAGAAGAGATAAAGAAAACCAAAAAGCAGAGAAAAATAAATGAAAGCTTTTTTCTTTATCTATGTATTTTATAAAAAACCATATAGACATCAAACCAAACATTGTGG
>DATEXQ010000056.1:0-26639 GCA_035256745.1 Patescibacteria group bacterium
TTTGTACAAATTCTCATCTGCTTTTTCTCTCCATCAACTATCAATGTCATTTTTTGAAGATTTGGTTTAAATAACCTCTTTGTTGCCTGTGCTCTTTTAATCCAACGTTTTCCCGCGACACCTCTTCTATGCCTTTGACTCACTCCCGCTACTGTTTTTTTTCCGCAAATTTGACAAATATATGACATGATAAAAAAATTAAAACTCATACGTATATAACTTTTACGTTTTGAGTTTTTGGTTAACGCCTATTATACTAATAAACATACATTTTATCAAAATACATTTGAAAGTATAATCGTATGTTCAACTTAATTTTTCTGATATTGGCATTTGTTATAGCAATAACCATCCACGAAACGGCTCATGCTTGGGCAGCGGATAAGCTGGGTGATCCTACCGCAAGACTCGACGGAAGACTCTCTCTTAATCCTCTTAAGCATTACGACCCCATAGGAACAACACTTCTTTTCTTTCTTGTAATATTGAGGGCAATAACGCAAAATCCGGGAATAATACCTTTTGGTTGGGCAAAACCGGTAGTAATTGACCCCTTTAACCTTAAGAATCCCAAAAAAGACGGTGCCATAATTTCCCTGGCAGGTCCTGGAGCAAATATCGTGCTTGCTATAATTTCTAGTGTTTTTTTAAGAATTTTCAGTAATCCATTTTCTCCTTTTTACGTATTGGCTGGATTTTTTTACTCCATAATTCTATTAAATATCGTATTGGCAGTTTTTAATTTAATTCCCATCCATCCTCTTGACGGCGGAAAAATTCTATTGGGTTTACTTCCTGATAAAGATGCCCGTCAGGCAGACCTTTTCTTAAGAAGATACGGGATAATTATTCTTTTTTTTCTTATTTTCCCAACCATTGGAGGAGTATCGCCTATCTCTCTTATTATTTCTCCTATTCTTCAGTTCCTTATGTCAATTTTAGCTCCAGGAAATCTTGTTATATAGATTATAAATTGCCTTTAACACTATTGACTTTTTTGCTACAATATAAGTGACCCTGCTTAGGGGGAAGTTCCGGGGAAGCTTTTTCCTCACCGAAAGCTAAATTTCGGGAGAGCAAATTCCCTTCCTGCGTCGCAGGATGTGGTGAGCTCACCCACCTGGATATTCGTCCGGGGAAAAATTCATCCAGAAACCCACAAGCGGGGTCTTTCGTTAAAAAGGTTTTTACTTCTAGAATTTTAAAAAATATATGAAGAGTTCAAGAGTTTTTATATTATTGTGCTGGGAGTAGGATTCGAACCTACGAAGCCCGTTCGGGCGACAGTTTTACAGACTGTTGCGATTGTCCACTCCGCCATCCCAGCATATATATTATTTATTCCTGAGCCCCCCAACAGAATCGAACTGTTATCAGCGGTTTACAAAACCGTCGCTCTACCATTGAGCTAGGGAGGCTAAAATCTGTAATATTATACTTTTTTTACAGATTTAAGTCTAATAACTTTCCTACTTTACGAATTCCGGTTGAGCCCACGAGGACATATAAACATTTTTAACTTGTTGATCTGTTAATTCTTTCCCCATAAAAGAGAGTTCAACGACAACTCCCTTTTTGGTTTCCTCACTCCACATCTGATCAAATACAAAATTGCCTAAAGAATAATAAACAGGTTTACCTTCTATATATCCACTTTCTTGTACCCAATGAGGGTGATGTCCAACAACAACATCCGCACCGCTTTCTATAAAACTTTTAGCCCAAGCTTTCTGGTTAACAGTAGGATTTAAGCTATATTCCACACCCCAATGAATTCCCAAAATTAAGACATCGACATTATCTTTGGATTCCTTAATTATATTAAGTTCCTTTTCTGTTGGAATTTTAAATGTAAAATTCAAACCCAAAAAGCCAAATTTAGTATTATTTATATTCTTTATTACCAGATTTGTTTCATCGGTCCATTCTATCCCCACTTCTTTTAAATATTTTTTTGTATCATCTATTCCTACCTGACCAAAATTATCTATATGGTTATTGGCTAATGTTACGATATCGACACCTGCCAGGGATAAACCATTAAGCATTTCGGGAGAGGCACAAAATATAAATCCTGTCTCTATTTTAGGACAATTATAAACTATAGGACTTTCCAGATTTATAAAAACTATATCCCCATCTTTTAATTTGTCCGCAACTTTCCTAAAGGGATACGATAAATCTTCTAAGCTTAAAGACTTAGTCATTACTGTTCGTCCCAGCATTACATCTCCAGCTAAAATAATCCTGGTTGTAGGTATTTTTGGATTTGACGAGTTTGATATTAATTGATTTAAATTTGGAGTTTTAATATCCGAAAGCAAATTATTTCTAACGATTTTATATCCAAAATAAAGTAATAAATTAATAACCAGAAGTGTTATAAAAAAAATTAGCAAATACAATCTCTTAAACTTCATTTTCCCTAAGTATATCAAGTTCTGATATAATTCATTTTAGTTTTCAGGCCGAGGTAGCTCAGTCGGTAGAGCGTGCCCTTGGTAAGGGCAAGGTCATGGGTTCAATTCCCATCCTCGGCTCCTATTATTGTTTAAGAAAGAATAATTCTGTAGAATACTTATCTATGGCAAAAAAAGGAGCAAGAGAAATCGTTGGGCTTATATGCAGTGTCTGCAAAAGCCAAAATTACGTAACCGAACGTAATAAGATTAATATGGAAGGAAAACTTACAATTAATAAATTCTGTAAGAATTGTAAAAAATACACTACCCACAAGGAAACAACCAAATTAAAGTAATTTTTTAATCTTCGAAAATAAATTGAATTCCCTGTACTTAAAAGTATATTCATACTAATGAAGAAATTGCTGAGGGGGATAAAGAAAATCGATGATATGATTTTTATCCCCCTCTTTTAGGGAAAAAGAACCTGAATGTTATTTCGATGAGAAATTAATTTGCCTTTACATGTATCGTATTTGGTATCGCACCCGGGTCTTGAACGATTGTAACGCCCATGATTTCGTTGGGGATACCGACTGTCGGCTTGACCTCTACATGATGAATTGATTCTGGTGTTGTATTTTCCTCACCACACCAGTTATTTATTGCTCCGATTATTGACTGCGGAGTTATTCCCCCCATGGGGTACGCTTTTGACACCTTAGTCTTTGGCATATTGTGCCTCCTTAATACTCAAATTTTTTATGTGCGATAAAGGTCTTTTCCCTGCGCATATTATACTATAAGTCTTAATTTAATCAAAGCTGGATTAAAAATACTAAAATGATCTTCGATTATCAATTCAACAAAAGTTATCTTAAACCACATACACATAAGAAAATTAGAAAAAGTTATCAAGGCTGTGTTAGAATATGTTACTATTCAGCAGATACAGCAAGAATGGTAAGAGCGTTATACACAACTTTAGCTGAATTGATTTAATTTAGGGGTGTTGGTTAACGGCAAACCACTCGCCTCCAAAGCGAGGACTGGGGGTTCGAATCCCTCCACCCCTGCCAACCAGATGAAGGTATAAGCAAATCTATATCAATTCATCAATTTTAATATTCATTTTCTTTAGTCTGTTTTTTGTCTGCTCCTTTAGCTCCCACACGCGCGATCCACAAACTTCCATTATTTTACCTGTATCTTTATAACTTAAACCGCTAATTTCTGTCAATTCCCAAGCTTTCATCTCTCTAAACGGTAAACTGAATAAAAAATTTTTCTGATATTCTCTTATAATATTTGATAAAGCTTTATCTTCTGTTGGTCTTTGTGTTTCACTGTGATATCTATTACCCGATCTTCCTTCGTCTTCCTCTAACAAAGAAAGGTAAATAACCTGATGCATTGTCTGAATGACCAAGATTGCTTCCTTTTCTTTTAATTTCAAATTTTCTATAATTTCCTTAACCGTAGGGTCTCTCCCCAACTCTTGTCGCAACCTGGCAAATTTTCTAAGTTTAAAATGAAATTGCGATGAGACTCTTATTGTTCTAGCATGATCTTCCAACTCGTGACCTATTGCCTGACGAATCCACCACGTAGCATATGTAGAAAATTCACAATTCTTACTGGAATCAAATTTCATAATAGCCGAGGTAAATCCCTGTCTTCCCACTTGCAACAAATCAGGAAAGGGAATACCTTTATTTTTGTATTTTCTGGCAACACTAACTACCAATCTTAAATTAGTTGTCTCAAGCTTATCTCTAGCATTTTTCCCTTCCTCTATTATTTCTTTTAATATCTTCTTTTCTTCACCAGTACCATTGCCATTTAATCTGATCTGTTTGGCTTCAGCCCTATAGCCATCTTGAGCAATCTCAACTAAAACCAACTGCTCTTCAGAACTTAAAGGTGACAAACGGCTAAATTCTTTTATAGTCATTCCATCAATATCATTGTCTTGAATCTTTTCACACAAAACTTTCTCAAAATCCGTTAGTTGTACTCTGGATTCATTAATTCTCTCCATAAATTTCTATATATCATACTGCAAAATGAGATTTTTTGAATAAGAAGTATATTTACTGAAGCCACTTTCTGCTATAATAGCATTAAATAATGAAAAAACTTTCTTTAGGTTTTATTTCATTTTTACAAGCTGTAGGTATTACTTTTTATTGCTTTATTATTTCCAATGTTTTTTTACATGGCTCAAAATGGTTTGGACCTGTGCCGATATTTTTGGGTCCTGCACTTTTTTTGATGCTTTTTGTAGTCTCCGCTATTATCTGCACACTTATTTTCGGTGGATATGCTTTTCTTCTTTTTTGGGAACACAAAAACACAAAATCAGCTATCAAATTAATTGGATATACAACTAGTTGGCTGGCTTTTTTTACATTATCCGTAATAATATTTCTTTCATTGTTATCAAAATAAAACAATGACTTGAAATGGTGTGATAGAATGGTTTCGGAACATGGATAACGAGAATAATACCCCCGCCCCCGATAATGCTTCTTCGAATAACGATAAAAAAGCAAGCGACAACAAATCCATTGTCTATATAATAATTTCTCTTTTGATAGTAATGGTTGCTGCAGGCGCATATTTTATGGGGACCAGAAAAACCCAACCTGAAGTTTCTCCTTCTCCTACCCCTGTAATTGAATCGCCCACCCCAAGTGAATCGCCCACCCCTTCAGGTTCTGCAACACCAAAATCAAAAACACCCACACCAACCCCTACACCAACGCCAACACAGACTCCTACTCCAACTCCCACAGCATCACCTATGGCTGATCTTTATGTAAGCGAATATACCATTACACCTACTGATCCAATACAAAATCAATCATTTACAGTTAAAATAGGTATATACAATAAAGGAAATAAAGCTGCAGGAGGTTTTTGGTGGGAATGGTGGGCAGCATCGGCTGCCATGGGCTGTAGAGAAAAGATAGATAGTTTGGTAGCTCATGGCGGAGTAATTGTTTACTGCAACACATATAAATACGGGGGTTATTCAAATTCTTATGAAACAAAAGTAAAAGTAGATACTGATAATGAAGTAATAGAAAGCGATGAAACTAATAATATTCTCACTAAAATAATTAAAGTTCTACCAGCTCCATAAAACCGATATAGAGTTTGACCTAATCTTACCCAATGTACTGATCGTGATCCACAACTGGTTCATAATGCTTAATTAATCCGTCTCTTGGGCACTGTTCATCAATACTTAGTAAGTATTTACCGTTTTTATAAGTCTTTACTAATCTTACAGATTGAATTAAATTCTTACCGCATTTACATGTTTTGTCCTGAAGTTCTATATCACCTCTGATATAAATTGTTTTTTCCTGTTTTATTTCTTTCTGTAATTTTGTTATACCCTGTCCTTGCATCTCACCCGCTTTTTGACTTTTATATAAATCCTTTCCTATTCTTGGTAAAGCTAATCCCCCTGTTGCTTCCTGAATATTTCTACTAATAGTTGACTCAAAATCATTTTCAAACAGTTCTTCGGGGATAAGTCGAGCTTGGGTAATACCCAGATTTTGCATTTTAATTTCATACTCTTTTTTCTCCTCTTTGACCTTTTTATAAACCCATTTTGGTCTTCTTTTAGATTCTTTTCTAAATTTTCCTCCGGCAATAATTTTTCCATCATCGCAGTCCACTAAATGAGGACAAGGACTTTTACAAATATAGGGGGATTCAACTGAAGCTTGAGGAAGTTCGCCTTTATTTATAGCTTCTTTTGCAATTTTTATTTTTTCTATAAACTGATTTATATCAAACTTCTCTCTTGCACCCCAAGGGATAATGCATTGTTTCATTTCTCCTGAATCCCTATTTATATAAATGACATTTCCACAAGCTATATCCAGTCCCACTTGGTCTTGCGCCCACATATAAAGAAGGATCTGTTTTTTTGCCTCAGGACTGGGATTACAATTTTTTTTATTTATTTTAAGTTCGGGGGTTAATCCCTCCCTCGTTATGGTTTTAAAAACAAAACTACCGACAAACTTCAAGTCTATAACTTGCCATTTTTCCGTTATCGGATTCTGAAACAAGAAATCCATTCTTCCCGACACTCCTGGAATATCTGTCTGAAACGTATGCTCGTGTAATCCATAGGGTGATAACTTTTTAAGCAACATCCAGTGAGCACCAGTACCTATTATGTATTGTAATTCCCGTTTAAAGATTGCTGGAGCCGGTTTGTATCCTAATGCTTCGAATCCAACTATTTTTAAACATCTTGCAGCGGTAGAAGGAGATATAAAAAAAGGCTTCTTGGTTTCTTCACCCCAAACCAATGTTAATACTTCATTTATCTGATTTTTTCTCTGAAGTCTATCCTCCCTAAATTGCTGGGTATCCTTTAAAACCACCTGTTTTAAAAACTTTTCAATATCATAAACCCCATAAGTATCTAGGTTGATATCGCTTGGAATTTCTTTTGCCATATGCCTTACAAAATCTTTCCAAGAATATAAATAAAAATCTGTTTTGTCAAAAGTAAAAATATAACTGTGCTTAATTCTTTAACAAATTTTATATATCTGGTAGAATAGGGCTTGAGGTGTTCTAAATATGATTAAATTTATAATCAATTTTTGGAAGGAGGCGATATTATATGGTAGTCGTCAAGAAAAACAAAGGCGAATCCGAAGACAAACTTATTGCTCGTTTCAGGAAGAAAGTTCTTGATGCTGGAATAATCCCCGAGGCACGGGAGCGAAGCCAATTCAAATCAAAGGCAGAGGAAAGAAAAGAGAAAAAATACCGCCTTAAGTTCATACACGAGCTGGAAAGAAAGAGAAAGTATTAAACCTCAAGATTTTTAACTTGTATAAAAAAAGGGAATTACTTTTTTGGGTTTTGAAGATTTTTTAAACGGTCTGTTAATAGACTAATGTTATCTACTTCTTCTTTAGTTGTATTGTAATTACCATATTTTCGATTGATTACTTCCGCTATCTGACCCAGATTTCGTATCCTCAATAATCTTTCCAGAGCATCTTGGGCAGTTCCTTCGCTAATCTCATAATTTGAAATCGTTTCGACATTTTTTGTTGCATCTTCCGGTATTAATATGCTTGCCACCAGATTTATATCAGCAGACATACCGGGATAAGTTTTGGATTTTCCCAGCTCTTTTAAACGATCGGATATTCGCTTCCTTAGTGCTTCTATCGTCATTTTCGAAATTATAACACAGATGGCAATTGTAGAATGAGAATATTTTTGCTAAAATTCCATTCTGTGAACAAGATTATCCAATATTTTAAAGATGTTCGCACTGAGCTTTCAAAAATAACCTGGCCTAAGAAAGAGGATGTAATAAAACTTACTCTAATAGTGTTTATTTTTTCAGGCATAATTGCAGTTTATGTAGGAGGCTTAGATTTAATCTTTACGAAATTTTTGGAAAAAATAATATCAAGATAACATGAATGATCCTATTCAAGAATCCGTAGACGAAAGAGGCACCGGAAGAAAAAAGATTCCGGGTCATATCATTATCAATAAGACTGAAGACCCTAAAGCCAAATGGTATGTTGTCCATACCATGAGCGGTCATGAGGCAAGAGTATCAGAGACACTTCGCCAAAGAGTGGAAACAATGGGTTTTGAAAAGAATGTTTTTGAACTCATGGTTCCGACACAAGACAGGGTTATCATTAGAAGCGGTAAAAAAGCCAATGTAAAGGAAAAAATATTTCCGGGATATTTATTGATAAAAATGATACTTGATGACGCCAGCTGGCTAACTGTTCGAACTACTCCGGGTATAACAGGGTTTGTAGGAGCCGGCAATAAGCCTACTCCGCTTTCGGAAAGTGAAGTGGATAATATCCTTAAATTTATATCTACTCCAGCCAAGAGATTTAAAACAAGATTCTCTTTGGGAGAGGCAGTCAAAATTACAGACGGACCCTTTACCGATTTTCTGGGAAGCATTAATGAGCTTGATGAAGAAAAAGGTAAAGTAAAAGTTTTGGTTTCTATTTTCGGAAGAGAAACCCCAGTTGAACTTGACCTTCTGCAAATACAAAAGGTCTAATTTATTCTTTATTCTATGGCTAAGAAAATAAAAACTATCGTAAAAGTAAACCTTCCTGCCGGTGAAGCAACACCCGCACCGCCTTTGGGACCTGCCTTGGGTCAGCATGGAGTTGCTATTATGGATTTTGTTAAAGCATATAACGAAAAGACAAGCTCTATGAAAGGTCAAATTGTTCCGGCTGTTATAACAATCTATGAAGACAGAACATTTGCTTTCGTAATTAAAAAGGCACCTGTAGCTGAAATGATCAAAAAGACTTTAGGTTTGGAAAAAGGCTCAGGAACCACACCAAGAGACATTGCTGGAACTCTTAATAAAGAGCAGGTGGAAAAAATTGCAAAAGAAAAAATGGATGATTTGAATACCGAAGATTTAGAATCCGCAAAAAGAATTGTGGAAGGAACCGCAAGAAGCATGGGAGTAAAAATTCAGGAGTAAATAAATTATGGGTAAAACAAAAACAGCATTTATCTCACTATCGGAAGATATAAAATCTGGTGAAGAAAAATACAAAGAAAAACAATTAAAAAAAGCCGCAAAAGAAGAAAAGGCCAAAAAGGTTCATATTTCAGGCCTTAAAGGAGGTCAAAAAATTGTTGCAATCGAAACAGAAACACTTCCCCAAGAAAAAATTGCAATCGAATCGGTTAAAAAATCCAAAGAAAAAAAAGAAAAGAAAAGAAGCAAAAAATACATCGATGCAAAAAATAAAATAGACAAAGCTAAATTTTATTCGCTTAATGAAGCAATAAAATTAGTTAAAGAAACTTCCTATTCAAAATTTGACGGTAGTATTGAACTTCATTTGGTGGTTAAAAAAACAGGTTTATCCGCCAACGTAAACTTGCCTTTTATGGCCGCTAAGACTAAAAAAATAGAAATAGCTGATGACGAAACAATAAAAAAACTTCAAAAAATATCTCAGGAAAAAAACGGAAAAATTGATTTTGATATTCTTTTAGCAACTCCTGACATGATGCCCAAATTAATTCCTTTTGCAAAAATATTGGGACCAAAAGGCATGATGCCAAACCCCAAAAATCAAACTATTATAAAAAATAAAAGCGATGCTAAAAATTTCGCTTCTAATACGACATCCTTAAAGACTGAAAAAGAAGCCCCAATTATTCATACTGTTATTGGAAAAGTAAGTCAAAAGGAAGAAGAATTAATTGAAAATGTAGATGAAATTTTTTCGCAAATCGGTAAAAATCAAATTGTAAGAGCTTATATGAAAGCTACAATGGGACCTTCCGTAAAAATTTCCCTTTAATTACCTCATAATAAATTATGATTTTATTGCTTGACCCTCTTTAGACATTCTAATATAATATGCATTGTTTCCCGAGAAAGCGTGCATACAAATAAGCCGCGCCGAGGATATTGAACAGTTAATTTATTAATTGGGCACCTCGGGTGCCTTTTTTATTGGGGCATTAGGCATTAAAGATAAAACAAAAATGAAAAAAAGTGAAAAACCATTATTCGTAGAAAATTTAACTGCTGAAATAAAAAGTACCAATTCGTTTGTACTTGTTGATTTTGTGGGATTGGGAGTAAAACACCAGCAGGATTTGAAAAAAAGATTAAAAACTGTCGGAGCCAAAATGCTGATTGTAAAAAATACCCTCTTAAAAAGAGCCGGCAAGGAAGCAAAACTACCAGAGGAAATTGTAAGCGATCATATTTTATCTGGTCCTACCGCAATAATCATAAGTCCCGATGATCCCATATCCTTTCTTCAGGTTTTGGCTAAATTTGCACAGGAATTTGAAATTCCTCAATTTAAAGTCGGAGTTATCGAAGGAAATCTGCAGGATAAAGAAAGTTTAATGAAACTTTCCAAGCTCCCTTCAAAAGACATACTATTCTCCCAAACAATAGGAGTAATCAGTTCACCTCTATATGGACTTATTGCAACTCTACAGGGAAATTTACAAAAACTTTATTTTATATTAAGTCAGTCGAAAGGTGGTGAATAATATGGCAGATGATAAAAAAATAACCGAAAAATCATCCAAATCAGTTGAAAAACTTGTTGAAGAAATTTCAAAACTTTCTGTTTTGGAACTTTCTGATTTGGTTAATTCTTTACAGGAAAAATTAGGAGTTTCGGCTATTGCTGCAGCGCCAGTTCCTCAAACCGGACAGGTTGCTCTAGTAGAAAGCCAACCCTTAGAAGGACAACAATCAGGTTCAGCCACCCAAACATTGATAATGACAGCATCGGGAGCAAATAAAATTTCCGTTATTAAAGCTTTAAGAGAAATTAATCAAAACTGGGGATTAAAAGAGGCTAAAGATATGACTGAAGCAGTTCCCGTCGGAATATTAAAAGATATAAAAGCAGACGATGTAAAAGTAGCTTCCGAAAAATTAAAAGCAGCTGGTGCTACTTTCGAAATTAAATAAAATTACTTGGTTAAATAATTAGTAATTTCTCTGGCTACATTAATTTTAGTGGCTTTCTCAAATCCTTTAAATTGGCAGGCTCTATTGATTTCCAGTACCAGCCATTTGCCTTTTTCGTCCCGCATCAAATCTATACCTGCGTAATCTAACATAAAATAGCTTGCAGTTTTTAAAGCAATATCTTTAATTTCAGGGTTTTCTTTTAGGTCAAATTCAACCACATCTCCTCCCTGGGAATAATTTGTTAAAAAAGAGCCTTTCTTGGCAATTCTTTTCATAGCTCCAGAAACTTTACCATCCAAATAGATTACTCTTATGTCCGCACCACCCGAAAGAAATCTTTGAAAAAGTTGAGTTTTTATTTGACGTAAAGTAAAAGGGTTTAAAAATTTTCTTAAAGTGTTTTTATTCTCAATTTTAAAAACCTGATTTCCGCAACTACCCACATAGTCTTTAATAATGACCGGAAAATCTAAGGATTCGCTTAAATCTTTTATTACCACTTCTTTAGATCCATAGAATTTACTGTCTATAAAAGGAATTTTCCCTTTTTGCATCTCCAACTGTTGTATTGTTTTATCCAGAGAGGGCCATCTATAAAAAGATCTAGAATTAATTACTTTAGTACCCATTCTGGCAAAATACAAAAGTACCGCATATTTAAGGGGGTTATACTCATGATCTTCACCTAAACCTCTTAAAAAAACTCCTTTTGTATCAGGAAGTGGTATACCTGAAGCATAAATTTCTAACTGTCTCCCTTTGGTAATCACAGTTTTAAGATCTCTATAATGAACTACCAAAATCTTTTTACCCAGTTTCTTGCATTCTTCACTAAGCCTTCTGGGAGCATACGCGTCTCTATTGGCAGTAAAAAGAATAATATCAACCATAATGTTTAAAGTTTAGATTTAAAATTTTCCACCAATTCTTCTAAAAATATATCTTTTGCCTTCATGAAAGGTTTCGGAAAACCTATCTGGTCATTAATTTCAAAAATAAAAACCTTTCCCTTATTATCTAATCCAAAATCCAAACTGTAAATCGGATTGTCATAATCTTTAAAAAATACTTCTGATACTTTCATTGCTGTTTTTATAATATTTTCCGGTAAATCTTTAACTTCTACCTCAACCAATTTTCCCCCTTGTGCCACATTGGCTTTAAATGCCCCATTTGGTGGTGTTCGAACATGGGACCAAACAATTTTATTATTTATAATCACAACCCTTAAATCATGACGCCCTTCAACAATCCCAGGTATACCTTTGACGGTTTCGATGAATTCGCAAACTATATACGACTTTTCTTTATTCATATCATAACAAATAGCATCCTTTTTACTTCCTATGAATAAATCCTTACCTTTTAAACCGTTTATTGGTTTTATGACGACAAAATCGCTATTAATTTTAGAAAGTAGAGATTTTAAATTATTGGAGATAAAATATGTTTTAGGCATAAATTCGCCAATTTGTTTATATACAAGCCATTTATCCCAAGCCAATATTTTAAATTCCCTATTATCGACAACTCTTAAATCATCTTTATGTTGCGGAAAATCAAGACCTGCTGAGCGATCATAGACAATATCTACCTTTATTTTTTTGTTTATGAACTCTACCTTCTCACCTTTCGAATAATCCCAATAACCCTTAAACTCACCTTTTTGGGAATAAACTTTTGTTGTTGTTATAAAAGGATATATATTTTTATTTTGCAGTCTTTGCATAAGTTCTTCGTAGACGCATCTTTTTTCTCCCATAAAGGATAAGGGGTCGGAAGTTGTGGGTCTTGAAAAAACTAGAGCTAACCTATTCTCCATTTTTATTGCTGATGTTATTTGCCATATATTCGGTTAATTCATCTAATTCTGGGGATAATTTATTATCATATGTAAAACCCGGCCCACGGTTAACTTCCAAAAGATATGCCTTATTCGTTCCTTTTTCGGTCATCAAATCCACCCCCGCAATTTGCATTTTTAATATTTTTACAGCATTAACTGCTATTTCTTCATAATTTCCGGGTAAATCTTCTTTCTTGAAAAACACTTCTTTTGCTCCTAATGCAACGTTATTTCTAAATTCGTTTTCTTTTTGTGCAATTTTTTCTTCCCATACTGCTACTTTTTCGCCTAAGACAAGTAATCTGTATTCGTGATCTTTTTCCACATATTCTTGGAACATGTATTGATTTGTCCTCATTTCAGGATACAAATTCTTCAACTTTTCCAAATCCGATTCGTTCTTTATCAGAAAAACCCCCTTACCTCTTTGCGACTGAAGATCTTTTGCTACAAAGGGAACTCTCAGTTTTTCTTTCAACAATTCATATTTATTTATTCTTTTGGGATTGGAAAAATAAATTGTATGAGGAATCGGAATACCGGCAAAAAATAATTTTGTCAAAGAGGTCAGTTTATCTCCCATGGGACCTATCTGTTGCCAAGTTTTATCTATATATTTAACTCCCAAATTATCCCCTAGAACTGAGATTGCTCCCACCAAACCCGAATAACATAACCCAACTCTTCTAAAGTATATTAGGTCGTATTCCCTGATGTTCTTGCCCTTTATTATTATCTCTTTCCTCTCTTTATCTAAATCAATCCAAATATCCAAATATCCCGAAGTTGATAGTTCAATATCTTTTTGGGATAACCTTTCGGACATCATTTTCTTGAAAATTACCATTTTTTCACTGCCACCGCTGCTTAATACAAGTATTTTTTTCATAATATTAGACAACTTCCGTTTCTGTTAATTTGGGGTCTACCAAAAAACCGATAAGGTCGCTTCTTCCCACTATCATTTTATAAGTTAAATTTTCTCTATTGGCAATTGTTGCTGTTGTTATAATTTTTCTTCCCGAAAGCCAAAAGGAAATATTTATAACAGGTCTTTTTTCAGATCCTAATGCACTTATCGACTTTTTATACCACAAAACCTCTCCTTTTTTATACAACCCCAAATCTTTAGCCAGCTGCCTATCTATAGATGTTCCCCAAGCACCCGTATCTATCTTAGCCTGTACGTCAACTTTTTTCTTGTCAAAAGATAAAACCTTAACTATTTCCGTTGCTTTGATGGTCTTTATTCCTTCTTCGGCTGCAACTCTATCGGCAAATCTTTCCGCAAATAGGGCTTTGGCAATTTTTACCCCGTGTTCCGCATCTCTTACTTCCAAATCTTCAACCCTTTCCAAACGCTTTTTTAAGCCCCCCATATTTGCAAGTTGAATCTGTAGTCCCGGTTGGGCATTCATCTCCAAAACCATGGGACCTTTTTCCGGATGAAGAACAATATCGACACCCAAAAAACCCAAGCCCGAAGCCATCTGAGCTCTTGTTGCAGTTTCCAAACAAAGCGTCCAATTTGGGATTTTTATTCCATGAAGTTTCCTGTTTGTACCAGGTTTTAGATGTATTTGTTTTCCATGCCAAATTGCTTTAGTGGTTATTCCTGTTGCTATATCAACACCTACTCCTATTGCCCCCTGGTGGAGATTTGCCCTTCCACCGGATTCTTTGGTGGGAAGTCTTAACATTGCCATGATAGGAATTTTGTTAAAAACAATAACTCTAATATCAGGAGTTCCTCTGTATGCATACTTTCTGAAAGCTTTATGACGTCCTATATATTCCTGAATAAAAGCAACATCTGGAACGTTCCCCATTGAATAAGCACCTTCTAAAATATCAAGGGTATGGAGTTTCAAATCATCAATCGTTACCCTATTTTTTTGAGTTGTCAGCCATACACCCGGTTCTAAATCTTTTTTGTTGGAATCTTTTTTAAAAGCACGCTTTTTAATAACTATTATTCCTTCGCCTCCCAAGCCCCGTGACGGCTTTAGAGCAAAGGAAGATGGCAGACTTGCCCAATCGAAATTTATTACATCCTTTGGATCTCTGAATTTTTTATATATTTCTGGTGTTGGAACATTCACTATTTTTAAAACACGAGCTGTCTGAAGCTTGGAATCCGCAATTTTCTTACCACGTCTTGTATTATATTTATAAGCGAAAAGCTGAGTTCTGGCATTTAAACCTAAAATATTTGAAACCTTCATAATATATATTTAATAAAATATTTATATTTTCTTACCCGTTGATGAGTTTTCTGAATCTCCAAAATTCCAAGAATCGCAATCCCGCATATTTCCCCAAAAGGAAGTCGAAAACCGCAACCGACAGAATTAGTATTTCGGGATTAAGAAGAGCAAATCTTTGCAGCGGTTCAAGTGTAAGAAACATATATGAAACAAGAGATAATATTAGTGTTTCTGTTGTTAAATTAATAGCTACTTTAGCGCTCTTTCCCAACTGAACCCGGGTAAAATCCTCTGCAAGTAAAACCAGTATAAGGACTGCAAAAATCGAAACATTCGTCAACTCCGGTCTTCTTATGATGGGTGCGGCAAATAAAACACCAAGAACAGCAAAAACAACAAAAAGTAATAAAAGCGCCATTCTGGGCAAATATTGAAGCTTAATCTTTACTTTTCTTAATATAAATCTGATTAAAATTGAAACTAAGATAATGATTAAAAATAGACCTATTCCTACAATAGGACCTGTTGCAACAAATGTAACCGATAAAGCTGCGGGCAAAAATATACCAAAACCTCTTAGGCCTATTAAATGCCTGGCAGCTGCAATTATTGCTGCAACAACGGGAAGAAGCAGTAGAAGTACGATCGTATTGGCGGGAACCCCCGATTCTATAGCAGCCCTTATTGCGTATTTTATTGGATTTTTTGGCCATATTGGACCTAATTTTTGTTCTTCAAGTATTTTTTCCAAAGGTCCTAAAGTTTCTTGAGTTGGTTGGGTAATATCGCTTGTCGGAAGAACCGTTCCTTCGGGTGAGGGTGAAACTACAGGTTTGGGGGTAGAACTAATCACCAAGTCTTGAGCCTTTAATAGTCTGGTTCCCAATCCAAACGAAATAAGAGCTGTGGACACAAAAATAACCAGCAATAATGTGCTTCGCATATACTCATATTATACTTTTTTTTACTCTGTAAAGTCCAAAATTGTTAAGGTAATGTAAACAGGTATAATTCTTTCGATTTGACTAATACAAATAGCATAGCCTATAATATAGTAGTATCGATTCAAGCTAATCGCACATAATACATTTCAAAATTTCTAATAAAATTAGCCAAAAGGAGGCTAAAATGAAAAAGGTGTTTGTATTCTTAATAATCTTGTTAGCTCTGGTTACTGTTTTTTTTGTTACCGAAACCAAAGCACAAGACGTTCAAATGTTACACCAAGTCTTTCTACCTATTGTATCTAAACCTTCGGAGGCAATCTGGGTATTAAATCCGCAACTCGGAGATCCGCAGGGATGGCCGGGGTATTTGGGAGAAACTTACTCATATACAATAGATTACCCATACCCTATTTGGTGGGGAACGAGAGTTGATCTTCCTGATTACTACTATATTTTAGTAGGTGATCAAGCTACCGTACCTCCAATTGGTAATGTGGGTGATGCATCCGGTGGATGTTATGGTATTTTGGTTACCGAAGACTGGTTGTGGTCACTAGAAAAAGGAAATCTCATATATATTCCTACCGGATATGCAGTGGAATACTGGATGCTGGTTAATCCTTCCTTGGCTGATCCACTTATCTGGGCAGCACAAGTCCGGGAACTAGTGATGCAGAAAATGAACTGCACAGATCCTGACATTGGATTATATTACACACCACGATAAATGGAGCCTTTAAGCTGGCCTTGACTTAAATTTTAAAAAGTTGAGGCCAGCAACATTTCTTTATGGAGCTACTTCTTTCCAAAGAATACTACTTTTACCAAAAACTGAGGGAATTTGCATAATTTGTGCAGGACTATAGATAATTTTTTCCGCTGGTATAGTATTATTCACCATATCTCTTTGTAATATAATCGCACTTCCACCTTGACCGATATTCCAACCTACAATAGAACCATTAACTGTTAACTGTAAATCGTTTGGAGGAGTTTGAGCATACGACCCTGTCTGAAAAGTTTTATCGGTAACATAAACTCCATCCAATTGTCCTACACTTCCCGCTAATGCTATATCATCTCCAGCAATAACCATAAATAATTGTTTACCTTTATTTATATTTACATTTCTAGATATAGCAACATCGCCACTTTCTACAAATATAATTACTTTTCTATTTGCTGACCAATTGGTTCCTATATCTGTATTTCCATCAATCGTTAAGCCATTCATTGCTTTATACCAATAGTACTCACCACTAGCTGGCCATCGATATCCTCCACTCCTCAAAGCATTATTATCAATACTTCCTGTCAGCGTTGGAAAATTCGCATATTCTGATTCAACTTTGTCTTTAAAATAACTATAATCATAAATACTTCCATTGTAATCAGCAATTGCATTCCATTTTTTATCGGAAATAAGATCAGCATCAATTCCTATACTTGCCCCAAAAGGAACTCCCGGAAATCCACCAGCATCGTGTATATCAAAATAAGTTAAGTAAATCCCTGAATCGATATCTCCTTTAGAAAACACATCCGCATTATCTACTTGCCACCAGGCAGGTGGGTTTGTAATAACAATTGGTGTTTGCGTGGAACATCTTACTTGACCCGACATAAAAACGTTGGCTGTTAAGGTTGTAGAAGAACCAATTGCACCGGTTGCTGTAAAAATGCCTTGATATGGGGCGTTAATATCTACGACACTATCTGGATCCAAAACGGGTCCATTAGAAGAATTAATTGAAACTTGCCCTACAGATCCAAAATGAACAGCTGGGAAAGCCGTAAAAGTTTGACTACTACCAAAAGGCATTTCGTACGGATTTCCGCTTGGAGAAATAGATACTGTACAATAATCGTCAATTAAAAAATGTAAATCATAAAGCATTTCTTGTGTTAGGTTGCAGGTTACAGTACTTCCGAAAGATGAAAGAGTACATGTACCATCCGTTGCTGCTGTACTTCCGATTGATCTTAATTCATAACCTGCCGGAAGGGTAAGAGTTAGAGTATACGTACCCAATGCCGGAAGAATAGCTGTATAATAAGGGGCTGTTCCCCCACTATTACAGGCTGTATGATGATCAATTGATCCACTCCCGGCTCCTGAATAATTTATTAAAAGACCTCTAAGTTCCTTTGTTACGCCAGTACAATCTGGTGGTATATTGTCAAGATCTTCTACAAAATTAGCTGGACCGTCTTCAAATAATCGGTTATGATTTGCATCATAGTGTATTCTTCCTATAAGTGTAGGGACAGGATCAGCAACGCAAGTTTCATCAGGATTACATTCTCCTTCCCAACCTGAACATGTATTCCATCTCCACCTATTCCTTTCATCGGCTGCACAACAAGTATCAACATAAGCACATCCACCACAATCACCAACATGCCATCCCCAATAATCACATTCACAATTCTTTGTTCCTTCACACTCAATCCCGCAAACAGGATCGGTACAAGTATCCCCTTCGCATGTATCAGATGCACAACTGCAATTCGGAGTGCACCCTCCACAACTCTTAGTCCCGGCACACCATCCTCCACAACCATCACTACAAAAGTATCCTACACATGTGTTAGCTGCACAACTGCAGTTTCGAATACAACCAGCATCCCAGCTACAATTATCTACAACTACATACCAATCTACATCATAAGGATTTGAATGGGCTATACATTCATCAGTTTTGTCAGAAACGCAATGACCAGAGTCAGGAAAGTGACTACACTGTATTGTATAATGATCGTAAGCAGTACAAACTGGAGGGCAAAGACCACTAGGGCAACAAATGTCTAACTGACATGAAAAAACTCCTTGACAGGTTGCATATATTTGTCTTGAAAATAAAAACAATAAAAATACGGAAATAAATATTGTGGTTATAGTTTTAGCGATTCTCATATATCAGACCCAAACTAGCCAAATTATTAAAAAATTGTTTCAAATTATTGTCTGTTTCAGTCATGGATTTGCCTTTAAAAAGATTGTATGAAACTAATACGACTACCCCTCCAACCATATTTCCATCTATCTTTGAATCATTAGGAAAATTTAAATTAACACTTGCCAGCTGTTTTTCCTCGTTATAAGAAATACTATATGTATACAAGACTTCTTGACTAGAATCAGTTACTTCAAAGCTTTGATTTTCGTCGCTAATAGAATATTCCACTTTCCCGGCTAGACTTGGTTTGCTACCTTCAGACGCACCATAAACTGTAAATCTGCCATTTTCGCAGTTTCCTATGGTATTAATAAAATTTTGCCATTTTCTTTTATTTTCTATCCTAAGTGTAAAATTTTTAGAAAGTGATTTTATTTCCGTAATACAACCTCTAGTTTTCCAAAAATATATTGCTAAAAGAGATACTGAGGCAATAAAAACTACTGCAAATATCAAAACAACTATTCTTCTAAAAGGCAGCATAACTTAATATTAGTAGGTTCTTTAGAATAATTCAAGAAGTTTATCTGCTAAATACTACCGAACAGGTGTTTGTGGGACTTGTATACGAATCATCATAATTCAAAGCTGGATAAATATTGCTATAGAAATATAATGTACTGTCAGGAATTGATCCACTATTGCATAAATCTTCCAATATTGGACCTGTCATATCAAATTCACTCCTTCTGGCATTTATTGATGTTGTTTGATAAAAATAGCTAGCACCAAAAAAGTATCTTAAAAAATGTGTAATAGTTCCTCCGACGGGACGTGGTTCTCTCACAGGTAAAAAATCCGGCTGACTGAAATATAATGTAAGAAACGACCCGTTCCTTTCTGAAGTTACTTCTCTATGTGTGAAATCCATAAAATGCTCAAAAATTGGAACCCAGCTAGTATTTTCAGACAAAACTGCTTTAATAATTAATGTTTCGTTGGCTGCATCAAATTCTACCCTATTTCTATCGGCTAATTCTATGGGTAGAGATAAATTGTTTGCTCTAGTATCTTGTAGTGTTTCCAAAAATCTTTGCATAATATAATCACTTATCTGTGTCCTTTCATTTCTCGTTAAGGAGATAAATTCCATTGCATGGAAACCTGGTATCTCATCCAGCCAATTCTTTATTCCGTAAGGTAGCGAACCAGCATTTTGGTGATTAAACCCCCACCATCTCATAGCTAAAGCTCGATTGAAAGCACGAGCTAAACGTGCCTGAGCATCGGAAGCAGGGTAACTTTCATTTAATTTAAACCAACCTCCGTCTTTTTCTACTACTCCTTGATCTGTTAATAATAGAAGTGGAACTCCCCCTTCATATTCAGTATAAATAGCATGCTCGATTTTTCTTGTTTCTAGGTTTTGGGCAAGAAGGACTATTCCTTCGGGATTTTGAAATAAAGCATAGCTTTGTCCGGCTTCATTTCTAAGGATTTTATAAGCCGATAATTCAACATTAAGTGAATAATCATCCGGGTTTGGAACTCCAATATCAGCAAAAAGTTGTTCATCGCTTCTTTGATTGACATAATTCCAATCATACGCCTCCTGAGTTGGAGTTCCTGTTGGTTCGAGCGTAAGGGTTTGTATACGCTCAAGTATAGCCGTGGAAGTTGGAGTTTCAGGTTGAAAAGGGGTGGAAGTTGACATATTGAACATTTCTGTTGATAAAGGCATCGTATCAGGTGTGACAACAGAAGTAGCCGGTACTACACTGCATGCTCCCGTCAGAAAAGCTATTCCTCCAACTTTAATTACATCTTTGTATTTTTTATAGGCTTTTGATTTCTTTTCCCGAGGAATTTCGTAAACAAGCGGAGCGGGTGCAAGAAAACCAGAACTTCTCGATACTTTTTTATCCGTTCTTATTGCTTCCCTTGCTGCTGTCCTAGCTTCATTATTAGCCTTTTGCCTTTCTCTTCGCAAACCCGGTGTATCCTGAAAAGTAATCTCGGGTAAAGGTTCTAAACCACTATCGATTCTATCAAGTATACTCTCGGCAGTATCTAACGAAATAAATCCTTGTACTGAAGCATCATATATACTATTTCTTCTAAGCTTTGAGGCTATAACTCTTACTTCACCAGCTCTTTGAGGACTATTGGTTGATATTGTAGGAAGTTGAATTGACACGTCTTCATCACTAGATATAGTTTTTCCTGCTACAACTACAGAGTGCTTTTGTAGAAATTTTAGAAGATTTCCGTTTTTAACAGAATTTATGTTAATAGTCTGTTTTTTAGCCCAATTTACTTGCTGTCTGACTTCTTGAGGATTTTGATTACTTAATTCTCTGCGGTCAGGAAATATACTCTCGGTCAAATTGTCTATTTCACTAGTCATTTTACTTGATTATATTAGAAAACATCAACTACTATTTATCCTATATTATAACATTTGAATCTAATTGTCAAAATATAGGACATTTCTTTGAAGTACGGTTGTAAACCCGCAGAAGTATTTCTAAGCTACTCTTTCCTTTAATGCTTGATAATATTTTTGAAGATAATCTTCTGCCTTTTTCCAATGTTCTTCCCCCAACCCTCCCTCTGCCAAATTTCTTTCTACTTCTGCCAAAACCCTTAAATGCGCTGCCTTTGCTGCCTGAAGGTTACTGATTCTATACTCTTCAGCCATTAATTTGGTTGCCAAATCATCTATATCTGCTGTTAAAATACCTCCATTGCATTCAATTTCCTGCCAGAGTTTGACCCTAAGTGACGTTAATATTTCGGGTTCAAAAGCCAATTTCAAATGATTTTTGACAAGTTTATAGAAACGCTTTAAGGGTTTTTTTGCCTTTTCCCAATCCTTTTTGTCTCCCTCAACAAACGCCTCGAGCATATATTTGCCTCCTTCTATTGCCAGTTCTTTTGATAGACCATACTGCTCTTTTATATATTGAACGACAAAATCTCTAAATCTTGTTCCTTCTGGCACTTTTCTTAATCTCCACCATGCAAACTCAAGTTTGGCTGTAACTTCTGGTTTGAAAGTAAGATGCTCTACAGCATCATTTCCTCCAAATCTTCTTCTCCTTCTTGAATAATCCAAAACTGCTTCTTTAAACTTTTCCGGTCCAAAATCCGGGAAATGGCAATCCGCAAAATAATATTCGTTATACTCGCTTTGCCAAAGAAGAAAACCCGAGGTTCTTTGTTCTCCTGATGTTCTTATCATTAAATCAACTTTTGGGTAAGGTTGGTATCTGGTATCAAGATAATTATCAAAAATTTTTTCATTGACATCTTCTTCTTTCATTCCGTCTTTAATCATTTTCTTGACTGCTCTTACGATTTCGTCTCTTCCGCCGTAGTCAATTGCTATATTCATGATATATTTATCAAAATGCTTTGTTTTTTCTTCTGCGTAAGTAAATTTTTTTAGAAGTTCTTTTGGCATTCTATCTTTTCTTCCCAAATGATAAATCCTCACTTTATTTTCGATTGCTTCTTTTAAGTAATCATCTATTAATTTCCCATAAAGTTTCATTAAGTAAGATATTTCTTTTTGCGTTCTATCCCAGTTTTCTGTTGAAAACCCCCATAAAGTTACTGTGTGTATACCCCATTCCCTTGCAGTTCTTCCTAAAATGACTGCGTTGTCAAAACCTTTTCTATGACCTTCAAAAGTATAAAGGCCTCTTGCTCTAGCCCAGCGTCTATTGCCATCGGGAATAATCGCTACGTGGTCGGGAACTTTAGTATCTTTGGGGAGGGTTACGCTTAATTTCTGTGGCATGAGATAAATTATAACATATTAAATTAGCTTTCAAACCTATTTTATATCAACTATCCAATAAAAAAAATTCTGACTATTTTCAATAAAAAATTACGAATTTACTGCATCCTTTGGGAGAAAACTCCTTTTGAAGAATTAATCAAAAAAGATGGAGCCTACCTGATGCGTTGGATTTTGTTTTGAGGAGAAAAAACAATCCTTCACGCATTAAAAAAGGAAACAGGAAGTGGTATCTACCACTCATCTTAATGTTAATTCCTGTTTAAGCATCTCTGCTTTAGGCTCCTCTTATGGCGTTTAGCAACAATTTAGACCGGTCATCTTGGGACTAGATCGCTGCTGATCCAAGGTAACGCCTGACAGCGAGGACTGAAACTACGATGGACAAACCACGAAAGAAAAATTGACTCATTTTCCCTCACTTTCTTGTACTTGAAACAAAAAAACGCGGAAACAGCTATGGCTTAAGGAAATTCAGTTATTTATTTTCTTCGGTTTTTACTCCTTTCTCTCAAGAATAATTCCAAGCATAGGTTTTGGAATCCTCCTGAGAATAGATTTGTCCGATTGTACCAACACCCATATCTTTATCAAGGTACGTAAACTATATATAATAAATGAATACAGTTTTCAATATCTAATTTTAGTTCGGGATACTATTCTGAAGGTTGCATACCCAATAACCATAAAACAGCTTCTTTTTTATAGCGTCTGTCTCCTCGGGAGTTAATACGAATAGCCGGCAGCTTGCCTCTTTTACCCCATCTTTTGATTGTTAAAGGAGAAACCCTAAGAAGTTCTGCAACTTCTCTGACTGTGAGTAAATCCGGAAGATCTTCTAGCCTTACTTTTTTCCTTTTTCTTTGTAGCTCTTCTTGCATTGTATTTTTATACTTTGATTTATTTTGAACTATTATTGTGCCTAGCCAATAACTTACTTAATCAGACAATATCAAAGCGAAACAGAGGTGTCAAGGGCCTTTTAGAAGCAAAAATTACTTTCCAAACAAAAATAGTTTATATATTTCTATTTCTTAATTTATATAAGAATACTTTTAAAGGAAAAACCGGAAATGCCGTCAAAACTCTTTTTACCCTTCCCTTTTGGCTAAATAATCTCCATAGCCATTCCAGTTCAATGCGTGTAATCCATTCTGGCGGTACCTTAACCTTCCCGGCAATATAATCCAAAGCTCCACCCACTACCATCGCTCCTCCAATGTTGAGGGTAGTAAGCCATTTATAAACCCATTTCTCTTGTTTCGGAGCACCAAAACCTATAAAAACAATATGGGGTGCAAAAATGTTTATTTCTTTTATTATTTGCATCTCCAATATTCTGTCTTCTTGGGATATTGGTTTTGCCTCATCGTTCAGCATTGGTCCGGTTAACCCCAAAAACTTCGCGTTTTTATAGTTTTTCTTCAAATTCTCAGCACACTTTTTTGCTACATCACCTTTACCACCCAAGAAAACTACTTTCCAACCTTTATTATTGGCAAGCCTCACAATATCGATCATCATATCTCTTCCGTGTATAAGGTTAATATCTTCTTCTAACCACTTTTTGTTGTAAAAAGTAGAAATACCTACTTTTATACCTTGAAATAATAAAACCAAAAATCTAAGAGGGTTCTTTTTATTGTCTTTAAGATTTAAATATTTAATTGCCTGAAGTAAACCAATTCCGTCCGGAAGTGAAAAAGTTGCCGAATTAATTATTTTTGTAAAAACTCTGTCCTTTTGTCCTAAAAGAATCTGTTCCGGATTTGGAGTTACAATAAATAACTTTTTCCTTCCTATTTCCTTTTTTTCAAAATCTCTTAGGTTCACTCTAATATTTCTTAGCACTTCCTCTTTTGAAGTGCTATCTAGCTTTATTTGAAACAAATAAGCCATTTTTCGGTTTATTTTAACTGAATTTTTATTCATAAAATTGAAAAAAACGATAATTTATCTTGCTTTTTTTAACTAATTTTTTTCCGTGCTTAATAAAATTTAAATTAGATTTGATTTTTAAAATAATATTTATAATTTTAAATAACCTATAACATAGATTACCACTCTGATTAAATTATATTAATATCTTCAATTATATCTTATTAATGCGCTTTTATAATAATTACTACAGGTCTTCTTATGATACTCTCTAATATTCAACTAACCACTATTTTGAATAAATTATTGGTTCATTCAACAGATTTAAATATTACGCACTTATCCACAATCTATCTTCAATTAATTAGAGATTAAATACTAATTACTATAGTCCTTCCCCAATTCTAATAATTAACTATAATAATTCTTTTAAGTATTTATTATAACCTCAATTAATCTTTATCTTATCTTCAATCTTGAGATTATTATAATATCCTCTAATATATATTTTCTTACTTCTTTGTTTGAATACTTCTTTTCCAAAGTTCTATGTTCTCCAGAACCAAGCCCGTTCCTCTCACTACACAAAGAAGTGAATCGTCCGCAACGTGCGCCGGGACTCCTGTTTCTTCTGTCATAAGTTTATCAAAGTTTCTCAGTAATGATGTACCCCCGCTCATTACTATTCCTTTATCAATAATATCGGCAGCCAATTCCGGAGGCGTATCCTCCAATACTCCTTTAACTGCTCCTATTATCTGCAGGAGGGTCAATCTTATGGCTTCTGTTATTTGACCGGACGTTATTTCTAAGCTTCTGGGTAAACCAAAAACTAAATCTCTTCCCGATATTTCCATTTTTTCTTCCTTTTCCAGTTTTGTTGCCGAGCCTATTTTAATTTTTATCTCTTCTGCTGTTTGATCCCCTACAATCAGATTATATTTTTTTCTTAAATAAGTTTGAATAGCTTCATCAATCTTATTTCCCGCCACTCTCGCTCCCCTATGAATAACCACACCCCCCAAAGAAATCACGGCTGCTTCAACTGCCCCGCCTCCGATATCTACAATCATATTACCGCTGGGGGCTGAAACCGGTATCCCTGCTCCTATTGCTGCAGCCAGAGGTTCATCAATTAAATACGCATGAGCTGCACCTGACGAAAGTGTAGCATCCAACGCCGCTCTTCTTTCTACCTGAGTACAACCTGCCGGAACACATATCATAACTTCGGGTTTAAAAATTTGTATTCGTCCACATACTTTACTTATAAAATACCTAAGCATTGCCTGTGTTACCTCGTAATCGGCAATTACCCCATCCCGCATCGGTCTTAAAGCAATTAAGGATTCGGGGGTTCGACCCAGCATTTTTTTTGCTTCCTCTCCTACTGCTACAACTCTATTGTCTTCCGAAGACATGGCAACAACAGTAGGTTCGTTCGCGACCAACCCTTCTCCGGCAATCCAAACAAGCGTATTGGCAGTTCCCAAGTCTATTGCAATTTTTTTTCTCATAACTTCAACTAATATTATTATAAATTGTCATCTTATGATATGTTTTAATAGTATTATGATATTCTTATTTTAAATGAATTCTTTAGGCATTTTATACAGATTAGGCAACAACTACAAGCACCTCTAATGGAACATAAAACCTTCTTGCTGTATAATCTAATGGCTAAAAACCTATGACTAAAATAAGAGTAATACTTTTTTTGATTACCGTTCTTGTCATCGGTACTGCAGGATTTTTCTTTTCTTTTTACGCTCGAGGTTACAAATTTAATCCCAAAACATTAAAATTTTCCCCAAGCGGTTTACTCCTTATTAAATCAAATCCGGATGGTGCACAAATATTTATAAACGGAGAGCTTAAAACTGTTACAAACGTCAATCTTTCTCTGGCACCGGGTACTTACGACATTGATCTTAAAAAAGAAGGGTATAATTCCTGGACCAAAAGATTAACCATAGAAAAGGAAATAGTTACGGAGATTGAGGCACATCTTTTTAAGAAAACCCCTTCTCTATCTCCTCTTACCTTTACTACATCGCTTAATCCCATTTCGAGCTATGATTCAACTAAAATCGCATACAGCATTCCCGCAACTATAGACAATATCAATCAGGATAAAGAAGGATT
>DATEXQ010000057.1:0-2907 GCA_035256745.1 Patescibacteria group bacterium
GGTGATGTATCTTTTTGAATAATCTCCAATATTTTGGGAACAGGATTCATGGAAAGAACTGCAGAAAATGCTTCATCTCCCCAGAGGCTTTGATTAAATACATTAGGCATTATTTTTAGTGTAGCAAAAAAGAATATATTCAAATAGTGAAGAAAATAATTAGGGTTAATTTTGTTATAGAACTGTTATAATTCGTTAATGAAAAATCTTCAGAAGCAAGTTGATGAATGGATGTCTGGACTTAAAATTGGTTATTGGAAACCTTTCGAAATGCTGGCGCGGTTAATAGAGGAAGTTGGAGAATTAGCCAGAGAAGTTAATCATAGGTTTGGTCCGAAAAAGAAAAAATCTTCTGAAAAAAATAAAGAGATAGGCGACGAAATGGCAGACATTATATTTACTTTGATCTGTCTGGCCAACTCTTTAAGCATAGACCTTGATTCACACTTTAAAAAAATGATGAAAAAGCTTAATACGAGAGATAAAGACAGATGGAAAGAAAGTAAATCTTCAGAGTAACTTTCTTTAATTAAAGTAATTTCGTATAATTTGCCTCAAGCGCGCTCTTTTAAATATATAGTACGACAACGGGAGGCTTGTCATGCCAAAAACTCAAACTGACGACCGAAATCGCATAAAAAATTTGTCGTTTATTAAACCTGGTGACATCTTGGTTCAATGTATGTATCACAATAAGGATAGAGAACTCGTAGAGGTTTTAAGTGTTGAACCAAAATATGATCGTGGTCGAACTTCGATTCCATGCATAAAGATTAGTTTGTTTAGGATTCAAACAGTTAAACTGGATCTTTATGCGTGGGGATTAGTACCTAATTCAGAAGGTTTTTCCGTTTCCTTTGAATGGTTGGAGAAGCCCACAAACTGGGAAAAATATTGGTGGAAAGTCTATAAATTTTTAAGCAGATAGTTTAATTCTCCTAAGGAAGGGTATGTGGATAAATGTACGGTTATTAAATAGTTTGGTTTTCAAGAGCCGTAGTAAAAAATTTTGTTGCGCGCCCTACGGCTCTTTATTTTTTTATACCTTTTCAGTAACACGATACTCCATGTATTTCCCAAGCATTAGTCTTGTATGGGCATCAAGTCCTGGAAGAGCGGAAAAGAAAAATCCGGCTATAGGCATTAAGATAAATTCAAATGGAGAAAGGAAAGCTTTTAAGCGAGAAACTTCTTTTGGCCTTTTTGGTTTATAGACATAATCCAGAAAAAGTATGACAGAAAGAAAAAGCAAACAAATTGTCAAAATAGTACCCGAAAGTTTTGGAACGGTATAGCCGAGAGTTGTTCTTCCAAAGCGGGGATTAAGAAGAGTAGGTAGAGTTAATCCAATCGTTATGATAAACCAGTTAACAGGCCACATAAAATGAGACCATAAGACATAAACAAGTCTCATTGATTTATCCCAGAAATTAACTCCTGGTGTAGTTAAATAACTTTTTATTATCCAGGGATCATCAGATACTCCCCAAGCCCAGCGTTTATATTGTTCATACTGATTTACCAATGTTTTCCAGACGCTCGACGATTGTGCCGCATCGGCATGAAGAGGAATATACAAGGGTTCTACTTCTATTTTGCCTCTTTTTTTATAATAAGCTTTGAAAAATATTCCCCAATCCTCAGGTATTTTATCCGCATCCCAATAATCTACCTCATCAAGGAGCTTAAAAGAAAGTGAATAATTTTGTTGGTTAATCAGCCTGTCGCGTCTGGGTAGTTGGGATAGATTCCAAATGGAGCCGAGAGCATTGGGAACGCGTGTTATAGCTGGTAGTTCCCAGATATTGTTGTAAAACATGATAGCGGGTTGCCAGAAATAATTATACCTATTCGGATTATCTAAAAATTTATAGGTTAGGTACGCAAAATGATTTGGATGATATTTATGATCAGCATCACAGCTAGTAACGGTTATATAGTTAATATCTATTTTTTTTTCGTCTATTACATTTTTCTTAAACCAAATAGCAGCGTGCTTTTCGTTGGAAGCTTTTCCTACCGCTTCACCCGGAGTAAGCTCGTGTACTGTTACATAAAATCCTCCAAAAACATTTTTAAATTTAGTTGCAAGCTCTCTTACTTTTTGTTTTCTATCTTCTTCGGGCTCTTTTTTCTCCATGGCAAGGACAGGATATATTTGTTTCGTGGATAGGGTTTGGTTTGCAAGAGATTGGAAGGTTCTTTCCAAAATATAAATAGGTTCTTTATAAGTTGGAATAATTACAATGTTTTTTACTTTTCTTGCATCGGGAAAGGATTTTAAATCACCTACCCAGTCATAATTCATTGATGCCTGGATTCTGATATGCGAGACTAAGGCGGTGATAGCAATCTGTACGGATTGATAAAGCCAGTAAATATTAAAAGCCAGGACAAAATAGGCAACAGCCTCGGGAATGACAAGAATTCCCCAATAAGGGAAAAGTATCATGTTCCAAGAAAAAAATCCGGGGAGTATTTCCAACATCCTTTGAACTAGTCTTTCGTGCTTTAATATAAAGTTTTTAAGCATTGAAATTACTTTAATCGAGGAAACAAAGGATCTGTGCTTTTTATTTTAGAATGATCAAACTGCTTTTCGATTTTTTCGGCTGTTTCGGGAAGGAAGGGCTTTAGTTTAAATGATATACCTCTAATTTCCTCGACTAGCCACGAAAGGACTTCTTTTAGGGTATTACCCTTTAATTCCCATGGTTTTTCCTTGTTAATATATTGATCTAATACTGTAATTTCTGCCCAAAGATACGCAAGAGCTTCGTTGGGCTGAAATGTTTCTAGATATTTTTCTAATTCTCCTGAGCGTATCAAATTAGGACTCTCCTTCTTAGGAAATTCAAACTTACTGTTTTCGCATAATCTTGCGACTCTGGCAATCAAATTTCCTAG
>DATEXQ010000058.1:0-7341 GCA_035256745.1 Patescibacteria group bacterium
CTCCTTTTTGTATTTTTTAAAGGACCTGTTTAGAGACTAAAAAACCTCCTTATGGGAGGTAATCTCTTTTTTCCAATTTTTACAATCTCCCAATTGATAGGAGTAGCGCTATTATATCAGAAGTACGGATATTCTTGTCAACTTAGCAATAACCAATTACAATACGAATGAATATGACTGGAAAAAATAGCAGAACATTAGTGCTTGAGTGCATTGATAAAATCGGAGAAAATGTAAAACTATTAGGCTGGGTCGATACCATAAGAGACCATGGGAAAATTATTTTTATAGATCTTCGAGATAGAACAGGAATTATTCAGTGTGTTGGAGAAAACTTACCAAAAATAACTTCAGAAAGCGTAGTGGAAATTACAGGAAAGGTAAACAAAAGACCAGATAATTTAATTAATCGAAATATTGAAACAGGAGAGATAGAAATTAAAATCGATAGTTTTAAGGTAATATCACTTTCAGATGAAATTCCCATACCACTTGATAACGACGGATTAGACATTGAGGAATCCACAAGACTTAAATACCGATATCTTGATTTAAGAAGAAAAAGAATGAGTCAAAATATTAGGATTCGTTCAGAAGTAGTTTCATTTATTAGAAGTTGGCTGATCGATAAAGATTTTGTCGAGATAGAAACTCCTATTTTGACCAAAACAACTCCCGAAGGAGCAAGAGATTTTATAGTTCCTTCCCGACTTCAACCTGGAAAATTTTATGCTCTTCCCCAATCACCGCAACAATATAAACAGCTTTTAATGGTAGCCGGGTTTGAGAGATATTTTCAAATAGCGAGATGTTTTAGGGATGAAGACCCACGAGCAGATAGGGCATATGGAGAATTTACCCAGCTTGACTTGGAAATGTCGTTTGTAGAACAGGAAGATATAATTAATCTTGCGGAAGATTTATATACCCAACTCGTATTAAAAATTTTTCCCAATAAAAAAATTACACAGTCTCCCTGGCCGAGGATTTCCCACGAGGAAGCTCTCAAAAAGTACGGCAGCGATAAACCTGATTTGAGAAAAAATAAAAAAGACGTTAATGAATTGGCATTTGCCTGGATTTTAGATTTCCCATTATTTACCAAACAAACGAAGGAGGATTACTTTCATGGATCAGGAGTGGCGAAATTTGCTCCATCTCATCATATGTTTACAGCACCAAATCCCAAAGATATTCCACTTTTAGATAAAGATCCTTTAAAAGTCAGAGGTTTACAACATGACATGGTTTTAAACGGTTTTGAGGTAGGAGGTGGAAGTGTAAGAATTCACCAACCAGAAATTCAGGAGAAGGTGTTTGATTTGATTGGTTTTAATAAAGAACAAAAATTGGAATTTGAGCATATGTTAACGGCATTTAAATATGGTGTTCCACCACACGGAGGAATTGCACCGGGAATTGATAGGTTTTTGATGGTTGTTTTGGGAGAACCGTCTTTAAGGGAAGTAATGGCTTTTCCGATGACTGCAGGTGGAACAACAGCTGTTATGGATGCTCCAAGTAAGGCAACCAAAAATCAATTGGAAGAAGTCGGTATAAGCGTAAGGAAAAGATAATAATCTTGTTTTTATGAAAGTCCCCAAAATCAGTAAATCATATTTTTTATATTTTCTTATGCTTTCTTTTGTCTTTATAGCAACTACTGCTTTGTCGTTGTCAAAAATAGAAAAGATTAAACCAGAGGAGAAATTAGTTTCAGATAAGATTGAAACCAAGAATTTTATACCCAACCCTATTTTGAAAGAAAATACCAATACTTTTCCGATTGTTTCAGCCCAAGCTGCTTTGGCTATAGATTTATCATCTATGACCCCTCTTTATGAGAAAAATCCCGACTTAACTCTTCTGCCGGCATCAACAACAAAAATAGTTACCGCCTTGGTTGCTATGGATTACTTTCAGGATAATAATATTTTAAAAGTTGATGGATTTAAAACAGATGGCCAGAAAGTTGGGCTTGTAGAGGGAGAAGAGATAACAGCTGGAAATTTGTTAGATGCGTTGCTTATTTTTAGTGCCAATGATGCAGCCGAAACATTAGCTCAAAATTATCCTGGGGGAGTTGAAGGTTTTGTTGTTGCGATGAATGAAAAAGTGAAGGAATATAATTTAACAAATACGTATTTTGACAACCCCGTTGGATTTGACGGGAATAATCATTATTCTACCGCGAGGGATTTGATAAGAATTGCTATGATTGCGATGAGAAATCCCCACTTTGCCCAAAGAGTTAATCAGAAAGAAAAAATTATTACAAGTGTTGATGGAAAAATCATACATAAAATTGTAAGCACCAATAAGCTTTTAGGAACAGTAGAAGGGGTTTCGGGGGTTAAAACCGGATGGACCGAAAATGCCAGGGAAAATCTAGTTACTTATATAGAAAGAGGAGATAAAAAGGTTATGATTGCCCTATTAGGAAGTCAGGATAGGTTTGGTGAAACAAAAGAAATTATTAACTGGATATTTTCGAACTACGAGTGGAAAGAAGTGAAATTTACCTACTCTCCATAGTATTCGGAAGTAACTGCAGGGATATAAGCGACAAACCCACCGTCTCCTTCAAAAACAACAATTGGCTGATAAAAATCTGTATATGCTGGAGGATCAAAATAGGCAAGATAAACCCTTCTTATGGTAATCTTATTGTTATTCTCATTTGTTCCCACATTGGCGATATATGCTTTGTTTTCCTGTAGTTCTTGCCATGCTTGTTGGCTGGTTTTAATGGGATAGGTTGAGTTATTGCTTTCTTCGACAGGAAAATGATGAAATTCCCCCGCCACTATTTGTTTTTCCTTTTGATTTGAGCCGCTTACTATAAACCATACATTTGCTTGATCCGGATTGGCGGTTAAGCTGGGAATATCCTCGAAACTTTTTCTGAAAAATTTAACTTTGATTAAATTGGCATCCGAAAGAGAAATTGTTCCAACCAACTGTTGATTTTCGACTTTTAGAAACTCTGATTTAAGCGGACCTGACAAATCTTCCGGCAATAATCCTCCTGATGATAGAAACGATTTGACTAGAGAATCTGCGATTTCAGCTACAGGGGGCTTTTTCTCGATAGGAGAAGGATCGGAAGATAAATTGTAACTGATTGAAAAAACTCCTGTTACTATATTGATTTTCAATTCAGATGGAACCTTAGGATTTGAAAAGACATAAATAGTCTCACTTTCGGATTTGACATTATCGGAAAATCCCAATTTTCTGGCTTTTACTTTAGCCTCATCAAGAGATCCGAAGTAGGGAGAAAGTTTGGGCATAAAATAAACTTTTGCTTGAGTATTAAATACAGGCAATTCTCCATTCGGAGTTTCCAACGTATAAGTTAATCCTTCAGGAATTTGTTTTTCCGGGAAAGGGAGTTTGGGAAGTTTATTAAATTTGACTGTTGGAGGAGGAGGGGGTTCTGGGTAGAAATGCCTATAGATTCTAATTCCCGTAAGAATGGTGCTTCTTGCAACTATGAAAAGAATTATTCCAAAAATTCCATAACGAATAATTTTTCTGGCGATAATGGATATTCTGGTCAGGGAAGTCATATATGATAATTATCGATTATCAATAGTTAATTATCAATGATAAATAAACTAATTGATGCTAAAATCAAGGTTAGAATGACAAGAATAAGAACGAGATTTGCCCCAAGCCCCACAGGCAGCCTTCATATTGGAGGTTTAAGAACTGCCCTTTATTCATATGCTTTAGCGAAAAAAAATAAAGGAGATTTTATATTAAGGATTGAAGATACGGATAAAAAAAGAGAAGTAAAAGGAGCTAAAGAAAAGATAGGAGAACTTTTAAAAACATTTGGTTTAGCTTGGGATGAATATTTTGTTCAGTCAGAGCGAGCACAAAAGGGAATTTATAAAAAAGCTGCAGAAAAATTACTCAATCAAGGAAATGCATTTTATTGCCAGTGTCTGCCCAAAAATGCCAAGGAAAAATATTCAATGGAATTAAGAGATCCCTGTCGTGACAAAGATTTAAAAAGTGGTGCAATCAAGTTAAAGGTTCCTGATAATCAAAAGATTTCTTTTAAGGATTATGTTTTGGGAAAAGAAATTGGCTGGAATACAAATGACCTAGCAGATACTACTCTTTTAAAATCGGACGGATTTCCTACCTATCATCTAGCAGTTGTAGTTGACGACAATGACATGAAGATAACCCATGTTTTAAGAGGACATGATTGGATGCCCAGTACTCCAATTCACCTCCTAGTTTATAAATTTTTGGGATTTGAAAACCCCCAAACAGGTCATTTAACAGATATTCTTGATCCCGAGGGTGGAAAGTTGTCGAAAAGAAAAGGAAGCACATCATGCGAGGGTTTACTTGAAGAAGGATATCTACCCCAAGCAGTTCTTAATTTTATTATGCTTTTGGGTTGGGCTCCAAAGGATAACCGGGAACTTTTTACACTGGAAGAATTTGTAGAAACATTTAACCCCAAGGGACTGCAAAAATCCAACCCTATTTTTAATAAAGATAAACTGAATTGGTTTAACAGAGAATATGTTCGTAAACTCCCAGTCGAGGAACTAAATTCAAAATTCGAAACTCAAAATTCGAAGTTTGCCAAGATGGATAAGAGTAAACAGTTGGAAATTACAAATCTGGTTAGGGAACGTATAGAAAAACTGGAGGATTTTAATGAGTTGACGGGTTTCTTCTTTGAAACCCCTAAGGTTTCGAAATCATTACTTGGAAAGAACTATGAAAAACACCTTTCTTCTACCTTAGATGTTTTTGTGACTATCGAGAATTGGAAAATTGATGAGATAAATACAAAACTTATGCAGGAAATTACAAAACAAGGATTTAAAACAGGAGATTTTTTCATGGATTTAAGAATAGCCATAACCGGAAGTAAGTTTACCCCGCCTATAAATGAATCAATTGTAATATTGGGTAAAGAGGAATCTCTATCAAGAATTAAAAAAACATTAAGTATATAAATTAATATGGGAGGAAAACTGCCAACTCAAACATACCACCAAATAGATAAAGACAGGATCGATTTCGAATTTCTAAGAAATAAACTCAAACTTAAGCATATAGAAACCGTTGAAAGTTTTAAAGAAAAACATCCCAATGTACATAAATATTTAACGGAAAAAAGTATAGACTTGGGAAAGATTCGTGAGCATTCAGCAAAAATAATAGGAGCGGGTGCTCTGACAAGCACTCTTTTAATATCACCTCCGTCTGGGGTAAAAACTTTTCCACCACCCGCCGAATTAATAGAAAAGTTAAAAGTAGCAGGAGGCACTCTTCCCTTACAGGGTTTACAACAATTTGTAGTGGATAATATGCAAAATGCTTTACCGGCAAAAACCAGGCCTTTAACTACAGGAGAAGAAAAATATTTGGAGCAGGTTTTTCAGCAAGCAACAGGAATTAAAGTAAAAGCAACTCTGGAAGGAGAACATTTAAATACAACATACGGACTTATAGGTGCAGAACAGCACCTTGTAAGATATCCAGGAGATACAATCAGTCAGCATGGAAAAGGCACGGTATTAAAAGAAGGTATAGCTCCCGGAAAAGGTGCGTGGGGTTATTTTGCAAATTCACGATCTAACCTTACTCCGAGCTTGGAAAATACAGAAAAATGGTATGGGGTTGTTCAGACACTATATTTACCGGATTGGAATACACGCCAGCCTTATTTGCGTGATTGGTATAAATACAGAAAAATTCTCATCGTAAATACCAATAACGGAAATGCCGTTATTGCAGCAATCGCCGATTCAGGACCGGCAGCTTGGACAGGAAAGAGTTTTGGAGGAAGCCCCGAAGTAATGGAATATCTAGGGGGATCAAAATACAAAAAAGGTCCTGTTATAGTTTTTTTTGTAGACGATCCTGAAAATAAGATTCCCTTAGGACCGGTTGATTATAATAAAATTACCCTGCCGGAAACGGCTTATTTAAAAACATAAATTTGTATGTCAAAAATTTTTTACGACAAAATAATTGTTCTTGAAGGTATCGAAAAGGAAATTAATTCTCGTTCTCAAACAGAGGAAGAGAAGGATGAATTGTGGCGGATAGTAGATGAAATTGTTCACCATAAAGTATTCGGATGTATTATGGATAACTTACCGGAAAAATATCATCAGGAATTTATAGAAAAATTCAACGAAGCTCCGCATGACGAATCCCTGTTTGATTATTTGAAAGAAAAAATAGGAAAGAATATGGAAGAATTAATTAAATTAGAAATTGGTGATCTTGCTTTCGAAATACTTCAGGATGTAGAGGGGAAAAAGCAAAAATGACATTTGATAAAAAATTCGGTGGAGTTATTTGGACAAATCACGCACTATCAAGGTTGACAAAACGCAATATCAAACAGGGAGATGCGTGGGCTACCTGGAGAAATCCCGATCAAAGCAGATACGCAACCACAAAAGGAGCTTGGGTTTATTACAAGACCTATCAAAGTGTACGTATAGAAGTTGTGGCTAAACAAAACGAGAGAAAAGAATGGGTAATACTTTCTGTCTGGTCCAAACCAATAAATGGAGATTATAAACCTGAAAAAATTGAACCTTTATGGAAATTAGTCTTCAGAAGGTTGTTTAAGAAGTAAAAAATGAGCCGAAAGTTTATTCGCACAAAAGAAGATTTTACCTGCGAGAACTGTGGATTTTCAGTTAAAGGTACGGGGTTTACAAACCATTGCTTAAAATGTCTTTGGAGTAAACATGCGGATATAAACCCGGGAGATAGAAGAAAGAAATGTGGGGGAATGATGGAACCTGTAAAAATTGAAATGAAAAAAGGTACTTATATAATAATTCACCGCTGTCTAAAGTGCGGTCTTGAAAAAAAGAATAAAGTAGATAGTAATGATAATTTTGAGCAAATTCTTAAAATATATTCGCAAAATCCTTAAAACCCGAAAATTACATTTTTAGAAGCCCGAGTACCTTGTGTATTAAAAAAGCTGGCCAGACAAGTGCTTTTAAAAAACCAATAAGTCCCTCTCCTAATGTGTGAGATTGCTGAATATAATATACAAGAGCACCAATTAAACCCAGACCATAAACAGCACCTGCACTATTATTCATTCCCTTCCATTTCTTTGCCATACAAATAATTATAAGAATAAAAGTTAAGAAATAGCAAGTAAAATTATGAAGCTGGAGGTTAAATGGTATAGGCGAATAGAAAAAGGTTATGCTAAGGCTTTAATGAGAGCCTCGCGGATATTTTTACCCGAAAACCATCCCTTGAGATAGACAATTGCATGTTTATTTCTATTCCAGTCCTGTAGATAATATTTGTCAATTCGTCCAC
>DATEXQ010000059.1:0-2748 GCA_035256745.1 Patescibacteria group bacterium
ACTTGGGAGGATTTTGGTGATGGAGATTCGTCTGGGTATTTTAAAACCGAATCAAATAATACCATAAGTCTTATAGTTACTTCAGATTCAGCACTTACTCTGACTGAATATTTGCAAAAAATTGACAAATTATCTGAAACAGGTTATGAGGGTAATCCTTCAAAACAAGTCCAATCAACAAAAACTATTCAAGTAAATGGAATAAGCTGTATTCAAAGAGAAGAGTATTTGACTGCAGCTGATATAACAAGCATTGCCACACATTGTAAAAACAAGAACGTTTTTGTCGGCTTAATTCTCGTGCCAACTCCCGGCAATACATTAAACACAGATAAAATTAATTATGACCAAATCCTCTCGACTTTTCGTTTTACAAACTAACAACTTAGTATTTTTCCTCTTCTAGACTATAGACCTAAGGGTTATACTATAGAAAGTGGCCAAAAGGGCTTATAAAAAACCAGATGAAAACCTCGCCCCAAAGATAGCGAAAAAAAGCTTTTATATATTCAAAAAAGCTTTAATTTTTGTTGGAAAACCAGCCTTTTTCATTCTTTCCCATATTTTTATTGCAATACTTTTTATCTTCTATATTACAGGACATTCATTTAGAACGTTTTTGAATCTTCCCTCAGTATTATTGAAAAAGAATATTACAAAATCTTTTAAATTCTTTAAAAAATCAAAACTCCTGAAAATTAGACCTTTAAAAGTTAAGATTCAATTTCCCAAACTGCATTTCCGTTATTTTTTTATTTTCATTTTGTTTTTCTTGTTTTTTTTAATTCCTTTCAACTTCATCGTAAAGGTTTTTGAAAATCTCCCTTCTCCACAGAAACTTACCCAAAGAGATATAGAGGTTTCAACTAAAATATACGACAGAAATGGAGTTTTACTTTACAAAATATTTGAAAACAAAAATCGAACCATTGTTCCCTTACAGGAAATTCCCATGCATATAAGGTTAGCAACTTTAGCAGCCGAAGATGCGGAATTTTACAGTCATCCAGGTTTTTCCATAAAAGGAATTACTAGAGCAATTTACAAAAACCTTACCAAAGGTGAGTTAACAGGCGGTTCTACTATAACCCAACAGCTTGTCAAAAACGCTCTTTTAACGTCTGAAAAAACATGGGTTCGAAAAGCCAAAGAAATTACTCTGGCCCTGCAGGTAGAGATGTCTTTTACTAAAGACCAGATATTGGAAATGTATCTTAATGAGGTTTCTTACGGCGGAACTGCCTATGGCATAGAAGAAGCAAGTCTGCAGTATTTTGGTAAAGACGTTGATGAACTATCTCTCGGGCAGGCTGCTCTTTTGACTGGTCTTCCCAAAAGCCCCACCAAATATTCTCCATTCGCCAATCCTTCATTATCACTTACCAGGCAAAAAGAAGTTTTACATCTAATGAAAGTAAACGGTTTTATAAATGAAGAGCAGGAAAAAGAAGCTGGAGATGAAGTTTTATCTTTCGCAAATCAAAAAACAGATATTAAAGCTCCCCATTTTGTAATGTATATAAGACAAATCCTGGAAGAAACATACGGCAAAGAAATGATTGGTAAAGGCGGACTTAATGTTGTCACTTCACTTGATTATGAAATTCAAAAATTGGCAGAAGATATGGTAGCCAAAGAAATCGAAAAATTAAAACCTCTAAATGTTACCAATGGAGCGGTTGTTGTCTTAAATCCTTCAACAGGAGAAATTCTGGCAATGGTAGGAAGTCACGATTATTTTGACAAAGAACATGATGGGAATGTAAATGTAACACTTTCGGAAAGGCAACCAGGTTCTTCAATAAAAATAATAAATTATGCTTATGCTCTTTCTCATGGATTTACCCCTGCAACAGTTATTCCCGATATCCCAACCACATTTTTGATAGAGGGTCAGCCTCCCTATATACCTAAAAATTATGACGGAAATTATAGAGGCAACTTATTACTAAGAAGTGCTTTTGCTGAATCGAGGAATATCCCCGCTGTTAGGGTTCTTGCTTCATATGGTGTAAAAAATATGATTGAGCTTGGTAAAAAAATGGGAATTACAACTTGGGATGATAAAAACCGTTTCGGTTTATCGCTGACTCTTGGAGGCGGAGAGGTTAAATTACTTGATTTAGCTAGGGTCTACGCAACAGTTGCAAATTACGGTAAAAGACCTCAAATTACTCCCATTATCAATATCACCAATTATCAAAACGAAAGTGTATATTTAAACCCATGTCTGTCTGTTGAAACCGCAAAAGAAAAAGATTTTATAAAGTCAGTTCAAGCCTCCGAAGTTTTTAGTAAAACCTGCAATGAGGAACAAGTATTGGATCCCAGAGTTGCCTATCTGTTGACTGATATTTTAAAAGATAATTCTGCTCGTGCTCCTGCCTTTGGAACTTTTTCCCAACTGGTAATTCCTAACCATAAAGAAGTAGCTGTAAAAACCGGAACAAGCAATAATTTAAGAGATAATTTAACAATCGGCTACAATCAGAAATATTTAATCGCTGTCTGGGTTGGCAATAACGACAATTCTCCGATGGCAAGAGTAGCTTCAGGGGTAACGGGAGCATCTCCAATTTTTAACAAAATAATGTCAAGTCTCCTTTTTAGTGAACAAAATCATGATTGGGAAATACCTGTTGGTCTTACACAAATTCCTGTTTGCAAGAATACCGGTTCTTTATCTTGTTCAGGCTGCGAAACAAAAGTTGAATGGTTCTTACAGGAGAATAAACCCAAAAGCAATTG
>DATEXQ010000060.1:0-14921 GCA_035256745.1 Patescibacteria group bacterium
CGCAAGAGCTTCGTTGGGCTGAAATGTTTCTAGATATTTTTCTAATTCTCCTGAGCGTATCAAATTAGGACTCTCCTTCTTAGGAAATTCAAACTTACTGTTTTCGCATAATCTTGCGACTCTGGCAATCAAATTTCCTAGTCCGTTTGCCAAATCGGCGTTATAAACTTCCTTGATTTTTTCAAGACTAATGTCAACATCTTCGGTCCAAGAGCCATAGCGAATGAAATAGTATCTAACCCCGTCTACACCAAATTGCTTAATCAAATCAGTTGGCCTGATTATGTTCCCGCGGGATTTGCTGATTTTTTCTCCGTCCAAGGTAATAAAACCGTGGCCGTAAACCGTTTTAGGTAGTTTATAACCGGCGCTTTTGAGCATTGCAGGCCACAAAACAGAGTGCCAGCGAACATTATCTTTTCCTAAAATATGAAGATCCGCCGGCCAGAAATTTGGTGCTCCCGAAATGTAATTAATTAAAGCATCAAACCATACATAATTTACCTGGCTAGGATCATTTGGGATGGGTATACCCCAAGAAACTTTTTTAATAGGTCTTGAAATAGCAATATCTTCAAGTCCCAGCTTCAAGAAACCCAGCATATTTTTTCTTTGTGATTCGGGTTTAATAAAATCGGGATTTTCCGAAATATGTTTTTTTAAAAAACTTCTGTATTTAGACCACTTAAAGAAATAATTTTCCTCTTTAATTTTCTCAAGTTCCCGGGTAGGATGAAGCGGGCATTTTTCGTTTACTATTTCCGAAAGATTCTTATAAGATTCGCAGCCAGTGCAGTAAAAACCTTCATATTCACCCTTATAAATGTCCCCGGTTTTTTCGACTCTTTTATAAAAATTCTCAACAACTTTTATGTGATCTTCATCAGTTGTTCGGATAAAACGATCATAGGAGATGTTTAAAGCATCAAGTTGTTCTTTGTCCTTTTGGGCTATTTCATCAACAAAGTCTTTTGGCGATTTCCCCGCTGCTTTGGCAGCTTGCTCGCTTGTTCCACCATGTTCATCAGTACCGGTTAAGAAGAAAGTCTTATCTCCTATTTGTCGATGATAACGGGCAAAAACATCGGCAATTATTTTTTGGTAGGCATGACCGATATGTATTACGTCGTTTGTGTAATCTATGGCTGTTGTAATGTAAAATTTTTTGTTCATGGTTTTAGTATAGTCTTTTAGTAATAATAAAGCCTCCTTACGGAGGCTAATTCCAGTACTTTACCCAATAAAAGACCTCCGTGTTAGAGAACGGTTACAATCATCATAACGGAAGTTTTTATATCCATGAGGCTATTTTAGCAAAGATTTTATCTTCCAACAAATTTCTTTATTTTTTTACTCCAAAGAATAGCCCATTCCTCGGCGTCTATCTTTTTCAAGGCTTCTATAATTCCTTTCGATTTCATAAGTACGGATACTTGTGAAATTGTTGCACTTGAAGTCTTTAAATTATTAGTAATATTCGAATAGCTTCTTCCTTTTTTTAACCAGTAAGAAACCGCTAATCTTTTGGAGAACATTTCCAGCTCTTTATCGCTGAAGAAATCCTTTAAAAATGTCATCATTTCATTTAAATCATTGAAGTCAACCAAAGTTTGGGCAAAAGTTTTGACGATTTGATTTTTAAGAGAAGGATTGATTTTGGAAACTGATTTTTTCATATCGCCACTTTTACAAACTAAATTGGCAGGCGATTTCGTTAAGAAGTATAACAATTGCTAATAAGTAGTCAATATTTAGTTTTTTGAAAGGTAGATTTCAAATGCGGTGATAATAGCAAGTATCAGAATTAGATTTAATACGTTGCCAACACCAAAATATCTAAGAACTATAAATATAAATATTCCAGAGGAAAAAAGAATACCCCTTCTGGAGTTGGCAAAAATCAAAGAAAGAGTTAAAAAAAGCGAAATAAATAAAGATATAAAAAACAAAGGTACAGCTCCTGTTATAGAAGGATCAAAAAAATAGATGATAAGTAAAGTTGTTAGCCAGAATATAAGTGTAAGTATAAGAGTGGGAAAAAAATTTCTTCTCCTTTTAACTTTCTCGATTCTTTTTGTTTTAAGAGGTTTCACTAATTTCATTTTAACCTCAGCCGATTTGAAAGGAAAGTTGGTTAATGGTATTGTATTTAATATTAGAATTACGTATTAAAGCATTCGAGTAAATATATATGGATCCAGTAATTGTATTAGTTGTTCTTATCGCAGGATTGGTAATCATAGGATTTCTTATCAATAAAAAATTAAGCGATATATCAGAAAAACAAAAACTTTCTGATGAACTTTTGGAGATTATTAAAATGCTTCAGACAGGTTCTAAAGAAGATAGAAAAGTACTTCTTGATTCACTGCAAAAAAATACCCAGTCAATGAATGAAAGATTGGATAATGCAGCAAGAGTAATTAGCCAGGTTCAAAGAAATATTGGAGAAATGAGTGAGATAGGACGAGGTATGAAGGATTTACAGGAGTTTTTACGTTCCCCAAAGCTTAGGGGAAATATCGGCGAACAGGTATTAAAAGAGCTTTTAGGACAGTTTTTACCAAAGTCTTCTTTTAATCTTCAATATACTTTTAAATCAGGTGAAAAAGTTGATGCGGCAATAAAAACAACAGCAGGAATCATACCTGTAGATTCGAAATTTCCAATGGAAAATTTTAGGAAAATGGCAGGTGCCCAATCAGATTCTGATAAAAAAGTTTTTGAAAAAGATTTCGTCAGGGATGTAAAAGCTCATGTGGATTCAATTTCCAGAAAATATATTTTGACTGAAGAGGGAACTATTGATTATGCACTAATGTATATCCCTAGCGAGTCGGTTTACTACGAGATTGTAAATAATCCTTCACTTTTTGAATATGCCGGTTCAAAAAGAATATTACCCGTTTCTCCTACAACCTTTTATGCTTATTTAAAGGCAATTTTAATGAGCTTTGAAGGACAAAAGATCGAACAGCAGGCAAGAGGAATTTTATCGGCTCTTCGGGCTATTCAAAAAGACTATATAAAAGTCGAAGATAATTTATCTGTTCTGCAGAAGCATTTAAATAACGCCTACAATATGATGGCAAATGTTTTTTCTTCATTTGCGCAATTGGGGCAAAAGATTTCCTCAACCAAGAATTTGGGTGACGGAGTGAAAAAAGAAACAAAGAAATTGGAAAGTTGAAGAAAAATATGTGGTAGTTCTTCTTTTCATTTGTGTCGGCTTCAAAACGAAAAGGGTGGACTACCACACTTAATTTTACGAACGGTTGGTTAAGGTGGAGATGTACTCTTCAAGAAGAAGTGTTTGATCGTTAATCACTGCTCTCAAAATGTCCCTGACTGATAAAATTCCAGCGAAATTGCCTTGTGTGTCGAACACAGGTAGGTGTCTTATATGACCCTCATCCAAGATGATTGCACAATTCATCGCTGATGCCGTAGTGGCTGTTCTAATCAGCTCTGCTTGTGGCGTCATAACCTCTTCTATTAGAGTGGTTTTGACAGGAAGATCTTTTACCCCAACCTTTCGGGCATAGTCTCTTTCTGAAAAGATCCCCACCAGTTGTCCGTCTTGTTGTACTACAGCTAGAGCTCCAACATTTTCCTTTTGCATAAGTTCGAGGGCTTCGTAGACTGTTCTTACCGGTTCGATTGTAATTGCAGTATTGCCCAGGTTTTTCTGTTTCGATTTCAATAAGGAACTTATTGTCGTAGCCATAAAGACCTCCTTTAACCTTTTAAAATATCTGCCGACAAAGTGCGATGCACAAAATGCATCCCGTGGAGGTATTATACATTTTTTAAATTGAAATTTACAAAAATTGCATTTGTATTTAATATTTTAGGAACGGCTGATTTAATTTTTTAGATTTTTTACTTAATATCTAAAAGGTTCATGCTAAAATTGGACGCAGTGAAAGATAACGATTCAAAAAAGAAACTAAATAAAGAACAACTTACGGCGGTTAAACATCAGAAAGGACCGCTATTGATTATTGCCGGAGCAGGGACGGGTAAAACCACGGTTGTTACAGAAAGGATAAAATACTTGATAACTTCGGCTAATGTTAAACCTTCTGAAATTTTAGCCTTAACATTTACGGAAAAAGCAGCCAAGGAAATGCAGGATAGAGTTTATGAAGCTCTCCCTTATGGTTATTCGGATATGTGGATTTCAACATTCCACTCTTTTTGCGATAGGATTTTACGGTTGGAAGCACTTCATATCGGACTTGACCCCAAATATAAGCTAATGTCAGAGGCAGAGTGTGTTCAGATTGTAAGAAATAATTTATTTAAATTTAATCTCAAGTATTTTAGACCCATGGGTAATCCGACAAAATTTGTGGCAGGGATGCTTCAACACTTCAGCAGATTGCAGGACGAAGATACCTCACCCAATGAATATATACACTGGGTTAGAAAACAAAAAGAAAAAAATAAAAAACTAAGCGAGGAAGCAAGAATCGAATTAGAAAAATGGGAAGAATTGTCTGGGGCTTACAAAACCTACAACGAAATAAAAATAAAAGAGGCTTTGATGGATTTTGGCGACCTGATAGTTAAAACTTTAGAACTTTTTAAGGCAAGAAAAAATATTTTAAAAATTTACCGGGATAAATTTAAGTATATCTTGGTTGATGAATTTCAAGATACTAATTTTGTTCAAAACGAATTGGCAATCATTCTTTCCGGTAAAAGTAAAAACATTACAGTTTGCGGAGACGATGACCAATCAATTTATAGGTTTAGGGGAGCAGCGGTAAGTAATATTATTCAGTTTAAGAAAAATTTTCCCAGAGCGAAAGTTGTTGTTTTAACCAAGAATTACCGTTCAACACAAGAGATTCTGGATAAAGCTCATGATCTCATCAAATTCAACGATCCAGATAGATTGGAAGCTGTTGAAAAAATAGACAAGAAGTTAATTGCCAGTTCGAAAGGTAAGACGAAAGGTGACAAAATCGAATTTATCCATAGAGACAGAGTGGAAAACGAAGCGGACGAGGTAGCAAAAAAAATTAAAGAGATTGTAAAACAAAATAAATATGATTTTAATGATTTCGCGATTTTGGTAAGAGCCAATAATCATGCAGAACCTTTTGGAAGGGCAATGTCCAGACTAGGTATTCCCTATCAGTTTCTGGGTCCGGGAAGGCTTTTTAAACAAGCTGAAATAATAGATTTAATTTCTTATTTAAAAGTTTTATATAATTTTGACGACTCTGTTTCTTTCTATAGACTTTTATCTATTGATTATTTTGATATTTCAGCTAGGGATTTGGCAGCAATAGGAAATTACGCCAGAAGATTTAATTTAACTTTTTATGAGACCTGTAGAAAAGTAGATGATATATTTATTGGGTTAAAAACAAAAGAAAAAATAAAAAAAATACTGGATATAATCGATAAGCACATAAGGCTTGCTAAAAAAGAAACCGCAGGACAAATACTTTATTACTTTCTGCGGGATTCGGGATTGATGCAAAAATTGATTAACCCAGATTCCTCTGAAGCACAAAAAAAAGCGGCAAATATTTCCAAGTTTTTTGACAGGTTAAAAACTTATGAGGTTGACCATGAAGATGCAACAGTTTCTGCTGTTGTTGATTGGATTGAACTTTCTAGCGAATTGGGGGAATCTCCTTTAGCAGCAGACACTGATTGGACAGAGGTTAATGCTGTAAATATTTTAACAGCACATTCTTCTAAAGGATTGGAATTTCCAGTTGTATTTTTAGTGAATTTGGTCAGTAACCGCTTTCCCACAGTAGAAAGAAGAGAGCAGATTCCAATTCCCGATAAGTTCATTAAAGAAGTTTTACCATTAGGAGATTATCACTTGGAAGAAGAAAGGAGACTTTTTTATGTAGGGATGACAAGGGCAAAAGATTTACTTTTTTTTACGGCAGCTGACTACTATGGCGAAGGAAAAAGGGAAAAAAGACTTTCCCCCTTTATTTTTGAAGCTCTGGGAGACGAAGTGCTTTCAAGCGAACAATTAACTATTAAAAGTAAACAATTAAGTTTCTTGGATTATAAACCCCAAAGAAGTGGGATATTGCCAACTGTTCCAACTACCGGATATAAGCCTTCTATTCATATAGATTATCTTTCCTATTCACAAATAGAAACCTTTAGAATATGTCCTCTACATTACAAATTAAAATATATCTATAAAATTCCAACACTACCGTCAGCTCCTCTAAGTTTCGGAACTTCAATCCACACTGCTTTGAGAGACTTCTACCGTTTAATTAAAATTGACGAAAAACCCAGCGTGAAGTTTCTTTTGTCTTTGCTGGAAAAAAATTGGATTAGAGAAGGATACAAAGATAAACACGAGGAAAAAAAGAATTATGGAAGAGGCAGAAAATACCTATCTGATTATTTTCAAAAAAGTTTTGACAGGAAAGTCAATGTCAACAGTGTTGAGGAATCATTTACAATTTCTCTTTTATCGAAAAACAGTAACGATAAACCTCTAAAGATAGGAGGGCGTATAGATAGAGTGGATATTCTTCCAAACGGGAAAATTGAGCTTATTGATTATAAAACCGGAGAAAAACTTCCAACCCAGAAAGAAATAGATAAAAATAAAGATATCAGCAGACAATTAGCATTTTATGCTCTTGCTGCAGTGAATCTTCCTGAAACTCCTTTCAAGAAAAAACCGGAAGATGTAATTTTAAGTTTCTATTTTTTTGAAAAACAAACTAAGATTTCAACCGTACGGACGAAAGAACAACTTGAAGAAGCAAAAGAAGAGATATTTAAGGTAAGAAAAGAAATTGAAGCATCAGATTTTAGATGTTCGGGTAATATGCTTTGTAGGAATTGTGAGTATAAGATGCTTTGTAATGTCGAGGAATAGAATTAGATTGAAAAAGGAATTTTAAATATAGAGAAACATCCTGGATATTTAATTTCAGAACCCCCAAAACTTTCTTTGAAATGCGTAAAACCCAGCCAACTTTTATTTGGAAAACGCTCGTCATAAATTCCTTCAAAATCAAAAATCTTTACACCCTTTTTCTTGGCCCACAAAATTCCTTCCCAGACAATTTTGTATTGTACCAATTGTTTTCTTCCTGCCCGATTGGTAAATGCCTGCCAGTAATAGCCAATATCTTTGGTTTTCAAGAAAATTGCCCCGGTATAAATTTGTTTGGGAGAATTAATACCCAAAAACAGACAGTTTTTACCAAAGAACTTTTTAAGAGCGTATAAATGAGAAAGTGACGGAATATAACGTCTTGTTCCAGCGGCCTTTTTCCAATATTCTCTGAATTTTCCTATATCCTTTAACTGGTAATTGGAAACTAAATTTTGAGAATTTCTTCTCAATGCATATCGGCAGTCTTTTTTTAAACCGTCAAATAATGTTTTCTCGCTTTTATTTAAATCAAGTTGGAGTGTTTTAGTAGGTAAATATGGTGATTTACTTAATTTAAAGCCGAGATTATATAATAAATTATGATAAGAAGTGCTGTTGCCTGTGGTTAATTTTTGATTATGACTAAAGGAAAAGGACTTGATATGGGTATTTAAATCAGGCTCCAAAATTATCTGAAAAGCTTTATTTTTTTTTACTAACTTTTCAATATATTCAAAATCTATTATTTTTGGTCTTTGGATTTTGATTACAGAACCTATTAGGGGAAATCTTTTAATAAAATAATTAACACCTTTCTCTCTTTTTGCTATCCAGCCTGTTTTTGAAAGATATTTTGCGTATGTGAAGGTTTGTCTTATATCAATCATCTCCAATAAGTGAGAATTTTTTTAAGCAAAAACCATCTGATATTTTCTGCAGATCTGTAAAGAAAATAAATTGTCTTATTTATCACTAGATCCCAAGTTCCTATAAACTCCACGACTTTAGGGTTATAACCTTCCTTAAAACGAGTAAATCCCTTACCTGGTTCTTTTCCCCAAAGGTCGAAAGTTTTTAAACCAAAGGATTTTCCGAAGCGGATTGCCTCCCACATCATTAAATTACTTGCCATTACGTTTTTGTATTTATCTGAAGATGCACCATATGGATAATAAAGAAAATCGTTCCATATAAAAACTATCCAAGCTGTTATTATTTCTCCTTTGTATTTAGCAATTAAAAGCCTAGCGATTGGGGATTCAGAATTTTCTATCGGTAATTGATGAAGGTATTTCCACATCAGACGATGATATTTTTTTGTGTGTGCAAAAAATCCCTGGCGTTTTGAGGTTTCAAAGGTAAGCTCCAAATATTTTTCAAAAGCATTTGGGGAATTATTTTCTTTAACTACAACTCCGTGTCTTTGGGCGACACGAATGTTATAGCGGGTTTTGGAAGAAAAACTTTTTAAGAGTTCTTCTTCTGATTTGGTTAAATCAATCCAGAAACTTTCTGGAGTAAAAAGTCTTCGTCCTTTAACACACCCGTTTATTTTTAGTAAATTAATCAATTTTTCAAATCGCGCAATATCATATGAATCTTTAACAAAGTTTGGTTCAAGTTTAATAAAAATTAAATTGTTTTTTCGACCATAAGCTTGAAGCTCTTGGAGCATTTCTTTAGTAGGGACTGGACCTTTTTCAAAAATTCCAATTTTATAATTTAGAAAAGGAATTTTATGAAGTGTTATTTGGCCGAAATTAAATCTAACAACTTCATTTCCCCAAGCATTTCTAAATTCTCCCCAAATCCAACTTTGAATGGGGTGGGTAGCAACAGTATCAATTTTTGATTTATTTAACATCTTTTTTCCCTAGATATTTTTCCACAATCCAATCAAATCCGCTATCGGGATCAGATAGTTTTTCTTCCTTCTTAAATTTTAATTCATTTGCGCCTTGAATTAAATCTTCAGGAATATCTATAAGAAACCTCGAAGGTGGATTTGAAACATTTTCACCAAAATAAAGTCTACGGGAAGCATAGGATAAATAAAGTTTATCTTTAGCCCTGGTAATTCCAACATATGCCAGTCGCCTTTCCTCTTCCAGCTGGGAAATATCCATTAAAGACCTTGAATGCGGGAAAAGACCCTCCTCCATTCCGACTATAAAAATAATCGGAAATTCCAATCCTTTTGCGGCATGGATTGTCATAAGAATAATATTGTTTCTTTCCTGATTATAGTTAATTGAGTGAATTTTTTTGTCCGATGTTTGTTCTGCTTCAACCAAGGCAACATTTTCTAGGAAATCATTGATATCAGGGAATTCGGTAGCAACAGAACGAAGCTCTTTTATATTTTCAAGACGCGTCATATTTTCTTCAGTTTCTTTTTGATATTTATCAAGATAACCGGTTTCTTTTAATACAGAATCCAGAATATCAAGAGTTGTCAAATATTCCTTTGTAAAATCTTTTGCAAAATTTTCAAATTTTTGATACCTTCTCACACCCATTTTCTGGATTCTTTTTCTTGAAACAACATCTTTGGGATTTGAAAGTAGCCTAAGATATGACAATACGTCCTTTATTTCGGTTCGGGAATAGAAATGAACCCCCCCGACGATCGTATAGGGGATTCCTGCATGAAGAAACGCCTCCTCCAAAACTCTAGATTGGGCATTTGTTCTATAAAGAACTGCAATATTTTTATAAGAATACTTATTAATACAATTTTGTGTAAGATTAAGAATTTCATTAACAACATATGATGCTTCGTCTAATCCTGATCTTGCCGAATAGAGATTTATCTTTTCTCCAATATCGTTTTGAGTCCACAGATTTAAAATAGGATGGGAAGTGTTTTTAGAGATAACCGAATTTGCAGCAGATAATATATTTTGGGTAGAACGGTAGTTTTGCTCTAAATTTACAATTTTTATTTTTGGAAAATCCCGCATAAGATGATTTATGTTTCGATAGTCAGCCCCTCTCCACATATAAATACTTTGGCTGGCATCGCCCACGGCTGTAATATTACCCCTATTACCTACAAGCTGTTTGGTAAGTTTATATTGAATTTTATTTGTGTCCTGCCACTCATCAACCAATATATGTGTCAAACTATCTTGCCATTTACTTAAAACGTTTATGTCTTTATCGAATAAACTGACAGTTTTAAGAAGAAGATCGTCAAAATCCAAAGCCCCAATTTTTTGTAGTAATTTTTCGTATTCCATATAAATTTTAAAAACTTTTTCTTGAAATTCACTTCTTATAAATTCTGCAAATTGACTGGGTGTAAGCATGTTGTTTTTAGCATCAGAAATTTGTGAAGCAATGACAGGTGGTTTATAGGAATCGACCGGAAGATTAAGATTGTCTAAAATTTCTTTGATTGCTTCTTTGGTATCTTCATCGTCATATATAATGAAATCTTTTGGAATACCTAAAGCTTGACCGTCAATTCGTAATACCTTGGCACAAAAAGAATGAAACGTTCCGGCAAAAGAGGGTTTTTGACTAGTCAATTTAGCAACTCTTTCCTTCATTTCTCCAGCAGCTTTATTGGTAAAAGTAAGAAGCAGGATATTTTCCGGACGAACCTTTTTGGAATCGATAAGCCAAGCAGTTCTAAATGTAAGAACTCTGGTCTTTCCGCTTCCGGCACCAGCCAGAACAAGTAAATGTCCTCCTTCATAGGTTACAGCTTCCTTTTGAAATTTATTTAAATTTTTTAGTAAACTATCTGTCATATTAAAAGATTTTGAGCTAAACTAGTTCTTGCAATATATCCAAGTTATATATTAGTAGATAATTCTAGATTATGGATGAGAAGTTGTTAAATTCAAAAAAATTAAGTAAAAAAGAAATAACGATATCAAGGCTAAAAAGAAGATTATTAAAACATGTCTGGTTGGTAAGAATAGGTCTATTTTTAGGAATAGTAATTGCTGGATGGCTTGTAATTGTAATTTTGAGTTTTTTTTCTTCTAAATTGGAGATTGCCAATTATTCGAAAATTTTAACCAATTTTATTTTAACCCCAAAAAACCAGGTTAAATCTATTTCGGGAAGAACCAATATTTTGATTCTGGGAAAAAGCGGTCAAGGATATGACGCTCCAGATTTGACAGATACGATTATGTTTCTATCAGTACCTTACAGTAACTCCTCTATGGTATTGATTTCACTACCCAGGGATATCTGGATACCAAGCCTTCGTGCCAAATTAAACAGCGCTTATTACTGGGGAAATCAAAAGGAAAAAGAAGGTGGGAAGATCCTAGCAAAATCCGTTGTGGAAGAAATAATTGGTCAGCCTTTGCAGTATGCAATAGTAATAGATTTTTCAGGATTTAAAAACGTTATAGATGCAATAGGAGGAATAGAAGTTAATGTTAAAAATGAATTTACAGATGAGAAGTATCCGATTGCGGGGAAAGAAAACGATAATTGTGGTGGAGATAAAGAATTTAAATGCCGGTATGAAACGGTGCACTTCAAAGCAGGTAGGCAATTTATGAACGGTGAAACAGCCTTAAAGTTCGTAAGAAGTAGGAATGCTCAAGGGGACGAGGGAACCGACCTGGCTCGGGCAACCAGGCAAGAACTAGTATTACAGGCAATAAAAGAGAAAGTTTTAAGTACAAAAGTATTGCTTTCCCCCTCCAAAATTAAAGCTCTTATAAAATCTGTTAAACAGTTTGTTGAAAGCGATATTGATATTAATTCTGCCTCGGTTTTGGCAAGGAAAATTCTTCAGGCCAGAGAGAAATATGAGCCATATGTATTATCGGGAGAATTTTTGGATAATCCCCCAATTTCGCCCAAATATGACAACTTGTATATTTTTATCCCAAAAGAAGGTAATTGGAATAAAGTTCATGAATGGATTTCACAATTGCTTAATAACCGACCCATCCAAATTTATTAATCCATAATACCCCCCACAAATTTACGATAACTCCCATTATAAGGAGTAGCCAATGGTGCCACTTCAGACCTGTTTTTGCTACTCCTTTTATTGTTAAAAGTATTAAAAAGGGATAGAAATCTACGGCAAATCGATAACCGAATTGTGCGAAGCCTGTTGTACCATGACTGAAAATAACAATAGATATTAGAAAGATCGAAAGCCATGATAGTTGGACAAACCTTTCTTTAATTGAAGCGAATATGCAGTAAATAAATGCGGGTGATGTTATCCAAATAGCTAAACCTGCCCAAGATGGTTGAACATATGGGAACTCCTTTTTAATAATAGGTAAAGCAAAAAAAATTACCTTTAAGTGACTGGGAATATAAGAAATATTAAATAATCCTCTTGAAAACCACGGTTCGTTTAAAAGACCCGGAATAAGATAATAAGCTTTGTCCCAAGGAACACCAAACCGTAAATAATTATAGAGTGCATTAAAAATAACAAAAGGTGTAACACCAAGTATGAAATTTATATATTCATTTAACCTCTTTCCTCTAATTTGATAGAGGAAAAATGGAAGGGAGAGAACTAACTGAATTCTTGATAAGTAAGCTGCGCCGAGAAAAATACCAATCAGTAAAGCCCTTTTCTTAAAGAGCGATTCATATATAGCTGCCGTAAGAAAAAAAGTTGCAGAAATCTGTCCTAAATACCAGGAGGATCCAACCGACGACAAGAACCAGATAATACTACCTAATCCAATAAGTATTCCAGACCAAAGGGAGAGACTTTTGTCTTTTTTAATTTTCCAGGAGATTGCAAATGTTAAAATTACCAAACCAGCCCCCAACATATGGGCAATATATTGTTGAGGAAAATTTTTTCCGAACAAAAAAACAAAGGGTATTGATAATATTGCAGGCATAGGAGGATATACAACATAATATTTATTTAATCCTGTAGGAATTAGTTCATTTAACCATGGTGGATTTTCAGTCAGCCAGTAACGTCCATTGATAAATGCATCAGCAAGTCTTGTGAAGTAGTTATGGGGGGTATTTCCAGTTGAAGAAAGGAAATAGATTAGAAATACTAAACCAGCGATAATAATGTAATTAATTTTGCTCTTTGTCATAGTTAGTTTTAACTAATATAAAAATACTAGCAAGAAAGATTAAATAAGAAAAAACAAGTAGAATTACGATATGAGATTTATCATATTTAAATTCAACGATATTTTCACCTTTTAAGATTGGAACACCCCTAAAAAGGTAATTTGTTTGAAATATATTTTGTTCTTTTCCATTTACGTATACTTTCCAGTTTGGATAATTAGTATCCGTAAGAACAAGTAAACCATCTTCGTTAGCGTCAGCTTTTATCTGAACGTAATCTGATTCGTATTTTATTATTTTTACCGGCTGTATAGGTATATATTTTCTAGCTGTAATATCTAATTTGCCCTCTACAACTACTTCGGTGTTTGGATTGAAGTTTGCTAACGAGATGTTATATGCCGAATCACTCGCATTGTTTGTAAAAATCCAATTATAAGCGATATAGGCTCTTGGAAGATAATTTTTTATTTCAGTTAATACTGACTCATTATTTTTATATTCATAAACATATTTAATTGAACCAAGTTGAAAAAATTTTGGATTGCCCGACTGCCACTGACTTTCTGCTATAGTTTGCCATTTGTTATTTCTATTTAGTTCTAAAGAAACAAATCCATTAGCATCTGGAATGTGATAAGGGATAAGTCTGTCAGCCATTAAATTGCTCCAAAAATTCCTAAATACATAAACTCTGCAGCAATCGTAACTCAAATTTTGAGACAATTTTTGAATATCAGGGTCGGTTGGAGTTGTAATATCACTTGGTGTTTGCCAAGTATTTATCTTTTGGGAAAATAGAAACAAATCAGTTAATAATAAAATAACAATCAAAACTACCCCTGTTCTTTTCATTTTATTAAATAAGGTTAGTAGGAAAACAAACGCGGTAATTACCAGAATAATTAAACTGGTATTAGTATGATAATTTAGCGAGTATTTAAGATATTTTGATATATTTAAATCATGGGTAGGGTAGAGGGAAAATAAGTTATAAATTACCGAGTTGGGTTTGTTTACTAAATATTTTGAGTAAATTACTAAATTACCAATAAAGAGTGGAAATAAGAGAACCAAAAGATATTTAATTTTAGAAATATTTATTTTTTTAAAAACAATTCGACCCAAGCCATATCCAGCAAGTATTACTAGGCAAAAATCAATCAAGAAAACGAATCTTCCTGGGGCTCGAAGACCGTTAATTAAGGGAATTTTAAAAATTATATATTCGTAAATTGGCGTATTTCTTCCCAGAGCAATAATAAAACTAACAAAGGTAATTATCAAAAAAGGATAAATTTTTTTTATATTTTGCTTAGACAACGAAAAAATTGACAGGAATAGAGTAACAATTCCAATATACCCAAAAGTTTCTATCTGTCCCCAATATTCATATAAATGCCAAGTGTCGGCGTATGCCCAGGAATTGTTTGTTAGGTTTGAAAAGAAAAAATTAGGAAATATAAAGGTAATTAAATCAAAAAAGTTCATAGAAGAATTAGTAGCATCTATAAAATTTACACCGATTGCCCTTGTACTTAATGGGATTAACTGTTTCATTTCAAATATCAGAGGTAGTAATACAATAAATGCAGTAAAAAATATAATTAAAAGTCTCTGAAGTAACTTTTTAAAATCATCCTTAAATAAGAATAATAAGTATAAAGTTGAAGCGAAGATGGTCATTGTTGGAATATTTGGATGTCCTGTTAAAAATTGTATTCCCAACAAAGAACCGATTAAAAAAAAATATGATATATTTTTACTTTTTTTTGCTTTTTCCAAAAGATAAAAAATGAGAGGTAAATACATGAAGGCATAAATATGGCTCGGATATTGAGCATGTGCGACTATAAATCCGTTAAATTCATAAGCTATTCCTGCAATTATTCCAGCAAAAATCGACATTTTTCTTTCTCTTGTAAAGAGAAAGGTAAAAAATCCAGCAAAAGTCTGATGGACTACATAAAGTATCCCTAAAGAAATTGGCAGT
>DATEXQ010000061.1:0-4952 GCA_035256745.1 Patescibacteria group bacterium
GGAGTCGAAAGTTTTGGTATAGGAGGAAATATTACACAAACAAATAACGATTATCTTTATATAAACGATGCAAATTTGGGAGGCAGAAAATCCAACCTTTATGTTACACAGGAAGTAAGTGAGGAAATAAAAATTGCCAAAGACGGAAGTGTCGAAAAAACCATAACAATCAGCTACAAAAATCCCGAGAAATATGACGGATGGTTGAATTCTGTTTTACCCAATTGGCTTAGAATTTACGTACCCAAGGGAAGTGAGCTTATTACATTTGAAGGGGTTGAGGATGCACAAAAACCGTATGAAGAATTTGATAAAACCGTATTTGCAGGATATTTTGAGTTAAGACCCCTGGGGGTTGCCCAGGTAACCGTAAAATATAAACTTCCTTTTAAAGTTAAAGATGTTTACAAGTATTATATTCAAAAACAACCTGGGAAAGACGCTCCTTTGTATACCATTAAAATGGGAAAAAGCGAAGAAGAATTTTTATTGAAAACCGACAAGGAGATGAAATTTAGGATATAGAGCTGTTTTTCCCTATTTATAGGACTACAATATCTTCGTGGAATCAAGGTCATATAAAACAAAAGGAATTATTCTGGGAAGAAGAGATTATTCAGAATCTGACAGAATATTATCTATTTATACAAAAGACTTCGGGAGAATATCGCTTTTGGCAAAAGGCGTCAGAATGCCCAAGAGTAGGAAAAGAGGTCATATAGAGATTTTTAGTTTAGTTAATTTACAGGCTGTTAGAGGAAAAGGAATCGATATCATGACAGAGGTCGAGATAATAGATAATTTCTCCAAAATAAGAAAAAACTTAAAAAAAGTAGCTCTTGCCTACTATTTTATGGAGGTTATAGGAAAGACTACCAGTGAAAACGAACATAATCAAAAACTTTTCGAAAGCGTGTTGAAATATCTTGAAGTATTAAAATACGAATCGAGGTTAAAAGACTTACGGCTAAACTTTATTCACAGCATTTTGGTAGATCTGGGATTTTGGCCAAAGGGAAAAATCTTGGAAGATGCAGATGCAAAATTATCGGAAATTATAGAAAGAAACCTTACCAGTATCAGAGTAGGAAAAAAGTTGTTGTCTTGAGTTTTTCTTTTTATAGTGGATAATTACTCTTACTCTAAGATATAATTTGACTATGGATTTGATGGATAAAGTTACCTCACTTGCTAAAAGGCGAGGATTTATTTTCCCCGGAAGCGAAATTTATGGAGGATTTGCGGGATTTTGGGACTATGGACCAATGGGTGTCGAATTTAAAAACAATATCAAACGGGAATGGTGGAAAACGATGGTTTACGCCAGGGAAGATATTGTAGGGTTGGACGCTTCAATAATTATGAATCCTCTGGTTTGGAAGGCTTCAGGCCATCTGGATGCGTTTACTGACCCCCTGGTTGAATGTAGAATCTGTCACAAGAGGTTTGTTGCCGATAATATAAAAGACTTGGGAAAACACGAAAAAGAACATGAGAAGGTGGAATGGACAAAACCCAAGCAATTTAATCTTATGACAGAGGTTTTCTTGGGTGTTACAGAGCCAAAAGAGAGAGCCTATCTTCGAGGTGAAATTACTCAAGGAGTTTTTGTAAATTTTGCCAATGTGGTTAATTCCTCAAGGGTAAAAATCCCTTTTGGTATCGCTCAAATAGGTAAGGCTTTCAGAAACGAAGTTACACCCGGAAACTTTACATTCAGAAGCAGAGAATTTGAACAAATGGAATTGGAGTATTTTGTTTACCCCGATGAGAAGAAGTCTATGGAAACTTTTGATACTCTTAAAAATGACAGATTGGATTGGTATGTTGCTTTGGGAATTGATAAAAGTAAATTAAAGTTTAGAGAGCATGAACCCGAAAAAAGGGCGCATTATGCGAAGAAAGCAGAAGATATAGAGTATGAAGCACCTTTTGGCTGGAGCGAATTGGAAGGAATTCATCTAAGGGGAGATTATGACCTTAAAAACCATAAACTTTCCTATAAAGATGAAGAAACACAAAAAGAGTACATACCTTGGGTAATTGAAACGTCAGGGGGGGTAGACAGAGCAGCTTTATTTTTTCTTATTGATGCTTATGCCGAAGAAGATGGACGAACAATTCTTAAACTTAATCCCAAACTTTCCCCATATAAAATGGCTGTTTTTCCCCTTTTGGCAAATAAACCCGATTTGGTCAAAAAAGCTAAAGATATCTATCTTAAACTTAAAAGCAGATTTAATACCGCTTGGGACGATAGGGGAAATATAGGCAAGCGTTACTACAGTCAGGATGAGATAGGAACACCGTGGTGTATAACTATCGATTTTGATACTTTAAAAGACGATACAGTAACTGTTAGAGACAGAGATTCAGCCAAGCAGGAAAGAATAAGTGTTGACAAATTGGTTGAGTATATCGAGAATAAATTAAAGTAATTATGAAGAAGTTTTTACCATTTGCGATATTAGGGATTGGAATAGTCATCTTGGTTGGAGCCTTCTTTCTTACCAGAAACAAAAAAGATGTTTCCCAGGAAGAAGAAACTGCCCCCGAAATACCTTTTGAAAGTCGTCCTGTTGCATCTCTTACTCCCACCGAAGACGGACACTGGCTCACCATGAAAATCGAAAAGATCAATCTTGAAGCGGCAACTCTAGATTATATGCTTCTCTATACTCTTCCCGACGGCAGAAATCAGGGAGTTCCTGGAGATAATATCAAAATACAAAAAGGAGAAACAATCGAAAGAAAATTACTTTTGGGAAGCGAATCCTCAGGCAAATTTAGATACGATGAGGGTGTAAGCGAAGGTACACTCACTTTAAAATTTAGAGACGACAATGGTAAGCTTGTAGGAAAACTTTCGACAAGTTTTCATCTACAGTCAAAAGTTAATGAATTAACCTCAATTGACAGTCAGTTTAAATTTTTACTTGACAAAACTCCTACAAAAGATTTTTTTGTCACAATGGAAACATTCGGTGCATTCGAAACATTAGCCTCCACGTCTAAGGGACCTTACGGGATTTTTAGTTCAAGCAAAGTTATGCTTTCGGGGATAGTTAATATGCAGGGTGATATTTATTCGTGGATAGACAATAAATGGACAAAACTTGATGGTGGAAAATCGAGTAATATAGGTATCTTTGCTTCAGTGAGTCCTCAATAATAGGACATTCTTTATCTTCATTATTTGGGTTTTATTTGTATTGACATGTCCGTGAAAATAAATAAAAATGGTAGAAAGTGGTGTAAAGTAGTGAATTATTAATTCAAACCATCAACTAATATGTCAAAAACTGCCCCAAAATTAAATGTTAATAGGTCGATATTTCACGCAGGTTTCGGAAAAAGGAAGGATTGCTCTTCCTTCAAAATTCAGGAAAGAAACTGGAAACAAAATTATTATAGCCCGTTGGTATGAAGAGTGCTTGGTTATTGTGGGGAAACAGAGTTGGGATAAACTTTTGGCGAGAATAACAAATAGAGAAGAAGTAGTTACAAGACCAATAAGAAGTGTAGAGAGGTTTATTTTATCTACTGCTTTTGAAATCGAAACCGACGATCAAGGAAGATTTGTGATACCGCAGATATTAAGAGATATTGCAAAGATTAACGACAAACTTATTTTTTTAGGTTTAGGGGAAAGAATAGAACTTTGGGATTTGGAAACCTGGGAGAAGGAAGAAACCAAGGTAAAAAGTGAAGCTGACAATATGCTTGAAGAAATTTCTAAACAAAGAAAAACAAAAATATGAGAGTTTTTTATCAAGGGAAGGTGGTGGGTGAAGGATAATGATTAGATTAAACGGAAACTTTATGAGGAAAAGATTGGATTATACAGTGAATTTTATTAAAGAATGCGAAGAACCTCAAAAGAAGCAAGATGCAGAAAGTTCAAACAAAGAAAGTAAGAATTCATAAAAGTGTACTAATAACGGAAGTTTTGGAAGCATTTGGATTGCTTAATGCACATTTAAATCATCAAGCGCGTTTTATCGATGCGACAGTAGGTGCTGGAGGACATACATTGGAAATTATCAAAAGAGGAGGCGAAGTTTTAGGCATTGATATGGATAATGAAATGCTTGAAATAGCAGAAGAACGTTTAACAAAAGAAGGTTTATACAAACTTGTTTTGGGTAATTTTAAAGATATAAAAAGTATTGCCGAACGAGAACACTTTACAGAGGTTGATGGAATACTTTTTGATCTGGGAATTTCTGCTATTCAGCTTACATCGGATATTCGTGGCTTTTCTTTTAATAGTCCAGGTAACCTTCTTGACATGAGAATAAATACATCGGTCGGACCTACTGCATCAGATTTACTGAATGTTTTGAGAGCCGATCAGTTAAAAGATTTGTTTTCAAAAGTATTAAAAGATAACGAATCCAAAAGAATTGCCTTAGAAATAGTGGAATTTAGAAAAGACAGTCCGGTTAAAACAATAGGGAATTTTTTAACAATCTGCGAAAAAATATTTAAAAAACAAGGGAAGATCCATCCGGCAACCAGAGCTTTTCTAGCTCTCAGAATGGCGGTAAATAGCGAGCTTGAGAATTTAAAGGAAGCGTTACCGGATGCATTTTCGCTTTTAAAAAATAAAGGAAGACTGGTAGTTATTAGTTTTCATTCGGGAGAGGATGCAATAGTTAAAGATTTTATTAAGGGACAAAAAGAATTAAAGAAGGGAATTGCTGTTAATAAAAAACCAATTGTTCCGAAAGAAAAAGAAATTCGAGACAATCCGAAGTCGAGAAGTGCAAAGTTAAGAATTTTAGAAAAAGTATGAAAAAATATTGTTTAAAAAATAAAAAAACTGTAAATTTTGTTGGTTTCAAAGTTCCCTACCTGATATTTGCATCAGGAGTTGTTTTTGCCGTACTTACGGTATTTATGACAGTTCAAACGATTGCTTCATCGGCGAAACTGGCATATCTGGAAAA
>DATEXQ010000062.1:0-42128 GCA_035256745.1 Patescibacteria group bacterium
TAGGATAGACGGAATTTTGCAGGAAAAACTGACTGTACCCAAAGCCCTTCATGAGGCTCTAATTTCCCGTATAAAAATACTGTCCGGAATGAAAATTGACGAAAAAAGAATACCCCAAGACGGCAGATTTAATTTTAAAGAGTCGGGAGAAGAAGTGGACCTTCGTGTGTCTTCACTTCCAACCACCTGGGGAGAAAAAATTGTTATGAGGCTTTTGAAAAAAACAGGAGGAGTTCCAGAATTGCCCGAATTGGGTTTAAGAGGTATTGCGCTGAAAAACTTGGGAGATGCAATTCTTAGGCCTCACGGAATAATACTTATCTGTGGACCCACGGGATCGGGAAAGACAACAACCCTTTACTCTATTATTTCCAGAATTAATACTCCCAAAGTAAATATTGTAACTTTGGAAGACCCTATCGAATATAAAATAGCAGGAGTTAATCAGGTTCAAATAAATCCCGGAGCGGGACTGACTTTCGCATCGGGTTTGAGGTCTTTCTTGAGACAGGACCCTAATATTATTCTAGTTGGAGAAATAAGAGACAAAGAAACAACAGATCTGGCAATTCAGGCATCACTAACCGGGCATTTGGTCTTTTCGACTCTTCATACCAATGATGCATCAGGGGCACTACCCAGGCTTCTTGATATGGGAGCAGAACCTTACCTTCTTGCCTCTTCTATGACGGCAATTGTCGCTCAAAGAGTTGTAAGGGAAATCCATGAAAAATGTAAGAAAGCATATACACCCGACCCAAAAGTTATTGAGGATGTGAAGGGCGTCCTTGGCACCCTTTGGCCAAAAGATGGAAAAACCACTCTTTATAAAGGTACAGGAGATGCGGATTGTAATAACACAGGATATTATGGAAGAATCGGTATTTTTGAGGTCTTGCCAGTTACCGAAAAAATTAGTAGGCTAATATTAGAGAGGGCTCCTTCATCAAAAATTGAAAGTCAGGCGAGAGAAGAAGGAATGATTACCTTAAAGCAGGACGGATATATGAAGGTTTTGGAAGGAATATCGTCTATTGAAGAAGTTTTAAGAGTTGCCCAAGAGTAATATTAATTAAAAAGATATGGATATAAAAGAGTATTTACAACTAACCACGGAGAAGAATGCGTCTGATTTGCATATGGTTGCAGGAACACCTCCTACCTTGAGAATAGACGGAGAGTTGATTCCCATTCCAAATGAGCCAGTTATTACATCTGATGATATATCCAAAATTCTGCCCGAAATTCTAAATAGTGAGCAGCTAGAGAGACTTACTATTAATAAAGAACTTGATTTTTCTCTTGCATTTAGCGAAACGGCTCGTTTTAGGATAAATGCCTATACCCAGAAAGGAAGTTTTGCGATTGCATTTAGATTAATTCCCCTGGAAATTCCCTCAATTGATGCCCTTAATTTACCCAAAATTCTTCACTCATTTACCAATTTAAGACAGGGTTTTATTTTAATAACTGGTCCCACCGGTCATGGAAAATCAACCACATTGGCGTCAATTCTTAACGAGATTAACCAAAGCCGGGCAGAGCACATAGTCACAATTGAAGACCCAATAGAATTTGTCATAAAGCCCAACAAATCCATAATTTCCCAAAGAGAAATGGGTTTTGACACCCATTCTTGGCAAATTGCCCTTCGAAGTGTTTTAAGGGAGGATCCCAATGTAGTTCTTATCGGAGAGATGAGAGATTATGAGACTATTGCCTCGGCATTAACCATTGCGGAAACCGGACATTTGGTTTTTGCGACCCTTCACACCAATTCTGCTGCACAGACAGTCGATAGAATCGTGGATGTTTTTCCGGAAGAGCAACAAAACCAGGTTAAGCTTCAGCTTTCTAATGTGATTGAAGCGGTTTTTTCAATGCGGCTTGTGCCGTCACTTTCCGGAAGAAGACTCGTGGGTTATGAAGTAATGCTGGCGTCTTCAGCCATAAAAACTGCCATAAGGGAAGGAAAAACACACCAGATAGATAACATTATCCAAACTTCACAGGAAGCCGGAATGAGTACACTTGAAATGTCGTTGGCACGGATGGTTAAAGATGGGGCTGTCAGTTTGGAAATAGCGCAAACTTATTGCTTAAGACCGGAAGAATTAACCCGTTTAGTTAAAGGAAGTTAGTAAAAATGAAAAGATTTAACTATAAGGCAAAAGATAAGACAGGACAAATAGTTTTAGGAGAGGTTGAAGCTTCAAACGAAAATCAAGCGGCGAAACTTGTAAGGGAGCGAGGAATGGTTGTAATTACAATTACTCCAAGATCGGAAGGGATTTTTGCGATCGTAAGGAAATTGAGAGAAAAAATTTCATTAAAAGATGTATCTACATTTACCAGACAACTTTCAACAATGATAAGTGCAGGACTTCCCATAACAGAGTCGCTTTTGGTATTAAGAAATCAAAACAAAGGAAGTATGCAAAAAATTATTGCTCAAATGCTTGCCGATGTAGAAGGGGGAGAATCTCTTTCTGCTGCAGCTGGGAAACACCCTAAAGTTTTTTCTCCTACGTATGTTGCGCTACTTAAATCAGGTGAGGTTGGAGGAGTTATAGATCAGGTTTTGGTAAGACTGGCTGACAATTTGGAAAATCAGGAGGAATTTAAAGGTAAAGTAAAAGGAGCTCTTATTTACCCGGTAATAATTGTAGTCGGAATGGTTATAGTCTCCCTTATTATGATGATTTTCGTAATTCCCAAACTAATGGCTTTATATAAGGATTTTAATGCCGAACTTCCTCTTCCGACCAAGATCCTTATGGGAGTATCGGATTTTTTCTTTAAGTTTTGGCCTTTATTTTTAATAATAGGGTTTGCTTTATTTTACGGACTTCAGCTTTATAGAAAAACAATTATTGGGAGAAGAAAAACAGATGAACTTATTTTTAAAATTCCTATTATTGGTGAACTGCAAAGGCAAGTGATGCTTACGGAGTTAACCCAAACTTTAAGTTTGATGGTGGGTTCAGGTGTTTCTATTCTGGAAGGTTTGAATATCTCAGCGGGTATTATGGGTAATGTGGTAATAAGCGATGCTTTAAGACAGGTAGCCAAGGATGTCGAAAAAGGTTTTCCTGTCGCCTACTCTTTTGCCAAACATCCTGACGCTTTCCCCTACATTCTTTCCCAAATGATAGCCGTTGGTGAAGAAACAGGCAAAATGGACGAGGTTTTGCAAAAAGTGAGCCATGTTTTTGAAGTCGAAAGCGACCAAAGAGTAAAAGCCCTAACTGCCGCGGTTGAACCTTTAATAATGGTAGTTTTGGGTTTGGGAGTTGGGTTTTTAGTTATTGCTGTTATTTTACCTATTTATAGTCTTACTAGTCAGTTTTGAAAGACTTGACACTTTAATAATGATACATAATAATAAATTGAGAGGGGGTGAAATAAATTAATGACTGCTCAAAAATATTTAAAAAGATTGGGAGGTTTCACCCTTGTGGAGCTTTTGATTGTTATAGCAATTTTGGCAATTATCGCCTTGATTGTTATCGCAGCCATAAATCCTATTGAACAGGCCAACAGAGCCAGGGATACAGGACAAAAGGCTGATGCAAGTCAATTTTTATCCGCAAATGACAGATACTTCGCAGCCAAGTCGGAATTCGCTTGGGTGACGGTCGATAATGTAGGGGGAGGAAGTGCGACCAATGATGATGCATTTGGTTATATCACTATTGATGATGCAACTGTTGGGCTTTGTGCAACATCTGGAGATTGTGCAAGTGATCCTGGTTTATTAATTACCCAACAGGAATTAAAACCGGAATTTGGAAATAGGAGATTTGTAGATGCAGCGAACGTCAGTGATAGAATGTTTATGGGAAAAGCGGATCAGGAGCAATCTGTTTATGTCTGCTATATACCGATGGCAAAATCCAATAGAGCAAAGGCCTGTGAGGATCAAAAAGTATATACATTAGCTGGTCTTGGTGTAAGAAGCCAAATTGTTTGTGACCCGGCAGCTGAACCTCAATGGGTAGGAGCAAATCTGGACGGGACGGATTCTTATTTCGTCTGTGTTCCTGAGTAGTACTTTTAGAAGTTAAAAGAGGGGGTTTATTAAGAGAAGCTTAATAAGTCATTTTATACCCCCTCTTGAAACGTGATAATTCATGTAAATAGGTTTTGATATGGCGGGAATCTACTTCTTTTAAAAAATCCATTATTAATGAATAATGATATTAGGTTTATGTTTGAATATTTCGCCGTAATTGTTTTTGGACTTATAATCGGCTCGTTTTTAACCGCATTGAGCTTTAGAATTCCCAAAAAAATATCAATTGCAAAAGGAAGATCCTTTTGCGATATATGCAAGAAGAAAATAGCCTGGTATGATAACATTCCCCTTCTTTCTTACCTTTTGTTAAAAGGAAAATGCAGAAATTGTCATAAAAAAATATCCCTTCGCTATCCTTTAATAGAACTATCTACTACATTAACTTTCCTTGTGATTTATATTATTTATACCTTGTATATCACTTCCTTTATAGATAGTGTTTTTTATGCTTGGGGAAATGCTTTGGGAGTAATTACCCTCCCCTACTTTATTTTTATTTCGATAATTTTGATTACAATTTTTATAATTGATTTAGAAAAAGGAATAATTCCTGATAATTTGATATTCATTCTTTATTTAACTGTAAGTATTTTTCTTGTACTTACCCATATGGAGAATTTTTATCTTCATTTTTTTGCAGGTATGCTATCTTCTCTATTATTATATTTTCTTTTTTTCATAACCAAGGGGAGAGGTATGGGTTTGGGAGACGTAAAACTGGCAATTCCTTTGGGGACCATTCTTGGCCTTACAATTTCTTTGGTGTGGATATTTTTGGCTTTCTTGACAGGGGCATACATTGGAATCATACTGATTTTAATAAAAAGGGCTAAATTAAAGGATAAATTAGCCTTTGGACCTTTTCTGATTTTTGCTTTTTTTGCAGCCCTTATTTGGGGTAATAGAATTCTAGTCAATTTGAATATTTTTTAAAAAGCTTTTTAATTTATGGGAATAAAAAAAAGTACAGCTTTAGCTGGTCATCATCTAAAATTTGTAGATAGTACTTCGGGATTAACATTAATTGAAGTTCTTATAGTTACCGCAATAATCATATTAATGCTCATTCTTTCTTTTACGGTTTTTCGTAAACAATTAGCTAAAGGAAATGATGCGAAAAGGAAATCCGACATTTATCATATAAAACAAGCAGTGGAAGAATATGAGAAAGATCATGATTGCTATCCTGTTTCCCCTTTACCTGCCTGTGAACCTGGAGAAGGACTGCAACCCTATTTGGATAAAATTCCCTGCGATCCGGTTACAAAAGATGACTATATTTATTATCCAGATCCCGATCATAATATTTGCCCGCAATGGTATTGGATATTTTCCACACTTGATTATAAATACGACCCCCAAATCGATGATCTGGGTTGTCTTTTAGGTTGTGGGCCTAGCCAAGACGAGTTGAATTATAATTATTACCAAACTAGTCCAAATGCGCCGGAACCCTACAAGGGAGAAGGAACACCTACAGAACCTCCTAGTCCTACACCAGTTCAAAAATATGGCTGCTTTAACAGAATCTGTCTACCAATTCTAACCAGCCCTATATGCCATCCAAACTATATTCCAAGTGATTGTAATAATGAGTGTGCTGGGGGAGCAAATGAGTGCGAAGATATATGAAAGTGAATAATGTCCGAGAAATTTACACTTAAAGGAAAGCATGTTGCATCAATATTTATAATCTTACTCATTATTGTTTTGGCAAATTTTATAAATTTTAGAATCTCCGAGAGGAAGGCAAGAGATAACCAGAGAAACTTAGACGTTTCGGCAATCGCCCAAGGGCTTGAAAGTTATAAAGCAGATTATGGATTATATCCGTTAAGCTCATCTGAAGGTAAAATAATTGCCTGTAAAGGTCCTGATACCAGACGGGAAAATCCTTTTGAAATTCCCAAAAACAAAAAACCCAAGCTTATTAATTTAATTCCTTGTGAGTGGGGAAAAGATTCTCTAATGGATGTAACCGACATAAATTACCCCCACTACTTAAGTCTAATTCCAAAAGATCCCGAGGAAAGTATGGGAGCAAGCTATAGATATATATCCGATGGAATAAGTTACCAAATATTGGGAGCTTTCGAAGGAAAAGATTTAATTGAATACAACAAGGCAATTTTAAGACGAAATGTTGGGTGTGGAATAAGAATTTGCAATTTCGGTAAGGCAAGTTTGAATACGTCTCTTGATAAATCACCGTAATAGTATAAGAATGGATATAGGGATAAATAAAAATGGTTAAAGGTAAATTGAAAATGATTGGAGCCTTTACTCTGGTTGAGATTTTGATTGTTATTGCAATCATTGCAATTCTTGCTGTAATTTCTCTTTCTGCTTTTAGATTCACACAGGCAAGAAGCAGGGATTCACAAAGAAAATCAGACTTAAAAGAAATTTCTCATGCTTTGGAGATATTTTATTCCGATCATAAGATTTACCCCGCAGGAAATGGATCAGGTGAGATATTGGCCTGTCCCTTTGCTAGTGTAAATCCAACAAACTGTGCTTGGGGTGAAGGTCAGATGACTGATAATCAAACAACATATTTTAGAATAATTCCGAGTGATCCTCTCAACAGCCAAAACTACTATTATAGGACTTTAGCTGACCAGCAAGCTTATCAGCTTTATGCTCATTTGGAAAATAAAGAGGACAAAAATTGTATAAAGGATGATTCGGGAGTACCCGATTGCGAAATAAACATGGGCATTGACTGTGGAGGAAATTGTAACTTTGCTATAACTAGTGCAAATGTTGCACCAACCGATTCTGATTGAAAGAAAATCTTGATTAGTCTAATATATAAATATACCTGCCATGGGAACAAAAATTAAAGAAATCAGGTCTCAAATTCAAAATTCCGGATTCACTTTAATTGAGCTTTTGGTTGTGATATCAATAATTGCAATTCTGGCGACTCTTCTTATCGCAAATATGAATGCCATCCGAGGTAGGGCAAGAGATGCCGCAAGGAAATCTGATTTAAGAAATATTCAAACTGCCTTAAGACTTTATTACAATGACTATGGTATGTATCCGGGTGACTACGAGTATAAAATAAACGGTTGTGGAATTGGAGGATTGAGAACTTGTGAATGGGGAGGATCTTTTGCATCAGATAAAAATACATATATGAGTATTTTACCCGCTGACCCTTCTCCTGATAGGTCTTATACATATGACCGTAATAATACAGCAAATGACCTCTATACTCTTAGCGCATGCCTTGAAAACGTAAGCGATGATAGGTGTGCAGGAGTCTGTAGCGGTGGCATAGATGGATGCACATATCTTGTACAACCATAAAAATTATTTTAATATAAATATAGATAGAATATGAAAAAAATATATGAAAGTTTAGGTTTTACCCTCATTGAGATTTTGATTGTGATTGCAATAATTGGAATTCTTGCTGCAATTGCTCTGGTTTCTTTCACGGGAGCACAAAGACAGGCAAGGGATACCAATAGAAAATCTGATTTAAGAATGTATGAAACCGCTCTTGTTCAGTATGCAAGTAAGAATAAAGGGAAATTTCCTTCTTACTCTGGAGTGACAAATATTTCTAATCTTTGCGGTACTCTTGATATTTCAAATTGCCCCACAGATATTGATGATACATATAGGTATGTATCTAACGGACCTACAAACGATGGAACACCCAAGGCAACGCAATATGTTATATGGTCTACCCTGGAAGCAACTAATGATGTTAATGACGCTTGGGTTATTTGTTCAGGTGGAAGTGTTGGAACGTATTATGATACTCCAAATAGTTTTAATTGTCCTCCTCTGAACGAACCTGAACCTCTGCCTACAGCTACACAACCTCCGGCAGAAACTAATCCGCCTACGGGTACTACAGGTACTGCCACACCTCTGCCTACAGCTTCATTTATACCTACATCTACACCAACAATAGGACCCCTACCTACATGTATACCGGGTGGACGTCCATGCGGAGCTGGTAGTGTAGAAGCGTGTTGTCCAGGTTATGAGTGTATCGCTGGAAGATGTGTAAGCTCACTATAATTAGATTAAATTAATATGAAGGATAAATATAACAAAGGTTTTACATTAATCGAGCTTTTGGTTGTCATTGCAATAATTGGCATTTTAGCGGGAATATCGTTTTTTGGAATTCAGGGAGTTTTTGAAAATTCCAGAGACACACAACGAAAGTCCGATATAAAGCAATACCAAACAGCTTTGGAAAGTTATGCCAATAAAAATAATGGTTTTTATAAAGGACGACCCAATACAGAAAGAGCCTCTTCTATTCTTTGTGGAGATCTAGGCTTAAGTAATTGTCCAGAGGATCCTAATTATGATCCAATAACAGGAACTCCGACTTATAATTTTCAAACAGATGGTACAGCAGGTGTAAACAACGCAACAAAGTATGTTATTTGGGCAATTCTTGAAGATCCTGTATCACCTACTACTTTTTCGGTGGTTTGTTCAAATGGAGCTGTGGGAACCATTAGTTCAAGGACTATTTCTGGAGGTGTTTGTCCTTTAACAAGTAGTAATTGTGCAGGACCTGGAGAAGCTTGTGGACCTGCCGGTGGAGGCATAGATTGTTGTTCGGGAACGTGTATGGGTGATATCTGTTCAGCAGAAGCAGGGGGAGCAGAAACAGATTAAAACTTACAAATCTCCTCCATTATTTTAATATTTTAATTATGAAAATGCATGTGAATAAAAAACTATTTTATAAACGGGGATTTACCTTAATTGAGCTATTAATTGTGATTGCAATAATCGGAATTATACTTGCCATTAGTGCTTTTGGTTTGACTGGAGCAAGAGAATCTTCCAGGGATGCCAAAAGAAAGGCTGATTTGGAAACAATTAGAGGCGGTCTTGAATTATACAAATCTGACTGCAACTCATATCCTGCAACCCTTCCCTCCCCGGGAAATCCCCTTATAGGAACAAGTGGTACTGGAGCATGTTTAACAACCAATAAATATATAGAAGCAATGCCGGGTGACCCCATAACAGGAAGTCGTTTGTATGCTTATCTTCCCTCAGGATCTCCCAGCTCATCATATACTTTATGTGCTGCACTGGAAGGGACAACAATTGCTGTAACTGGATGTGGTAGTTGTGGTTTTAATATGACTTGTTCTTATAAAGTTACAAATCCGTGATATGAATCATATAAAATGTTTTCTTTACTTAAAAATCTTAAATCCAATAAAAAAACTTCACAAAGATTCATTAAAGGCTTCAGTTTAGTAGAAGTCATTCTGGTGGTAGCAATTATCGCTTCCCTATTTGCAGTAGGCTATGCCAATTTTCGCGGATACCAAAGAAGACAATCCATTATGGCTGCAGCTCGCCAGGTAGAAGGAGATATTAGGCTTGCTGAAGAATATGCATCGTCGGGGAAAAAACCTACCGGTTGCACACTTCTTAACGGTTATATATTTCAGGTTAATTCTAGCCCTGTAGACACTTACGATATAATAGCTGATTGTCCTACGGATGTGGTAGTAAAAAATGATATAGCAATTTCTTCGGGAATGACTTTAACCCCATCCTCAAGTATGATGTTTAAAGTATTGGGGTTGGGAACCGATATTCCTTCTGACAATCCAAAAACGATAATAGTTACCCAAACTGAAACTCAGGAAAAAGTTGATATCGTAATAACATATAGTGGTGTGATAACCGTTGATTTTGAATAATAATAATAATAATAATGAAAAGAAACAGTCTCATTAAAGGGCAGTCAATGTTTGAGGTGGTGTTTGCTTTAGGTATTATTGCCCTTATTACCGTTGCGATAGTAAGTGTTTCTACTGTAGCTATAAGAAATAATATTTCGGCCAAAAATAAATCTTTATCGGGCAAATATCTAAACGAGATGAATGAATGGTTAAGGAATGAAAGGGATAAAAGTTTCCCAACCTTTTATGCACACGGATCTAATGTAGGAAATAAATACTGTATTGATGAAATTAATGGTGGTTGGTCGGGGGCTCATCCTGGCAGTTGTGGCCCTTCTGATTACATTCCAAATACAACTTTTCTTCGTGGATTTACCCTTACCACTTTTACCTATGCCAATTCGCAAAAAGCTGTTTCTGCCAGTGCATATGTACAATGGAATGATGCTCAAGGTTTTCATGAAGCGAGAAGTGTAACAGTATATACCGATTGGGAGTAAATACATGAGAAAGCATAATTTTATTAAAATAGGTGGATATACTCTAGTAGAAGTTATGATGGCAATAGGCGTTTTTGCCTTACTAGCCGTTTTGGTCACCCAAACTTTGGCAATTACGTTAAGGAGTGCTAAAAAAAGTGATTCGGATAGTAGAGTGAGAGCAACCCTCGATTATGCGATATCTATTATGGAAAGACAGTTGAGAAACGCTAACTCCATAACTTCACTATGCGAGCAAGGTGGAACTACTTTGTCAACAATTTCCTATGTCGATGCTTATGGGGTTCCTGCAAGTTTTAGATGTGTTAACGGTAGCGGAGAAGATGATATTTATGTTGCATCAGATTCAGCTACATTATCTTCTAGATTGACCACGCCAGGAATTATAATTTTACCCTGTTCGTTTACATGTACAAGTGACAATAAAACACCAGACTCGATAGATATTAGTTTAACTGGAACGGAAACCAAAGCAACCGGAGTTGAATCATCGAGGGTTTCGGTTCAAACAAAAATTATGCTTAGGAATTATTGAATTTGACCGACCCATATTAGATTGATAAACTAAATTAGTATCATGAAAATATCACCTGCTCAAGTTATTAAGGAAAGAATAGAATCTGGCCAGGCACTTCTGATTGTTCTTCTGGGAATGGCAGTTGTTTTGACTCTGGTTCTTTCGATTGTTTCTAGGTCGGTAACAGATGTTTCAATAACCAAGAAAGATGAAGATTCTTTGAGAGCTTTTTCTGCAGCCGAAGCAGGAATTGAACAAATGTTGGTGGGAGGTCCGACGACATCCGAATTCCCCGAAAGCAATAGTAGCTTTACAGGGAGTGTAACCGACATTGGAGGACAGAATTATTATAATATGGTAAATAATTATGCCTCGGGTGAGGTAGGATTAGTCTGGTTTGTTTCTCATGATACGAACGGTAATATTAAATGTGACGGACAAAACCCCTGTATTAATCCGTCGGGTAAATCCCTTAATATGTGTTGGGGTACAAATCTTGGTAGCACACCTGCTATTGAGATATCCCTTTTTTATGATACGACACGAAAAGCTTTAACTTCTGATTTTTCTGATGTTAAAATAGCCAGAGCTACTTTTGATTCTAATGCAAGTAGACGAAACGAAAACTTTTTTGGACAAGCCTCTGAAACTAATTGTACTTTTACGATTGGACCAACCTACCGCTTTACCAGCGGTTATAAAAGCTTCTTAACAGATTTAGGGCTACCAGCTGGATGTAATCAAGAGGGATGCTTACTATTTGCCAGAATCAAAATATTCTATAATTCTGCCCCCGACGGTATAGGGGTAGCCTTAGATTCTGGTACTTTTCCCGCTCAAGCTATAAAAGTAACATCGTCCGGTTTTTCCGGTGAGGCAACAAGAAAAGTTGAAGCAATACAAACCTTTGACGAATTCTTACAAATATTTGACAATGCTGTTTTTAGCAATAGTGGTGATCTTTCAAAATAATGAGTGTAGGAATAGATATAGGGTCAAAAAGTATAAAAATAGTGGAACTTGAAAAACAAGGTTCAAGCTGGGCTATACGAGGTTCCGGGATAGTGGGTTATTCGGGAACGCCTGCAGAGCACATAAAGGATGAAAAGGAGATGGAATCACTGGGTCAGGTAATAAAAAATCTTCATAAAGAAGCCAGAATTTCTGATAAAGTAGTTTCAATAGCCCTTCCAGAACCACAAGTTTTTACCCGCACCATAAAATTCCCTCTTTTAACAGACCAAGAAATTGCTAGTGCTGTCAAATGGGAAGCAGAACAATATATTCCAATACCTTTATCCGAAGCAATTGTAGAGCATCAAATAATAGAAAGAAAAGAAACCACTACCCCACCAGAAGTAGTAGTTCTTTTAGTGGCGGTTCCCCAGACTCTTGTTGAAAAATATTTGAAAATTCTTCAATTTGCCGGACTTTCAGTTAATTCTGTAGAAACAGAGATGACTTCTCTGGTGAGATGTCTTGCACCTGAAGGTCAAACAGTACTATTGGTAGATTTTGGAGCGGGGTCAACAGATATTGCTATTGCTAAGAATGCAAATTTGGTTTTTTCGCGTTCGATTCCGACCGCTGGAGATGCTTTCACTCGTGCTGTTGCTCAAAACCTGGGAATTGAGTATGCACGAGCTGAGGAATACAAAAAGACTTACGGATTGACAGCAAACCTGGAAGGTAAAATTAAAGGAGCTCTTGATCCGGTTATAAGAATGGTTACCGATGAGATTAAAAAAGCAATTCATTTTTATCAAACCGAAGAAAAGGAAGAGTCTCCCAGGTCGGTAATTATCTCAGGTGGAACATCGGGTATGCCCGAAGTAACCTCTGTTCTTACCAAAGCGTTAAATTTAGAGGTTATTATGGGTAATTCATTCTCCAAAATTTCTTTGGATAGTAAAGTTGCCCAAAGTTTGGCCAACTATGGTCCATTATATTCAATAGCCGTTGGTTTGGCGATGAGATAGTAGAAGGAGGTTTAAAAGATGCCTAAAAATATAAATCTGATACCCAAAGAGTCGATTCCCAAAGAATCAACATTAAAAATCGTAAATAGCTTAAGGATGATAGATACAATCGGGACATTAATATTTTTTATAGGGGTCTTTTTCATAATCTCTCTAATAATTATTAATTCGGAAGAACTGAGACTATCCAATGTTAGGCAAGATAAGTTGAAATTATCTATAAGAGGTTTAGAAAAAGAGGAACAGCAATACGTTTTACTTAAAGACAGAGCCGATAAAATTCAAAAGATATTATCCTCATATGGGGCAATCAAAGATATGGAACATTTTAATACATTAAAAAATAAAATACCGTCAGATGTTTCTATAACTCAATTATCAGTAGTCAGAGGTTCTACTGAAACAATGATTGCAGCCAGTTCCTATTCGTCCCTGGCTCAAACCCTTGCTGCTCTCCTATCCTCAAATTTATATAAAGGAATTATTTTAAACTCTTTTACCTTTAATATTAAATCGGGATATATAATATCTCTAAAATTAACAACTTAAAATATGAAAGTAAATATTGGATTAAATAAAAATAAATCTATGGGTAAAATAACCCTTTTAGTAGTTCCCTTTTTGTATTTTTTTATACTTTTATTAATTTCATATTTCGTAGGAAAAACCGGATACGCAAAAATTAAAAGTCAAAGAAAGGATGTAATAAGTGCTAAAAAGACAGAAAATATCTTAGTAGAAAAGGAAGCAGAGTTAAAAACTATTAAAGAAATATCTAATTATATTAAACCCGTATCTATTGCTCTTCCTGACAAAAATCCGGCACTTATTTTAATTTCGCAGATAAAATATCTGTCTAACTTGAATGATTTGAATCTTGAAGATTTTAAAATCGGAAGTATGGCCGGAGACGAAGCTAATTCAAAGCTTAATCTCTCCTTCAGTTTAAGTGGAAGTTACCTGAATGTATTCTCTTTTTTGACAGGTACTAAAACATTATTACCTATTCTAACGTTACAAAAGGCAGAATTTGGCTTTCAGGAAGATATGGCCTCAGCTGAAATTATATTGAATTCTTTTTGGGCACCTTATCCAGAAAAACTTCCGCCGGTAACGGAACCGATTCTTAAACTTACTGATGATAATATAAATACTTTGGGTCGAGTTTCTGTATTTACCCCACCAGTTTTTTCTACCCTTAATCCCTCTGGACCCATTCAAAGAGCAAATCCCTTCTTTTAATTTGAAGAAGTTACAACTAGGTTGAATCTGACCTTATCCAGAATTGCTCTAACTTTCATTAAATTTCTTAAGGTTTTGATAGTCTTTCCGTTTTTTCCAATTATTAATCCAACATATTCCGAAGGAACTAAAAGCTCGTAAGTTTTAAATGAATTTTCTTCATTTTCTTTTATCGTAAAATCGGTAATTCCTATAATTTCTTCAACCAAATATTTAAGTAATTTTTTCATTTATTTAAGACAGAAGATTTTGAACGCTTTTGTTCATCAAAGCGCCTTTTTTAACCCAATCGGCTATTTTTTCTTTATCAATATTCAAAGTCTTTTTAATAGGGTTCCAATAACCCAATACTTCCAGGGTTTTCCCTACTCCTTTTTTGTGTGAATCTACTGCAACTATACGATAAATATATTTCTTTTTAGTACCGAATCTGGAAAGTCGTATTTTTACCATAATTTCACAATTTTAACCAATAAGAAGCTTTTTTACAAGAGAGAACCCAAAGTCTTTTCGGCAGCGATTTGTTCAGCTTCAGCTTTGCTTTTGCCTTCTCCTCTCCCCAATGATTTATTACCAGATACTACCTCTACAATAAATACTTTATCGTGGTCTGGTCCGGATTCGGCTGTAACAATATATTTAGGTGCAGGACTACCTTTTGCTTGCAGATATTCTTGAAGTCTACTTTTGGCATCCTTAAGAGGTTTTGATAATTTCTCGTTTATGCCAGATAATAAATTCGCTTCTATAAAAGTTTTTACCATTTCAAGTCCGCTATCCAGATATAAAGCACCTATTATTGCTTCAACAGTATCTGCAAGAAGAGATAAGTTATTTCTGCCTCCAGTTTCTTCTTCTCCTTTCGAAAGAAATAATTTTTTTCCGATATTTAAATTTTTAGCTATTGCGGCAAGATTGGTGGTATTTACGAGGCTGGCTCTAAGGGCCGTTAAATAACCCTCTTCTTTATCGGGAAATAAGCTATAAATTTCTTGAGAAACCACGAACTCCAAAATAGCATCTCCTAAAAATTCCATTCTTTCGTTCGTTCCTCTTATCCCGGGATGTTCATTCACCCACGATTTATGAGTTAAAGCCTGTTCCAATAGTTTTTTGTTTTTAAAGATTTCTTTTAAAGAATCTATGTCTGTCATATTTCCTCCTCAGACGAGAGTAAATCTATAAGGTCTCCCAGGGTTTCTGTTTCCTGAAAATCTATTTTCTCTACATTTAAACCGGCTTCGGATAATCGTTCACTTAAGTCGGTCAAATCAGCTGGTCCCATATGTAAATCGTCATACAAGAAGTCTTCATCGTGTAAATCAGACGTATCAAGTCCCAACATAAGAGAAACTATGTTTTTTACGGTTGTTTTAATATCCTTTTGTTTTTGGGTAGGGTTTGGATTATCCATGCTTATAAAATATAAAATATTATTTCAACTTTCGCTAGATGAATATTTGTCTGGGGTTATTTTTTTATAAATAGTGCCTAAAACTCCATTTACAAAAGATGGAGAATTCTCACTACCGAACTCTTTTGCAAGTTCTACAGCTTCATCAATTACTACCTTTGGAGGAGTTGCATCTTCACCTAGTTCATAAACAGCAAGTCTTAAGATTGCAAGATCAATCCTATTTAATTTATCAATAGGCCAAGTAGGAGCGGCATTTTCGATTTTATCGTCAATCACACCCTTTTCCTTCATGATATTTTTGGTAATTTCATCTAAATTAGGCTGATTTGCGAAGCTTTCTGCAAACAGTTCTTTAACTATCTCTCTTCTTTTCTGATGTCTAGGGTCATTGGCAGACTTCATTATTTGTAAAATCCACAATTAGGACAAGCTTTATGAGGTTCTTTTATCTTCTTGCAGGAAGGACAAACTACTAAAGTAGGAAATCTAAGTGCACTAGATTTTGAGTTCTTTCTTATGTTTGACCTTCTTCTTGTATGTTTTCTTTTTGGTTGTGGTGCCATGTATTTTTCGATTTTATCCTGAAATACGGATAAAGTAAATCCTTTACTATCTAGTTTGAGTCAAAAGGCACATTATCCAGTTTTTTAATAAGCAAATTGAACTTCTTTCTATTATTTAAAGCCTCTTCGGCTATGGTTTTGGTTTTTTTAATGAGTGTAATATCCTGCCAGGAGGCAATTTTAAGTTCTGGAAAACCGTGCTGTCTTAATCCGAAGATTTCCCCAGGACCTCTTAATTTAAGATCGATTTCCGCCAATTTAAAACCCGATTTTTCTTTTTGAAGAGCGTGAAGCCTTAAAGATGTTTTTTTAGATAATTTTTCTGTAAACAAAAGACAATAGCTTTTCTTGGTTCCTCTCCCCACCCTTCCCCTTAATTGGTGGAGTTGAGCAAGACCAAATCGTTCTGATGCCTCTATAAGCATGATATTTGCATTAGGAATATCTATTCCAACTTCGACGACAGGTGTGGAAACCAATATCTGTATTTTTCTTTTTTTAAAATTTTGTATTATTTGATTTTTCTCTATCATTTTCAATTTTCCGTGAAGAAGACCAACCTTGAAACCTTTAAATATTTTTTTAAGAGTCTCATATTCGGCTTTAACAGCTTTTACATCCTTCATGCTTTCTTTTTCCGACTCTTCAATTAAAGGACAAATTATAAATACTTGAATCTTGTCTTTTTCTATTTTTTCTTTTATCCATCCGTAAGCTTTATCTCTTTTAACAGGAGGTACTATCCAAGTGATTGTAGAAATTCTTCCTTTAGGAAGTTCGTCAAGAGTTGATAAATCAAGATCCTGATAAAAAGTTAATGCAACTGTTCTTGGAATTGGTGTTGCAGTCATGGTCAATACATGAGGGGCTACATTTTCGAATCTCATTTTTTTAATCAGTTGCGCCCGTTGTTCCACACCGAACCTGTGTTGTTCATCAATTACGACCAATGCTACATTGTCAAAACCCTCGTTTTTATGAAGAAGAGCGTGGGTTCCCACATATAAATCAACATTTCCCTCGTCTTTTTTTATACCCTCGGATGTAACAAGAGCAATTCTTAATTTATAATCCCGGAAAAGATTTGTAAGGGTTAGAAAGTGTTGTTCGGCAAGAATTTGGGTAGGAGCCATTATTACGGATCTTTTTCCGTTTAAAAAACTTACAAAGGCGGCAACAGCAGCAACAACCGTTTTACCGCTACCAACATCTCCTTCTAAAAGTCTATTCATAGGAGTTGTTTTTTTTAAATCGGTCAAAATTTCTTCAACAGATCTTTTTTGAGAAGGCGTAAGGTCAAAAGGAAAAGAAGTTATAAAATCGGTAATCTTATTCCTGTCTACTTTTAAGGGATACACGACTCTATTTTTCTGCCATTTACTTTTTCTGTATAAACTTGTCAGTTGGAAAAACAGAAGTTCATTTAAGGCGAGTCTTTTTTTTGCTTTTGAAGCATCATCAAATGTATCGGGGAAATGAATGTTTTTAATAGATGATTGATAATCTTGAAGTTTTTCTTTAGCAAGCAAACTTTCAGGCAAAAATTCATCAAAATCATCTTTAAGTATACTAAATGCACTTCTTATTCTGTTTCTAAGCCATTTGGAGGAAAGCCCTGATGTTTCCGGATAAATTGGAACCAAACCTTCGGTCGAAAGAACCTTGCTTCCTTCAATTATTTTCTCAAACTCGGGAGAAACAAAAGCTTTTACTCTTCCGAACCAACCAATCTCACCCGCTACCTGTAATTCTTCTCCTTTATGAATCGTTCTAACAAGATACGGCTGATTAAACCATATGAGAGTAATTTCACCTGTGACATCTTCGATTTTGGCAATTTGAATTTTCTTACCGCTTCTGGTGTATTGATTTTTAATGAAAGTCAAAATCCCCCTTACAACGTAAATATTACCTACCCTGGTATTTTTTATTTTTTCCTTATTTCTATAATCCAAGTATCTACTGGGTACATGAAGAAGAAGTTCTTCAAGTGTGGTAATGTTTAATTTTTCTAATTTTCTGGCGTAATAAGGACCAACAAAAGGGAGTTTTTCAACTTTATCTCGTAGTCTAATCATGAGTCTTTAAGAAAACTATAATATATTACCTTAAAGAGGACAAAAAGGGTAAGAAAGAGGTAAGAAGCAAGCCCAGCATTGCAATAGCAATTATAACTGTAAATATTTTTCTTTGTTTTTTGGAAAGAAGCATAGTTTATTTGACCTTTACGAATATCTTTTTACCCACTTTAATTCTATCACCGGATTTTATTATTTGTGTAGGGTTATTAATCGTTTGGTCATTAATTTTAACAGCACCATCTTTAATTAACCTTTTTGCCTTTGATGTCGAAGCGATTTCTTCTAATTGTGCAATTGTTTGGCTTATTGTTTGAAGGTTTTTTACTTCATTTGAAAAAGCGGGTTCTTTTTGTTGAAATGTTTTACTGAAATTATTTTCTGCATCTTTGGCTATATTTCCCCCCCAGAGAATTTTTACGATTTCAAATGCCAGTTTTTTCTTTTCTCCCATAGGATCTTTTTGAATTTTTTCATCCAATCCTTCTAGAGACTCTTCAGTTAATAGTTCGAATCCTAGTTTTATAGTGACATCGGGGAAAGACATTATTCCTGCGTAAAATAGATCGGGTGTGGAATCAAGAAAAAGAGCGTTTCCTGATGTCTTTCCAACTTTTTCTCCCTTGCTGTCGACCAAAAGTTTGGTTGCCAATACGAATTTTTCTTTATTTTTAATTGCTTTCATTAAGGTTCTTCCGGTAAGCATATTAAATATCTGATCGCTTCCCCCAATTTCTAAATCTACGTTCATTTCAACACAGTCAACTGCTTGGGCAACAGGATATAAAAATTCGTGCAGGTGTATTGGTTTATTTTCTTTTAGACGCTTTTGAAACATATCACGCTCAAGCATTTGTTGAACTGTAAAATTTGAAGTAATTTCAATTAAATCCTTGAAAGTTATTTTATCGTTCCATTTGCTGTTAAATTCAAAGTGTGCGGGATTTTTACCCTCAAAATCAATAACCTTACCCGCCTGTTCTTTCCATAATTTTGCATTGTGCAAAACATCCCCCCTGTTTAATTTTTTTCTGGTTGCGAGTTTATCGGTAGGATCTCCTATCATGCCTGTAAAATCCCCTACCAGGAAAATTACTTCATGACCCAATTTTTGGAATTGCCTTAATTTCATCAAACCCACAAAGTTACCCAAATGAAGGCTTGACATTGAAGGATCGAAACCTTGATACAATTTTATTTTTTTCTTTGCCATTAAGGATGCCAGACCTTCTTTTGAAGGATAAATCTTTTCTATACCTCTTGATAAAACCTGGTCGATATCTATATTTGCCATAACATATATTATTTTATTCTCTTAGGCTATATTCGTCAAAGTTAATATATAAGTATTTTTTCAAATCGAGAATCTGACTTAAGTTTATTAAATAAATCGTTTATTTCTTTTTCTTTGGGTCTTTCTGTTAATAACCTAAGTTTGAAAGATTCACCGTTTTTTATGTGCTTTATAACCAGTATGTTTGATTTTATCAAAAATGTAAGAGCATTCAGTATATGGGGTTGATCCTTACCTTCTACCTCGATGGTGGATACATTCATTTTATGTTTTGTTATTCCTTTATCGTTAAGCCAGGAAACAACTTCATTTTCACTTTCTCCCAAGCCCATTAAGCGATAAATATTTTTTAAAGTACTTGTGGTCGTACCTTTAAGTTTTCCGGATTCAACTAAATCTTCAAGATATAAAATTCCCCTTACTTGTAAAATTTCCCTTAATTTTTCTTTTCCTTGATCGATCAATTTGGAATCGGCTTGTTCTTCCAATTGGCGTTCAATAATTTTCTTGGTTTGAGGGAGACAAAAATTAAGCAAAATAGGATCAGGAGCCATTCTTTCTTCGCGTGGGACAACGATCTTTACCAAGGAGGCATTTGGAATAACGTAAGAAAGTGATTTAAACTCATTATCAATTGTCACACTGTCAATACTTGCGGCTTCTTGGGAGTTTACAGAATAAAGCCAGTCAATAACTGTTGCATTTCTGGGTAAATATCTAACTTTGCCGTCTTCGGAAAATACCAATTTTAATTTATAATCATCAAGCTTTTTCTCTCCTTTTCTTATTAAACTTACTACTCCCCAATTATTAAAATCTTCCATGTCTTTGGTTGCAACGGCAATTTCTACCGCTCCACCGACCGAGTTAATGGTCATTTGTAGAGCCTGGTAATTATTTGTCGGAGGATCTGATATAAATTCATCAAAGCGGGAAAAATCCATAATTTTTTCTTTTCTTCCAAAAAAATCATTTAAAATCCCCAGGACTTTATAACATTCTAGTTTGCTTTTTACGGTAATTCGATAATTTACCAAATCATTAATATTGCTGATTCTGAAATTCGGCTTACCTGAAAGAACTGTATCTTGAATTTTTTGTATAGTTGCATAAGAACTGTTTATTCGAAAGGAAACCTGAGCGTCAATTGAACTTTCATTCAATAATCTGGTAATTGTAGAGGAAATGTAAGTGATGGTTTGTTTATTTAAACGGGGATCGCTTTTAATTAAAGTTTCCATATCATGATATTCCTTTGAATTAATATGCTCATATGATAAATCCTCCAATTCTCTTTTAACCATCCACATTCCCAAAGCCTCGGCTAAAGGAACGTAAGCATCTAGGGTTTCTTGTGCCTTTGGTTTTATTTTTTCAGTCGGGACACAGTTAAGAGTTCTGCTGTTGTGAAGTCTGTCACCCAGTTTAAGAATACCTACAATTTCATTAACATAGTGCCAGGAGAAAATTTTGCGAAGGGTTTGTTTATCAATTTGTATTTTTTGTTCCTTTTCTTCATCCGGGTCTAAAGGTTTATCATGGGAAATATCATACGGTTCAAATTGTGAAACACCGTCTACGATAAATGAAACATTCGTACCAAATAATTCAGTAATTTCTTCAAGCGAAACTTTGGAGTCTTCTACTGCATCATGAAGATATGCGGAACATATTAAATCTTCATTATGAATTCCCCACTCCTCATAAATTATTCTAGCCACTTCTTTTGGATGCTCTATATAGGCTTCTCCGGAAAAGCGAAACTTTCCTTCATGACATTTTTCCGCTAGCTTCAAAGCTAATGTGGCTTTTTTACTCTGTAGAAGAAATTCAGAGAGTTTTTCGGGATTTTCGGTTTTCTCCTGAATTCTTTCGATATCCATATTAAGAAGCTATTTTATGCTTAAATTGGTTATTGGTCAAAACTAGTTAAACCTGTTGACAATTTATTGCTTCTGCAAGAGAATCAAAGATGTAACTTATATGACAAAAAGAGTCTTAACAGGTGTTAGAACAACAGGACCTTTGCATTTAGGGCATTATATTGGTGCATTAAAACAATGGATAGACATTCAAAACTCGGGAAAATACGAATGTTTCTTTCTTTTAGCAGATGTTCAAGCCTTGACAACACATTCGGATAAACCCGAACTTTTAGAAACATCAGTCAGAGACGTAGTTTTAGATTGGCTTTCTGTCGGATTGGATCCTGAAAAACAGGGTATCCATTTTGTTCTTCAAAGCCAAGTTCCGGAAAGATATGAACTATCGGTGCTTCTTTCTATGATAGCAGGATATGGCGAAGTTATGAGAAATCCGACCTTGAAAGATGAATTGAAGAATCAAAAAACCGCAACCATAGGTTTTATGACATATCCTATTGACCAGGCAGCAGATATCTATATGATATCCCCTACTCCTCCTAAAAAAGGAGATGAAGTTCTGGTTCCGGTTGGAGATGACCAAGTTCCCCACCTTGAATATGCCAGAGTTTTAGCCAGGCGCTTTAACCAAAAATACGGTGAGGTTTTTGTTCCCTGTCAAGCTCTGACCGGAAGTGTCGGAAGATTGGTGGGAATAGACGGAGGATTAAAAATGTCAAAGAGTTTGGATAATGCAATATATTTATCCGACGACAAAAATACAGTTAGAGAAAAAGTTATGAGAATGTTTACAGATCCCAAAAGGATAAGTGCAGATATTCCCGGAGATGTAGTAAATAATCCAGTTTTCATTTATCATCAGGCATTTAATAAGGATAAGAAAGAGATTGAAGATTTAACCAGCCGTTATCAAAAAGGGAAGGTGGGAGATGTTGAAGTGAAACAAAAGCTTATCAAAGTTATAAATGAATTCTTGGATCCAATCAGGGAAAGAAGAAGAAAATATGAAAAAAACGATATAGGGGAAATTCTAACCGAGGGAACTAAAATTGCCAGGGAGGCTTGTATTCCGGTTGTAGAAAGCGCAAAAGAAAAAATGCACCTTGTATATCCTCGAAAATAACTTAATTTTTGCTAAAATAAGACATGGCTTACTGGAGAGATAGTTTCATAAGAAGAAGAAGATACCAATCGTCGCGTAATGTTTCTAGTAATCTTTCTAAAAGTAGAAAATTTGTAGCAATAGCAAAACTTGCATTTATTGGAGTTATTATTCTTTTTTTGGGGTCTTTTATAATCTTTCCGTTGTTTGCTTTTAACCTTCCGTCACCTGATAAAATTGTGAGGAAAGAAGGCTACTCCACCAAAATATTAGATCGAAACGGTGAGATTTTATATGATATTTATGTAGATCAAAGAAGAACCCCGGTTGCCGTAAATGATATACCTTTATATTTAAGACAAGCAACAATAGCAATTGAAGACAAAAATTTTTACAAACATCAGGGATTTGATCCTTTAGGCATAATAAGGGGATTTACCAAGTTAATTACAAGAGGTAGAGCTCAAGGTGGATCTACTCTAACCCAACAGCTTGTAAAAAATGTACTTTTAAGTTCAGAGAGAACCGTATTTAGGAAGATTAGGGAATTTATACTGGCAATTCAAATAGAAAGAAAATACACAAAAGACGAAATTTTACAGATGTACCTTAACGAAGCACCATACGGAGGAACTGCTTGGGGAATTGAAGCGGCTTCGGAAGTTTATTTCGGTAAAAAAGTTAAGGATTTGACTTTAATAGAATCGGTTATTTTGGCAGGAATGCCACAAAAGCCTTCAAGTTATTCCCCCTACTCCTCGACACCCAAAGCGTATATAAGAAGAAGCGAGGATGTATTAAGAAGAATGCGCGAAGATGGATTTATAACCAAAGGAGTTGAAGAAAAAACTTCAAAAGAACTTCCCAATGTCCAGTTTCAGGAAAGAGGGGCTTCATTTAAGGCTCCACATTTTGTTCAATATGTCCAAAAGATTTTGGAAGAGAGATATGGAGAGAAAGTAGTCGAACAGGGAGGCTTGAAAGTTACAACCACTCTTGATTTGAAGTTGCAGGAAAAAGCACAGGATATTGTTAAAGAAGAAATAGAAAAGGTTGAAAATATTCATATTACAAACGGGGCTGCTATCGTTTTAAATCCCGAAACGGGTGAAATTTTGGCAATGGTGGGATCAAAGAATTTCAACGATCCAAATTACGACGGACAGGTAAACGTAACAACGTCACTTAGGCAACCCGGTTCTGCAATCAAGCCTTTTACTTACGTAACTGCTTTTAAGAAAGGTTATAACGCATCAACTTTAATTATGGATGTACCCACTCAGTTTCCGGGGGGAGAGGGAAAACCTCCTTACGAACCGGTTAATTATGACGGCAAATACAGAGGTCCTATACAGGTAAGGTATGCACTTGCAAACTCTATTAACGTAGTTGCCGTTAAAATGCTTGCTATGGTAGGTATTAAGGATGTATTGGAAACTGCCTACGATATGGGTATAACAACCCTTCCTCCTACCCAAGATACTTTAAGAAGAGTCGGATTGTCGTTAACTTTAGGCGGCGGAGAGGTTAAACTTTTGGATTTAACGGCTGGGTATTCAGCCTTTTTAAACGGGGGTTCTAGGGTTGATCCTATTGGAATATTAAAAGTTGAAGATGCAGATGGTAAAGTTTTAGAAGAAAATAAACCACAAAAGGAAAAAAGAGTAATAAGCGAAGAACAAGCATATTTAATAGTAGACATCTTGTCTGATAATGCCGCGAGATCTGCAGTTTTCGGTACCAATTCACTTTTAAATATTCCAGGCAAAAAAATCGCGGTTAAAACCGGAACAACCAATGACAGAAGAGATAATTGGACTGTCGGGGGAAATAAATTGGCAATAACAGGTGTATGGGTTGGAAATAATGACAATTCGGAGATGAAACAGGTTGCCTCAGGGGTTTCCGGAGCATCTCCTATTTGGAGAAGAATTTTATTGGAGGCGTTATCGGGAAAACCAAATATAGGTTTTGAAACACCGGGTGGTATTGTAACGGCAGATGTAGATTCTGTTTCGGGTTACAGAGCACATGATGGTTTTCCATCAAGAAACGAAATATTTATTAAAGGTACAGAACCGGGAGAAGACCCTATACATATGATGGTGGCAATATGCAAAAGCGACGGAAAGCTTGCAACCCCTGGAGATATTGCAAGTGGAAATTATGAGAAAAAAGAATATTTCCTTTTTAAGGAGGAGGATCCAACAGCAGGAGCAGGAGAAAATAAATGGCAAAAAGGCATTTTAGATTGGCTTTCAACACAAGGCGATGCCAGATATCATCCGCCTACGGAATATTGCGGAACAGGAAGTCCGGTAAGCGTTGGTTTTCGGGAACCTCAAGACAGAGCCTCCAACCTTCCAAATCAATTTACTGTTAAAATGAGTGCAGATTCTACAGCTGACATTACGCAGCTAGATTTTTATGTAGATGATATAAAGATAAGAGGTTTTACGTCTCCACCTTACGAAACCCAGGTAGATTTAACAACAGGTGTCCATAAACTGAAAGTAAAAGCCAAAGATTTAAATAACAAAGAAGCGGAAAGTACAATTGCTGTAGGTGTAGGAGTTCCTTGGGATTATACTCCTCCTACTCCTGTTCCTACCTCCACTCCCACTCCCACTTCTCTACCGACTATTAGTCCATAAATAGTCTGATTTTGCTGTTTGTGATATAATTTCTCAAAATATTTCTTTTATATCTTATGCCTGTAGAATCGGAAACAAGTTCAGAAAAACCTCATAGAGAAGATAGGATTGGTAAGGTCAGGGGTTGGGGAGATATGAGGCATATTTTAGATTCTAAAATATGCCCAGATAATGAAAGGTTCTTGCATGTTTATTTTAGGTCCCAATTATTTATTGCAGAAGGAAAACCCACAAAAGCCAAACGGCTTTTTAACTTGTTAAGTCACTGGACGGGATTTGACAAATTTGAAGAGAACCCAAAAAATCAAGAAGCTCTTTCTTTAATCGATTTGGCAGTTAGAGGTGATACCAATCGTAGGGTGACTGGGTCTTGATAAATTCTACTTTCCACCTAAGGGGTGAAAAATATAGGCCACCTAGGGTTTCTAATTTTTCTGATAGGCTCCAAATTTATTTTTTAACTTTTCCAAAAGTTCATTTCTAACCTTTTCTACTTCCTTGTCGGTTAAAGTTTTTTGGAGATCTTGATAACTAACACGAAATGTATAAGAGTCCTTATAAATATCTCGAAGAACAACTTCATCGATTATCTTATTTGATGTTTTTATAGTTTTTATAACCTCTCCTATTTTTGTTTTGGATGGGATAAATAAAGTTATATCTTCTATTTGGGATGGGTATTTAGGGATGGGTTTATAACTTCCCAGAATTTTACTTGTTGCTCTTAAGATATCAACAGGAAATTCAAAGTAAATAAGATTCTTGGTATTCAGGATTCCAAATTTTCCCAGTTTAATTTTTCCATTCGTAATGGTTACACTATGACTTGGTTTAAAATGATTCAAGTCCTCTGGTATATAATCGGCATTAATATTTAAGGAATTTAGTAGTGATTCCATGATTCCTTTTGCTCTTCGATATGTAAAATCTTTGAAAACTCCGGCAAGAATCATTTTCTCGTCCGGTAATTGATTTTTTTGAGGTAAATATACATTTGCCATTTCGAATAAACCAAACGGTTCTTTTTCACCCAAATTTTCGTTAACAACAGATATCAGGGATTCTCTTAAATTTGTTCTTAAATATTCAGATTCATTGCCTAACGGATTTTTAAGTTTTAAAGCATTACCTTCTGTAAATTCTTTAGGAACCAAAGAAGAAGAATATACCTCTATTAATCCCCAACCTTTAAGCAAGTTTTTGACTTTTAATTCAAAATCAAAAGGGGCATCGGGTAATTTATCGGGAAGAAGTCCCGTCATCAGGTTTGAGGGTAATTTATGGTAACCGTATATTCTTGCCACCTCTTCAAGAATATCTTCCGGAATTTTAATATCTTTTGCACGCCAACTTGGTACCTTGGCAGCAAAAGAATCTTTTTGCCATGTTAAGTCAAATCCAAGGGGGTTAAGTATTTGGGTTATTGTCTTAGGAGTAATAATTAACCCCAGTCTTTTATACAAAAATTCCAAATTAACCTTAACCTTATATGGTTTATAAGGATTGGAATAAATATCAAGAACATTTTTTTGCGCTTTTCCACCGGTTATTTGTTCGAATAGAGAAATACCTCTTTTTAAAGAAAAACTTACCAATTCCGGATCCAGACCTTTTTCAAAATATACCGCAGCTTCGGTTCTTTTTGAAAGGTACATAGATGTTCTTCTTATATTTACAGGGTTATACGTTTGTACAAATAAAAGTACGTTTTTGGTTTTTTCATCAACAGCGCTTAAATCCCCTCCCATAATTCCAGCCAAGTCAATCAGTTTTGAGCTTGCATCTTCTATAACTATATCCCCGCCTTTTAAAATGTGGCTTTTTCCATCCAATGTGGTTATTTGTTCACCCCTTTTGCTTTCGCGAAGAATCATCTTTGCTCCTTTTATCTTGTCATAATCGAAAGTGTGCATCGGCTGTCCCAATTCAATCATTAAATAATTTGAAATATCAACAATATTGTTAAGAGGTCTTATCCCAACCTTTTCAAGTCTTTCCTTCATCCATAAAGGGGACTCTTTGATATTTACATTTTTTATTAGAACCGCCGCAAACCTATAACATAATTTATTGTCAATTTTGGTATTCAGATAATCTACATTAGAGACAAAATGTAAGCCTTTGGGAACTTTTATAGGTAAAAGTGATGCTTTAAGATTAAATCTGGGAAGAATCGCAGATATTTCTCTAGCAACTCCAAGAATAGATGCAGAATCTACTCTATTGGTTGTTATTTCTATTGAATAAATAGTATCTTTCCCTTCTTGTGTTGTTTTTTCAACCGAAGGACCCGATAGAGATAGATATTTAGCAATATCTTCGGGTTTAGCATTCGTCTTGATAATACTTTTAAGCCAGCTGTCTGGTATCAATATATCCATATTAAAATTGTTTCAAAAACCCTAAATCAGTACCGTATAAATATCTGATATCCTCGATATTTAGATTCCCCTTCATCATAAATGTACGTTCTACCCCCCAACCAAAAGCAAATCCGGAGTAAATATTGGGGTCAATACCGCAATTTTTTAATACTTTGGGATGTACCATTCCGGCACCTCCTAATTCCAACCATCCTTCCTTACAGAGTTTGCAACCTTTTCCCAAACAAACACCGCACGATACATCTACTTCAAAAGAAGGTTCGGTAAATTGAAAATGATAAGGCCTTAATCTTGTAAGTCTTTTTTCTCCAAAAAAATCTTTTGCAAAATAATCAAGAGTACCTTTTAAATGAACTATAGAGATATCCTTGTCGACAACCAATCCTTCAAATTGATGAAACATGGGGACATGGGAGATATCGGATTGTCTTCTGAAACATCTGGCAATATTTATCATTCGAATAGGAGGTGTTTTAACCCTTTCCATTTCTCTTATTTGACCCGATGAAGTATGAGGAGTTAAAACCATTTGCCCGTATTTGGGATGTGGGGGTTGATCAACAAAAAAGGTTTCCCACTCGTCTCTTGCTGCGTGTTCTTTGGGCATGTTTAAAGCCTCGAATGCATACCAATCCCATTCGACTGATGGATATCTTACTCTCACAAATCCCAGTCTCTCGAATGTTTTGGAAATTTCTTCTATTGCCTGAGTAACCAGATGAAGATGACCGATGGCAGGAGTTTCACCGGGAATTGTAGGATCAAACCACACTCTGGAGGATTCAGAAAGGGAGTTTTTTTGTTCTGCAATTTGTTGTAACAGAGTATTTTTGGTTTCATTAATTAAAATTCCCGCTTGCTTTTTTTCCGAACCAGAAAGATCTTTAATTTGCTTTATAAGGTTTGTTATTTTCCCATTTCTTCCCAAATAAGCAATTCTTATGTTTTCCAACTCTTCAAAAGATTTACTTACGAATATTTGAGCCATAGCTTCGTTTTTAAGACTTTGTATATTTTCCTTCATGTACTTATTTTACATTAAAAAACCCCGCTTTTGCGGGGCTTAACCATAACTTCGCTTAACCCCGCAACTATTCGAGGTTAAAACTAAACAATTTTTTTGAATTCATAAAATTCATTTTAAGTTTATTTTTTGATACTTTCAACAATTTTTTTAAACGATTCCATATCAGTGATGGCTATATCTGATAATACTTTTCTGTCGAGTTCTATTTTTGATATCTTTAACATCGAAATAAATTTGGAATAGGAAAAACCACATTCACGAACTGCTGCATTAAGACGAACTATCCAAAGGCTTCTTAAATCTCTTTTTTTAAGTTTTCTGCCATGATATGCATAAGAACCGGCATGAAGATATGCTTCCTTTGCAGCCTGGATTCTGATTCTTCTTGCTTGCTTAAAACCCTTTACTTCTTTTAGAATTTTTTTATGTCTTCTGTATGATGTTGATTTAACCCTTGCCATTTAATAACCCATTATCTTTCTAATTTTTTTCGCAAATATTTTATTTGTTTCAATAGTCTTTCTCAGTCTTCTTCTTCTCTTGGCTGTTTTTTTAGCCATTAAATGTCTGGCAAAAGACTGTCTTCTCAGCACTTTTCCTCTTTTGGTAATTCTGAATCTTTTAGTAAGAATCTTTCTTGTTTTTTGTTTTGGCATATTATTTATTTTTGTTCCTCCACAATCTTTCTTGCTGTATGGGGAGAAATAACCGTTGTTAAATGTCTTCCTAAAAATTTAGGCTGCATATCGATACTAATGTTATCTCCAAATTCAGCAAAAATGCGCTCAATCAGTTTATAACCAAAATTCTTGCTTCCCATCTGCCGACCTCCAAATTTAACGACTACACGGATTTTGTCTTTCTCGTCTAGAAACTCATGAATTCTCTCAATTTTATTTTTATAATCAGACTCACCTATAAAAGGAGAGAATCTAATTTCTTTTGTATCACCGCCCTTAACCCCCTTTTTCTCTTTTCTGAGTTTCTTTTCCTCCTGATATCTGAATTTTCCCAATTCAACAATCCTTGTGACAGGAGGATCAGCATTTGGGGCAACTTCAACAAGGTCCAGATTTAAAGTCCTGCTTTTTTCAATTGCTTCCTGCAATTTCATAATCCCAATAGCTTTTCCATCAGGACCTATTACTCTCACTAAGGGAGCTCTTATTTGATTATTTACTTTCCAGTTAAAAATTTCGTTTTTCAACTTTTTGTGAACTCTCAAATTTTACTAGAAAATGAGATTTTAGGCAAGAGTTTATTAATTTAAGGTCTTTTCTTCTATTTCCTTTTTGATATTTGCTATGAATTTATCCAATTTCAATTGTCCGTAGTCTTTCCCTGACCTGCCTCGTACTGATACTATTTTGGCCTTTACTTCTTTGTCGCCTACTATAAGCATATAGGAAACTTTTTCCAATTGAGCATCTCTGATTTTCGCACTCAAAGTTTCACTTCTTTCGTCAATTTCAGATCTTATGTTTTCGTCTTTTAGTTTGTTTAATATTTCATTGGCGTAAAGTATTTGTTTATCGGTAATAGGCAGTACTTTTACTTGGACGGGAGTTAACCAAGTTGGTAAATTTCCGGCAAAATGTTCCAATAAAACCATAATAAATCTTTCAGGTGAGCCTATTATTGCACGGTGTAACATAATAGGATGTTTTTTTGTACCGTCTTTGTCTGTGTATTCAAGATCAAACCTCTCTGGCATAACATAATCGATTTGAATGGTAGACAATTGCCACTCACGCCCCAATGCATCGGTTGCCATCAAATCCATTTTGGGAGCATAAAAAGCTGCTTCTCCCGGAGCATCGAAATACTCAATCTTGTTTCTTTTCATAATTTTAACCGCCCATTTTTCTACCTTTTCCCAAATTTTCGGATCACCAAGGTACTTTTCCGGATGTTTGGGGTCTCTGGTTGATAGTCTATAGCGGTATTTAAATCCGAATGTTTTTAAAATTTCTTTTATCATCGAAAGCATGGTATCGATTTCGGTATCTATTTGATCTTCCCTACAAAATATATGGCAGTCATCTTGGGAAAAGGACCTTACTCTTGCTAAACCGTTTAATTCTCCGGGTTTTTCGTCTCTATAAAGCATGGCAAAATCCGTATATCTTAAAGGTAGATCTTTATAGCTTCTTGCTTTACTTGCGTAAATTTGGGTATGTTGAGGACAATTCATGGGTTTAAGGTAAAATTCCTCATCGGAATAGTTTGAAATTACTTTAAACATACTATCTTTATATTTTTCATAATGACCGGAAATTCTATATAATTCTGCCTTTGCAAATTGATTTGTCCAAACCTGTTGATACCCATTTTTGGACTGAATCTCTTCGACATATTCATTTAGAAGTCTTCTAATTAATGCTCCTTTTGGGGTAAAAAGGGGTAAACCCGGACCGACCAATTCAGAGAAAGTGAAAAGATCAAGAGATTTTCCAAGTTTTTTGTGATCCCTATTTTTAGCTTCAGCAAGCATTTTCAGATAATCATCAAGTTCTTTTTGGGAGAAGAAGGATGTACCGTAAATACGGGTCAGCATTTTATTTTTTTCGTCGCCTCTCCAATAGGCACCGGCAACAGAAAGGAGTTTGAAGGCTGTTATTTTATTGGTAGAAGGTAAATGTGGTCCTGAGCAAAGGTCTACAAATTCATCTCCTGTCCAATAGATACTTACCTTTTCTCCGCGCTTCTCTATCTCATCAAGCCATTCCTGCTTAAAGGGATTGTTTTTAAATAATTTTTTGGCCTCGATTATGCCGATTTCATCTTTTTTAAAGAAAAGGTTTTTTTTAATTATCTTAGACATTTCAGCTTCAATTTTGGGAAAATCCTCCTCAGATATTTTTTCAGAATGATCAAAATCGAAGTAAAATCCCTCATCGGTTGCAGGACCCATGGCTTTTATGATTCCCGGGTATAATTTTTCCATAGCCTGCGTTAAAACGTGTTCGCTACTGTGTCTTAAAGATTCCAGGCTTATCTTATTTTTTTCTTGCATATCTTTATGATACTAAAAAAATAGAATTTTTGCTCGAAGTTTTAATAAATTGGTAATTATTTGAGTCCGTATTTTTTTTCAACTTGGCCAAAAACCCAGGGATAGTGAATTTTAACTCCGTCCTCAAGAGTAAATTTGGCCCTCCAGCCTGTGGTGTATATTTTAGAATTGCTGAAATTTCTAGACTCAACTCCAACAGGTCCTCTTATATGTTTAATTTTAAGTTTTTTACCTGAAACTTTAATAATCGTTTTTGCCAATTCTTCAACTGTTACATATTGTGGACTTCCTATATTTGTAGGAGTATTGATTTTTGAATCAACAAGAGCTCTTATTCCGTTAATCAAATCATCAATATAAGTAAAAGACCTGACAGATTTACCATTACCCCAAATTTCAATTGATGTTTGGTCTTTGGCCATTGCAACCTTTCTCGAAATTGCATCGGCTGCTTTTTCCCTTCCACCTTCCCAGTTAGCCTCAGGTCCATAGGTAGTATGAAATCTAGCAATTCTTATGGGCATTTTGTATTTATTTCCGTAAGCTGTAAGCATTCTTTCAGAATAAAGTTTTTCCCAGGCATATTCGTTATCGGGAAATGCAGGATAAACGTCTTCTTCTTTAATTGATTTTGATCCTATTTTCATATCTTTATAGACACAAACAGAAGAAGAAAAGAAATATTTGGGTTTTTTTGTAAGTTTTACGGATTCGCTTATCATATAAATGTTAATTAGCGCATTATCCCTCATCATTTTACATTCGCCTGGCTTCATATATCCTGCTCCTCCCCTGTCAGCTGCAAGTTGATAAATAACATCAAATCCTCCATTTACGGTTAGTGCTTTTTTACAATTGTTTTGGTAAGTTAAATCCAAAAGAAGAAATTCATTAGCGCCAGTTTTGCTGTATTCAGGTTTTTTGATATCAACCCCCCTTAACCAGAAGCCTTCATTTCGAAGTCTTTTTGCCAAATGACTTCCTATAAATCCACCTGCTCCGCAAATTAGTGCTTTTTTTTGCTTTTTCATTAATTTTAAGTGGACCCGGAGGGAATTGAACCCTCTATTCATCCATGCCATGGACGCGTATTACCGGTATACTACGGGCCCTAGAAATATTTAAAATATAGTGGACGACGTTGGGATTGAACCAACGGCCTCTTCGATGTCAACGAAGCGCTCTACCACTGAGCTAGTCGTCCGAAACTTAAAAAATTATACAATAATATGGCTATAAGAAGCTAGTTTAACCTGCGTTTCTGGTAAGGTAGTGGTCGGGAGAAAGAAGAAATTTACCCCCGTGTTTTTTATACCTGGCCCAATAATTTTTCTTTTCGGCTCTTTTGTTTGTAGCTTGAAGCCAGATTGCTCCATCTTCAATTTTTTTCCTGAAAGATTTTAAAAATTCCAAAAGTTTTTCAAAAAATATCAAATGATAGACACCGGGTTCAATAGGAGCCTGTAAACTGGCAATTTGAAGTTCTTGTCCTAAATCCTGCGTAGTTTCTGCCAAAGTCTGAACTTCCTCCATAATAGCGTGAAGCTGAAGTTTTAATTCATTACTCTTTTTCTCAAACCTTTCACTTTCTTCAGCCCTTAACTTTCTCTCTAAGGCGAGTTGTTTTTGAACTTTTTGTTTTTCTTCTCTTTGTCCGGAATACACATCATTTATTTCCAGTGCTTCCCCGGGATTTATTTCACCCGAAAACTTCTCCATTTTGGGAGGACCAAAAAATTGCTCCATAAAATCATTCGGTCTTAGAACATCTGATTTAAGACCGTTTATTGTTCCTCCCCCGATATCTTTAAGAGATTCTATTACGTTTTGTCTAACTATATTTTTTTGTCTTTTGCTATTTTTGTCCATAAATTCACTTGCAGTTTATCCCAATTTATGTTGGTTTTCAACTAATTCTTGGAGTCAAATACTTATTGAATAAGGTTTGTAAGTTTTTCTAAAGCCTCTCTTCTTCTTAATATCGATGCGATTGCTCTTCTTTGTTCGGGGCTTCTTAATTTTTCGGCAAAATTGGGATCACCTGACGTTGCATTTATAGCTTTATCAATTTCCTCTTCCTTTATTTCGATTTTTTCCTCATTTGCTATTTTATTTAAAGCAAGCTCGATGGTTATAGAATCAACTGCTTCTTTTTCGTATTCGTCTCTTAAGGTTTGAGATGTTTTTCCAATTGATGCCAAATAATTATCAAGTGTAAGACCTAATTTTTCTATTTGTTCCAATAATCTTGATAACCTGGAATTTACTTCCTCATCTTTTAAAGGTTTGGGGATTTTTATTTTAGCTATTTCGACCAAAGTTTTTATAACTTCGCTCTCTTTTTCTCCTTGAGTAAGTTTTGTTTCTTTCTCTTTTGTATCTCCTTTTTCGGGTGTCCAGATGGCTTTAACCTTTGTTTTTTCCGATATGGCTTTCTTATAATCCCCCAGATCAATCTCTGGAAGTTCGCATGTGGTGATTCTAATTTGCCAATTTTCACCTTCTTTTGAGGATAATAGTTCAAGTTTGGGGTAAATAACAGGTTTTATATTATAAGTTTTGAAAGCATTGGAAAGTTCTAAAGGTAATATTTTATTTAAAATCTTTTCGTAGAGAGTTTCCTTTGATACTTTTTCTTCTACTTTCTCAACTGGAGCCATACCTTTTCTAAAACCGGGAATTTCAATTTCCTTGGCTAATTCCTTTAAAACCGTCTTTTTTTCATCGGAAACTATGTCATGAGGAATAGTAAAAGTAATTTGAATAGTACCATCCTCGCTTTTGGCAAGAACGGAAGATATTTTATTTTTTTCGTTTTGTTTATCTTTAGTCATTTTTTTGAGCTTAAAAATACCACCCTTTTAGGTGGTATGAGTAATTATACCTTAAATATTTAAAAATTAAAAACCACAACTTATCTGTAGTTATCCTTTATGCTGGATTTTAAAAAGGCTTGGATTAAATTTAACTTGAGGGGTTATCGGTTTTTTACCACCAACGAATTTAGCCTTAAATGAGCTCGGAGTTCTATATTTAGGACCCGCGGCATTTGAACCTTTTGCTTGGGAAGATTTCGACTTTTGAAATGTTTTCATTGAATGATTATATCAATAATTTCTATTCTGAAGCTAATTTATTAAGAAACCAGGAAACTAAAGCAAGAACGATGGAAGCAATAATTGCGGTTAAGAAATTTGCAATCCTAAAACCCGGAACAATAAAGCTAACCATATAAAGAAGTGCAACATTTATTAGAAAAGCACTTATACCAAAGGTGATTAAAGATATGGGAAGGGCAATAATTTGCAAGATTGGCCTTATAAAGGTGTTTACCACTCCTATTACTATGGCAGCAACGATTGCCGGCCAAAGACCGCTTAGAACAAATCCGGGTACAAGATATGCAACAACGAATAGGGCAAAAACGTTTATAGCAAGTTTTATAATAACTCTCATATATTAATTATTAGTAGATTTGAATATATTTGTCAATTTTGTACATATGGCGGAGTTTTCTCTAAGTAAAAATAATACTCTATGGAATTCTTCTGAAAAATCTCTTCTAAATCTTGTTTTTGATATATAACTACCGACATTTAATACAATAATTGCCTTATTAAGATCCATATACTTTCTACTTCTTTTAAATGATATGACTCTTTCATCAGAACTTTTAATTTGAACGGGTATTTTTGGTAAGCCGTAATTTTCTTTGAATTTTAGCCAAAAATCTATACCCTTTTCTTGTGCTTTGTTTGAAGAGGGAATGGTGTTCTCAACAACATGGATTACATGAATATAATCGCAAAATCTTTGTTCAGATCCCCACCCTTTTCTATTAGTAAAATGTGCTTGTGCGGCATCGGCAGCAGCCAATATATCATCGGGATTTTTAACACCTTTGTTTAAAGCCTCAAGCATAGCATCTAAACGTAAATGTTTTTCAAAATTGGTTTCTATCACAATTATCATACTCATAAAAAATGCCAAACTATCGGTTTTTTATGAATATTTAGATATTATCACATAACCTATAAGTTGTTATCAACTTTTTTACTGTATTTGTGATTTAAAGAAAATAAGGCTTCTTTCTATTGCAAAATTCCATGAAGGTTGAAGATTGTGATCAGCACCTGGATAAGTAAAGTAATCTACGTTCAAATTCAGATCTTTAAGTTTTTTATACAGAGAATTACTCCAATCAACAGGAACTGCATCATCGTAAGTTCCCTGATGAATTTGAATTTTAGTGTTCGGATTAATACGGTCAAAATAATTTAAAAGAGAATATTGATTGGTGTCGTAAAATTCTTCGAATTTTGCAAGCTCATATCTTATCAATTTTCCCTGATCTTCGCTTTCGTCGGTATAATAAAGAATTGAATACGGAAAAGGTTTGGATACTGGTGCCCAAAGAACTGTAGAAATATCTTTTCCTGTTATCTCCAAAACGGTTAAGGCTATTTGGCCTCCGTTGGAATGACCCCAAATAAATAAGTCTGATGAATTTAATAACTTGTTTACTAACGGAATAGAATCGGTGATTAACATTTCATTCTCGGGAATTTCTTTTAGGGTATTTAAAAGAGCAATTGAAGTAACATAAGTTTGAAATCTTGACTCAAAAATATTATCTGCCTCTTTGTCGCTTCCTGCGTAACCCAAAAAATCAGGTGCAATAGTAATAAAACCTTTATCTGCAAAAAAATATGAAGCATTTTTTGTTCCCATACCTGTTATATAAAGTTTTTGATCTACATATCCTCTGAACATAAGGATAATAGGATGTTTTGAATAGCCTTTTGGAATGTTTATCATTCCTGTTGTTTTCTTGATTTCTTTTGATTCAGGAGAAGGATAAAACTCAAAAGTAAAAACATAAGAAGTGAAGTTATCCTTTTCTTCTAAAATATCTCCTATAGTAATTTTGCCGGATTTTATATCAGATTTTGAAAGAATATCAAAGCTGTATTTTTCAAAAGGTTTGGGTAAAGGAATTATATTAGCAATTGTTTTTGAGGTTGAATCTTTTTTTATGAAATCATGAATGAAAAAACCCAGTAGAAAAAAAATAACAGCTAAAACGAAGATAATAAACAACCTTTTTATCATTCGATCTTTACAATCGTTAAATATTTATACTTTCCTCTGGGATTTCTACTCTTGGGAATCTTATTGGTTCGATTTGATTGCTTTTTATGGGTTCGCTACAGACAGCTAACCAATACGTAGGGGAAAATCCATATTTTATATCTTCTTTTGGAACTATTTTTAATATATCACCGCTTATAATTCTTGCTAATATTTTTACTTTACTGACAAGTGGTGGTAGGTTATAAATATTGGGTCTAAATCCTTGTCCGAACATCTTTACGTCTTGAAAATGTTTTTTTAGTTCTTGCTCAAGTTCATCCCCATTCATTTCAAAACAGTGAAATTTATTTCCTGGTTTATCGTTAATTGAAGTACCTGGGTTTGTCATATCACGGTTTGGGGTAGAGATTATAAATTTTCCGTCATTTTTTAATAAAGTAGTTAAACAATTAAAGAATCTATTAATTTGATTAAGATGAATGTGCTCCAAGGTTTCAAAACATACTACTGTATCAAATGAATTAGCTCTAAATGGGGGGTATTTAACATCACCTTCTATTAAAGATTCATTGGTTTTTAATCCCTTCCTGGCATTATTAAGACCAACCCTACTTATATCTAATCCAACATATGAACCTGGATTTATTAGACCTTTTCCATATGCAGTTCCGCATGCGATATCAAGAACTGTTTTACCTATACAGTAAGGACGGGCAAACACTTCATAACGCTTTTTGTGTTCTTCCCATATTATTAATAAGACTTGTGGAGGTGTATGAGACTCCCCTTTCCATATTCCATAAAATTTCCCAAGCTTAATCATTTCGGGGAATGCTCTTTCTCCTGTAAAGGTAAATTTTTCAGTATTTTCCGTCATATATATAAACCCAATATAAAATTTAAGTTAATTAATAAAATAATAACTGAATTTATTGATCTTTTGATTGTTCGTAGGCAATTGCGTCTTGCTTTGTTTTATTTATAGTTCCATCCGGATGATTCGGAGGAGAATAGAGAGTGTAAAGTTTTAAATCCTCTGTACTTGATGTATTTATAACATTATGTTCGCTTCCGGCAGGAATTATAACAACATCTTCAGCCTCGGTTAAGGTTTCTTCTTTATTGATTATAAACTTGGCTTCGCCTGCTTCAATCCTAAAAAATTGATCGACATTCGGATGTGTTTCCATTCCAATTTCCTCTCCTGGTTTTAGACTCATAACCACAAGCTGACAATGTATTCCAGTAAAAAGAACTTTTCTAAAGAATGTATTTGTTATTGCTTCTTCGCCTATATTTATATGGTATCCCTGCATATTATCACCCCCTTCTAATAATTATATTATTATATACGATTTAAATATCAACACTTCACAAATATGTATTAATTTAATATTCTTGTGGTTGTGAAGAAAACATTATTAAATGCCTTTCTTGCAGGAATTTTATTAGGAGGTGTTTCTTTTTATACATATAAAGTTTCGTTCAATCCTAAAAAAGAAGTATTATCCCAAAAAATCGAAATTGAAAAGATAACAACTCCTTCTCCAACATTTACTCCCGAGCCTACAGAAACATCTACTCCAACTCCGACCCCGAAGCCTACAATAAAGCCTGCTCCAACGCCAACCCCTATTCCTACTCCAACCCCAATTGTCAAAGCACCCGAAAACTTTGAGCCGCTTTTTAGCGAATTTGCATCGATGTTTGGCGTTGATGCTAATTTACTGAAAAAAATTGCAGAATGCGAAACACATTTTAATAATGCCGTTTCGGCTCCGCCTTACGCAGGAATGTTTCAATTTAGAGAAGATACGTGGGAGACTTATAGGAAATTAATGAGAAAGGATCCGGATATTAATCTTAGGTATGGAGCAAGAGAATCAATAGAAACTGCTGCTTATGTAGTATCTTTGGGGAAGCTTCATTTGTGGCCCGTTTGTTCAAGATAAAGGAAGTTTCAAATTAAGTCTTGAATATTTATAAATTACTTCTTGACTTCGGGTTTTATTTGGGTGTAAAAATAAACTGTGATAGAAAAAATTTCCACACCGGTTTCGGTTACTTTGAACTTTGATCATACCGAAATGAAAGTTGTTCCCAAGTCTCTTGTCTGGAACAGGAGACTTTATTCTATCGTCAAAGTCGGGTTTCATCACACATTTCAGGAGGGGAAAATTCTTTATCATGTTTTTTCTGTTGCCAGCAAAACATTGTTTTTTAGGCTTGTTTTAAATACCCAAAATTTACACTGGAAATTGGAAGAAATATCCGACGGAAAGCCGTCTTAATGTCTAAAATGGTTAATAATTTAACTTTTAATCTAAAGCCCCCTTCTATAATGCACATTGACCTTAATAGTTGTTTTGCAACAATTGAACAGCAGGCAAATCCCCTGCTTCGCGGAAAACCCATTGTTGTTGCTGCTTACACAACCCCCTCTGGTTGTATAATTGCTCCCTCCATCGAAGCTAAAAAATTGGGGATTAAAGTTGGAATGAGAGTAAAAGACGGCAAGCTTCTTTATCCGGAACTTATAGTTCTGGCACCTGACCCCTGGAAATATAGGAATGTACACCTGCTTTTAAGAAAGATAATTTCCGATTACACAAATAATTTTACCCCCAAGTCCATTGATGAATTTGTTTTGAAATTGGAAGACTACCCCGCTTTTGACCAGGGAATGGTAGAAATTGCCAGGAAAATAAAAGAAAGAATTAAAAATGAGATTGGAGAATGTTTATCTGTTTCCGTCGGAATTGCCCCAAACAGATTTTTGGCAAAGGTTGCGGCCGGGCTTCATAAACCCGACGGACTTGACGAAATCAACAAAGATAACTTCCTCAAATGTTATTCCAAGCTTAGGTTAACCGACCTTCCCTGGATTAAGTTAAGAAATGCCGCAAGGCTAAATAGCGTTGGCGTTTTTAGTGTTTTGGACTTCTACCGTGCTTCTTTGACAACTCTTAAGGCGGCTTTTAATTCAATCACCAGTTATTATTGGTTTTTGAGACTGAGGGGCTGGGAAATAGACGACGTGGAGTTTGGGAGAAGTTCCTACGGCAATTCTTATGCTTTGCCCAAACCATTAATTTCAGGGGAGGAATTATCGCCCATCTTAGCCAAATTGGTAGAGAAGATGGGAACCAGGCTAAGGTATGCGGGATATAAAGCCAGAGGAATTCATGTTTCTATTATATATAGAGACTGGAGCTTTTGGCATAAAGGGGTTAGCTATCTTAAGGTATTTTTTGATTCAAGAGACATATACAAAGAGGCATATAAAATATTAATGTCTTCCCCTTATAAAAAACCGGTGAGAGAACTGGCTGTTTCTGCCTTTAATCTTATTAAAAACCCGGCTTCCCAGCTTAATTTTTTTGAGGATATTGTTGAAAAGGAAAATTTGGTAAAGGCGGTTGATGAGATAAACGAGCGTTGGGGAAGCTTTGTTATAACGTGTGCCAGAATGCTTAATGCAAGAAAAGATGTGCCGGATAGGATAGCTTTCGGAGGTGTTAAGGAATTAGAGGAATTTACAATTAATTCCTGATTTACTGTACTTTAGATAAATCAACATTATCTCCTGTTTTAATATTGTTTTTGTCCGAAAAACCGGCGTTTACCTCCAGAACATAATCTATAGGCATTTGAGAGGTGTAAATTATCAATTTGGAATCTTCGGTACCCTCATCTGGCGCTGGAGTGTTTTTGTCTATTTGCACAACTTTCCCGTCTTTTATCCAAATAAAATCCAGTGCAAATTTCATACCCTTCATCCAGAAGTTTCTTTTTACATTTGTAGCATCAAAAACAAAAAGCATTCCCGTATTTTCATCTAAATTATCTTTTCCCGATAATCCTTTTTGCCTTTCTTCCTGGGACCTGGCTATTTCAACAAAAATCTTGGTATTTCCGACTTTAATTTCCTTTAAATTCTGATTAACCTGATTTGAATTGAAATTGATTTTTTGATTCTGGATATTTTTGACGAGGTATGCCACTCCCATAATAAAAAGAGCAGTTAAAGCTATGAATATAAAAAGCTTTTTCATTTTATAATTTTACGAAAGAAGATTACTAAAACGAATTTAATTCATTTTCTATATCGGTTATTTCTTTATCTATATCTGATAAATCAGTTTCGTTTATATCCTTTTCAATAGAGTTAATTTCTGTTGATGTGGATTGGGATTGCAATTTTGCAGTTTCCTTGTCAGATGTAAGAAAGGCAACCTTTCCGCTTAAAACAAATTGATAAAGAATAAATAAGATAAGAACTATAGTAGTTGCTGCTAATAAAATTATAAAGTTGTTTTTATTTATGTTCATATTTTTATATTAACGAAAACTTGCAGTTACCACAAATTAAGGCGTCGCAGTGGGTGCTGCTGTCGGTGTTCCGGTTGGCATTAATGTCGGTGTTGCAGTAGGAGTAGTTGTTGGGGTTTGGGTTGGTGAAGATGTGGGACTGGAACTTACGGAAGGAGATGGGGAAGAAGAGACGGATTCTATATTCTCTTGCGTATTTCCCACTCTCAATCCTTTGATATCTCCTATTAAATGTACGAGAATTCTGTGTACTTCTACAAGATCATTTTTAACATTTTTAATAGAATCCCTTACAACAACAAATGCGGTTTTGGGATCATTTGAAGTTAGGGTATCTTCAATAATACCGTTAACTGCTATAAGTTCGGTTTTGGCATGTTCCAAAAGATCTTTGGCCTTGATAATCTCGGAATCAATTAAAGCGGTATCAATTCCACTGTTTTCACTTTTGATAATTGCCACCCTGTTTTCAATTCTTTTAATAAGTTTTTCCAATCTTGCTATAGCAGCTTCCATTCTTATGCTAAGTCTTGAAAAATAATTTCTAATAAGTTCTTTCTTTTTCTCTTGTATTCGGATTTGTTTGGAAGATGGAGTCCCAATCTGGGTTTCATCATTGATGCGATTCTGGTTTCTTTCCTCTCTTTTTTCAGTCAATTTTTCCTCAATTCTTAGTTTTAATTCTTCTCTTCTAGTTTCTTGCAGAAGTTTAAAGTTGGGAGAACGAGTAGGTCTAGGAGATGGTGATGAAGCTTTTGTACTTTTGGCATACAAAGCTGCAGGAATTGCAAAAAGAACTAAAGGCAATACAAGTGCAATAATTGCTATGTATTTTTTCATCATATTTATAGAATTATACATTTTAGTATATATGTCAAGGATTTTCACTGGTTTCCCCCAATACTGCAGTATCCGATTTGGTGGAAAATGCGGTAGAAGAATACTTGTGCATTTTGGTAAAAAAGAAAGCTAAACTTAGAGCAAAAATAACCGCAGGGATAATAAGAAGAAATATACTTATATCTTTTTTTATTTCGCTTTTGCGAATATGAAGAAACTCTTCGGGCATTAAAAATAATTATACACTGTTATATATTCTTAATTTAGACCGAAATTTCCCAAATGGTGCAGGTGAGAGGACTCGAACCTCAACTCCCTATAAGGGAACATGGTCCTAAACCATGCGCGTCTACCAATTCCGCCACACCTGCATGTATATGGTTTCTAATAGACATATTATACTCTTTGTTATAGAGAGTATTCCAAAGGTAGAGGGTC